>JAKBCY010000127.1 GCA_021807445.1 Pseudomonadota bacterium
GTGAGGCCGTGTACCGGGGCCTGAATGCGCACTCTGGGCTGCGGCGTAGGGTCGACCAGCATTCCTCCACCGCGATGCCATCGCAGCGTGCGCACGGCCGGATTCCATCAGACCCAAGGGCGCCCCAACACGTCCGAACGCTCAGTGCAAGCGCGGCCAGCGCCAATAAATGCTCATGGTTCGGGCTCGAATTGCATCTCCCACACCTCCAACCGAAGCTCACTGGCTTTGCCACGCATGGTCGCAGTCCGTTAAGCTGCCACCGTATGGTTGCCCATTGCGCGCTGCGCGTGGCCACCACTCCAACGCAACTCCCTGAAGCAACTTCCTGAGTCACATGGCGCAATACGTCTTCACAATGAACCGCGTCGGCAAGATCGTTCCGCCGAAGCGACAAATTCTCAAAGATATTTCCCTGTCTTTTTTCCCAGGCGCCAAGATCGGCGTTCTCGGCCTTAACGGATCCGGCAAGTCCACACTCCTGCGCATCATGGCCGGGGTCGACAAGGATTTCGAGGGTGAAGCCGTGCCGCTGGCTGGCACGCGCATTGGCTACCTCCCTCAAGAGCCGCAGATCGACCCGGGGCTGACCGTGCGCCAAGCCGTCGAGGAGGGGCTTGGCGGCGTGCTCGCCGCCAAGAAGCGGCTGGACGAGGTCTACGCGGCCTATGCCGAACCCGACGCCGACTTCGACAAGCTGGCCGAAGAGCAAGCGCAACTGGAAGCCATCATCGCCACCGGCGAGGGCGACAATACCGACCTGCAGCTGGAGATCGCCGCCGATGCGCTGCGTCTGCCTCCCTGGGACTCACTGATTGGGCCCCTGTCAGGCGGTGAAAAGCGCCGCGTTGCGCTGTGTCGCCTGCTGCTGTCGAAGCCTGACATGCTCTTGCTCGACGAGCCAACGAACCACCTCGACGCCGAGAGCGTGGATTGGCTCGAACAGTATCTGCACCGATTCCCGGGGACGGTCGTAGCGGTCACGCACGACCGCTACTTCCTCGACAATGCGGCCGAGTGGATTCTGGAACTTGACCGGGGCCATGGCATTCCCTTCAAAGGAAATTACACCAACTGGCTTGAGCAGAAGGAGGCGCGGCTGGAGCAGGAAGCGCGCAGCGAAGCGGCCCATCTCAAGACCATGAAGCAAGAACTGGAGTGGGTACGGCAAAACCCCAAAGGCCGCCAAGCCAAGAGCAAGGCGCGCATGACACGCTTTGAGGAACTGGCCAGCATCGAATACCAGAAGCGCAATGAAACCAACGAGATCTTTATCCCCGTGGCGGACCGCCTGGGCAATGAAGTGATCGAGCTTCGTAACGTGCGCAAGGCTCACGGCGACCGGTTGCTCGTCGACGATCTGAGCTTCAAAGTTCCGGCTGGAGCGATCGTGGGCGTGATCGGCCCGAATGGGGCCGGAAAATCCACGCTCTTTCGCATGATTGCTGCTCAGGACAAGCCGGATGGCGGGGAAATCGTCGTGGGTCCCACGGTGAAACTCGTCTACGAGGATCAGAGCCGCGAGGCGCTACCGGGCGATAAAACGGTATGGGAGGCCCTGTCAGACGGTCACGACATCCTGACAGTGGGCAAATTCCAGATCGCCTCGCGCGCGTATGCCGGGCGTTTCAACTTCAAGGGCGGGGACCAGCAAAAAATGGTTGGCCAACTCTCGGGCGGCGAGCGTGGACGCCTGCATCTGGCCAAAACCCTGGTGTCCGGCGGTAACGTTCTTCTCCTGGATGAGCCCTCCAACGACCTCGACGTGGAAACCCTGCGCGCCCTCGAAGACGCACTCCTGGAGTTCGCGGGATGCGTCATGGTGAGCAGCCACGACCGTTGGTTCCTGGACCGCATCGCGACGCACATCTTGGCTGCCGAGGGCGATTCCCAGTGGACGTTCTTTGCCGGCAACTACCAGGAATACGAAGCGGACAAGAAGCGACGCCTGGGTGAGGAAGGCGCGCGACCACACAGGCTGCGCTTCAAGCCCCTGCGCTGAAAGCTGGCGCCACAAGCGACCTCGGGATCCGCGTGATGCAGCCCGCAGCTCAACCGTGCGCCGAGCGATTGATCGTTGCGTGCCTTTGCGCGCAGTGGTGCAGCGTCTGCCGGCAATGGAAAGCAAGCTTCGAGAGTCTTGCCACGCAATTTCACCAAGCTCGCTGGGTCTGGGTGGATGTGGAGGACAAGGCGGACATGCTTGGCGATTTCGAGCCCGACAATTTTCCCGTGCTGGTGGTTCAGCGCGGTGCGCAACTGCTGTTTTGCGCCACGCTACCGCAACAAACCGGAATTTGGCAGCGTCTGATCGAGGAGCTGGGGGCGCTTGATCGGGCTCAGGCGCACGCTCGAGCTGAGCGCCTCGACCACACCAGCGCCGGGCAGCTGGACCTGCGACGCCTCGTATCCGATCTGTGATCCGGCCACCGCTCAGCCGATCACAAAACCTTGAGGAAGGCGCTCAACCTCGGCGTCGACCACTGACACAGCCGTCACTCGGCTTGCTGGCGACCCTTCCCACAACCAGCGGTGGATCGCATCCACCGCCTGTGCGTCGCCACACGCCAGCACTTCGACTCGCCCGTCCGCCAGGTTGCGGGCGTAACCAGCGATGCCAAGGCCCAACGCCTTGGAACGGGTGTAGGCGCGAAACGAAACGCCTTGCACCCAACCACTGACAACGAAACACTTACACGCGCAACCCTCGTCCATATACCCAGTCCTCCCTGCGTTTGGGCTGCCTGCGCCATGACCACGCAAGCTGCGGCCGCTGCACGCCATGAGCGCCGCAGCCCATCCCTTGCGCACGGGAGGCGCTGCCCCATCAGGCCCGGCGTCTGCGAAGCAGCTCGGGCAGCATTCTCCGGGCTTCGGTTCCACCAACGGGCACCAGCGGCTCCCTGTCCCTGACTCGCGCAAGCGGCACTGGCCGAAAGCGATCAGTGCGGCTGCGGGCGCTGGCGTCCCACCCGCTGAGCCGCCTCGTGCATGCAGCAAGCGCAGGGAACAGGCTCGGGATAAGCACGACAGCGGCAACCAGTGAGACGCACGGCAAGGTACGCATTCTGGCATTTCTGGCGAATCCACGCATGCCCGGACTCGCGTCCAATGGTCAACCTGACATGGCGGCCCAGCGCATCCAGTCGCAAGCTCGCACCCCGTTCAGGGCATGCAGCACCTTCACCCCTGCCCCCTCCCAACGGCCTTGCTGCGCACGCCGAAAAGGGCTGTGCCTACGCGCACAATGGTCGCCCCCTCATGCACGGCAGCCTCCAGATCGGCGCTCATGCCCATGGAAAGCGTGTCGAGTGCAAAGCCCTTTCGGTTGAGCGCCTCCATCAGCGAGCGCAAGTGTGCGAAGGGCGCGCGTTGCGCGTGAAGGTCGTCGTTTGGAGCCGGGATGCACATGAGCCCGCGCAGGCGAAGGTTTGGCAGCGCAATCACGGCCTTGGCCAAATCCTCCACCGCCTGCGGCGGTATGCCGCTCTTGCTGGCCTCACCGCTGACGTTTACCTGCAGGCAAATCTGCAGCGGCGCAAGCGCCTGACCATCCCGCGTGACAGGACGCTGGCCCGAAAGACGCTGAGCAACGTGCACGCGGTCCACGCTGTGCACCCAATCAAAGTGCGTCGCCACCTCTCGCGTCTTGTTGCTCTGCAAAGGGCCAATGAAATGCCAGCAAAGCCTCGGGTGCGTAGCGCGAAGGACTGCAATCTTGCCCACGCCCTCCTGCACGTAGTTTTCGCCGAAATCGACTTGCCCGCATGCAGCGAGTTCGGCCACTGCATCGGCCGGGAATGTTTTCGAAACCGCCAATAGGCATACCGAGGCTGGATTGCGCGCTGCAGTCGCGGCCGCGCTGGCGATGCGGATGCGCACATCACGCAGACGTTTGGCTGGGGTGAATTGGGTCATGGACGGGCCGGACAGGAGAGTAACGCTTTGATCGTTCCGTGGAAACAACACGCGGCACCATGCGATGGGTCAAACCTGCCGTGCAGAGGCAGGCTGGCCCGTACTATAAGGAAATTGCCAATCTTGGGGGGATTGCAGTGGACATCACGCAACTGCTGGCTTTCAGCGTGAAAAACAACGCGTCGGATTTGCACCTGTCGGCCGGACTGCCACCGATGATCCGTGTGCACGGCGACGTCCGCCGCATCAACGTTGAACCGCTCGAGCACAAAACCGTGCATGCGATGGTGTACGACATCATGAGCGACGTGCAACGCAAGCATTTCGAGGAATATTTCGAGGTTGATTTTTCATTCGAAATCCCGGGCCTGGCACGCTTTCGCGTCAATGCTTTCAATCAAAATCGCGGCGCTGGTGCGGTGTTCCGGACTATCCCGAGCAAAATCCTCACACTCGAGGACCTCAATGCCCCGAAGATCTTCGGGGATCTGGCCTTGAAGCCTCGTGGTCTCGTTCTCGTGACCGGCCCCACGGGCTCAGGGAAGTCAACCACCCTCGCGGCCATGGTCAATCACCTTAATGAAAATGAGTATGCACACATTCTCACGATCGAGGACCCCATCGAGTTTGTGCATGAATCCAAGAAATGCCTGATCAATCAGCGCGAGGTTGGTCCTCACACGCTGAGTTTCTCCAACGCGTTACGCTCGGCCTTGCGCGAAGATCCCGACTCCATCTTGGTGGGGGAGATGCGCGATTTGGAAACCATACGTCTAGCGCTAACCGCCTCCGAAACAGGGCACTTGGTGTTCGCCACACTGCACACGTCCTCAGCGCCGAAGACCATCGATCGCATCATCGATGTGTTCCCTGCGGCAGAAAAGGACATGGTGCGTGCCATGCTGTCGGAAGCGCTGGTTGCCGTCGTCTCGCAGACCCTATGCAAAGTCAAGGACGGCTCGGGTCGGGTCGCAGCGCACGAGATCATGATTGGCACACCAGCGATCCGCAACCTCATTCGCGAGAACAAGGTTGCACAGATGTACTCCATGATCCAGACGAGCCAAGCCCACGGGATGCAAACGCTGGATCAGAATCTTGCTGACTTGGTGCGCCGCAATGTCATATCGGCAACGGAGGCACGCGCCAAGGCCAAGCAGCCTGAGAACTTCCCCGGTGCATGATTCCAGCCTCACTAACAAACTTGCACCATTTTCCAACCCACCAGCGCCATCGCAGATTGGTGCTCGTCGTTCGCAATTGACCACCATGAAAAATGTCTTCGAGATGCTTCGCAGGAGCAAACCCGTCGAGCAAAACGGGGACGAGGGCGCGGAATCCCAGTTTTTCACGACAGGCTTCCAAGATGTGGACGACGCCACGGTCCCCGTGGTGCACTGGGCCGAGCGCGCCAAGACTGCTGGCGCACGCAAGCTGGCCCGCCCAGGGCCGGTCAAGCGACTGAAGGATCTGTGGAGTCGCGACCGGTTCATGGCGGGACTAACCCCTGACGACTTGGAAAAGTGCGCTCGGTATTTTGAGTTCTACGCCGTCGATGCCAACAAGGACCTGATCGAGCAGAACGAGTATGGAGGCTTCATGCTGGTGATGTTGCACGGGGTCGTGGCCGTGGACCGACAGCAGCCCTGGGGCGAGCGCATGCGGCTGACGGAGGTCAGAGCCGGTAATGTGCTGGGTGAAATGTCGCTCCTGGATGCCGGGCCGCGCTGGTCTTATTGCACGACATTGAACCCCACAGAGGTCGCCGTACTCGAAGCAGAGGCGCTCGACACGATGATGGAACAGGATCCAGGCTCGGCCGCACGCCTCATTGGGTCGCTTGCGCGCCGACTGTCTCTGCGCCTGCGCAAGCTTGGTGCAACCGCGCAATCCGCATGACGCACATCTTTCTACGCTGTCCCGATAAGGCCGCATTTGACCAGGGAGCCATCTGATGGAACGCGACCAAGCATCAAAGTTTGTGCAAGACCTGCTGCGCTTGATGGTCAGCCGCGGCGGCTCCGATTTGTTCCTGACAGCCGACTTCCCCCCCGCCATCAAAGTCGACGGGCAAGTCAGCAAGATGTCGGCACAGCCACTGACTCCGCAGCACACCCAGGCACTGGCACGAGCCATCATGAATGATCGGCAGTCCTCCGACTTTGAACGCACGAAGGAATGCAACTTTGCAATCGCTCCAGCGGGCATTGGAAGGTTTCGCTGCAACGCGTTCATTCAACAGGGCAACATCGGATTGGTGCTTCGCCTGATCCCACAGACTCTACCGACAATCGAAAGCACTGGCCTGCCCCGCGTGCTTGAGGACCTCGCAATGAGCAAGCGCGGCCTCATCATTTTCGTGGGCGCGACGGGCAGCGGCAAAAGCACCTCGATGGCGGCAATGCTGGATTGGCGTAACGAGCATTCCTATGGCCATATCGTTACGGTCGAGGATCCAATTGAGTTTGTACACGCTCACAAGAACTGCATCGTCACACAGCGTGAAGTTGGCATCGATACTGACACCTGGGAGGCGGCGCTGAGAAATACCTTGCGCCAGGCCCCAGACGTCATCCTGATGGGGGAGATCCGTGACCGCGAAACCATGGATCATGCCGTCGCGTTTGCCGAAACCGGGCACCTTGTTCTGGCAACACTACATGCGAACAATGCAAACCAAGCGTTGGACCGCATTGTCAATTTTTTCCCCGAAGAGCGCCGCAACCAATTGCTGATGGATCTTTCACTCAACCTCAGGGCACTCATTTCCCAACGCCTCTTGCCACGCCAGGATGGGCGCGGTCGGATGGCTGCCGTGGAAATCATGATCAACTCCCCACTGATCGCCGATCACATCTTCAAAGGCGAGGTGGGCGAGATCAAGGACGTGATGAAGCGCTCGCGCGAGCTTGGTATGCAAACCTTCGATCAAGCCCTTTTTGACCTTTACGAAAACGGGCAAATCAGCTACGAGGATGCCTTGCGTAATGCTGATTCGGTCAACGACCTGCGTCTGCGCATCAAGCTCGATAGCAAACGCGACCAGCAGGATCCCTCCAGCGGTACCGAGCATCTGGCCATTGTCTGAAGTTGCATGTGCTCCTCTGCGGACCGGCTCCACCGGACCGATTTCGTATTTTCTGATCTGAGGTCTACATGAAATTATTTTGGCCCCTGTTGGCCTGCCTGGGTCTTTGCGCCACCGCACATGCAGCCGATCCCGGACTGAGCGACTCACAAATCCTCGTTGGGCAATCAGCTCCATTTACAGGCCCCGCTGCCCAACTCGGTATCCGCCTTCGCATGGGCATCGAGGCTTATTTCAAGGCGGTCAACAGTGAAGGTGGTGTGGACGGCAGGCAGCTCAAGCTGGTGAGCCTGGATGACGGCTACGAGCCCACACGCACCGTGGCCAATACCAAGCAGTTTGTCAGCGGTGGTCATCAGGTTTTCGCCCTGCTTGGGTACGTTGGCACTCCGACGACTCTGGCTGCAAGGCCCATCATTGACGCGGCAAAAATACCTCTCGTGGGTCCATTTACCGGAGCCATGGCGCTGCGCGAGCCTGTGGATCGCTACGTTTTCAACATCCGCGCCAGTTACAACGACGAGACCCGACGGAT
>JAKBCY010000128.1 GCA_021807445.1 Pseudomonadota bacterium
CCGATACGTGCGCGCCGCCGTGCATTTGCGCGGGTGAAGTCCTGTGGAATCAGTTCATGTCGCCCCGCCACCTTGGCGGCGCCAAAGGCGCCATTCATGAGGCGGCGCATCTCCCGCGGACTTACTTGTGCGATCGCATCGAGCGCAGCGTCACCGAGCGCCTGCGGGAACGTGCCACCCCAATCGTGGCTATTGCGGATGTCTCGATAAAGACGCGCCGCGATCGCGCGTCGCCCCGCTTCGTCCGGCGGGTCGATCTCATACACATTGAGTCGATTGAGGATTGGATCGGGAATGGTCGAGGCATCATTCGCGGTGGCCACCCACACCACAGCACTACAGTCGATCGGCACCTCGGCGAACTCGTCCGTGAAGTGCTGCGCCGTGTCATGCTCCAGCAAACTGTACAGGGCGCCAAGAGGGTCGTATTGCACGCTCGATGCAGCTTTGTCGATTTCGTCAATCACCACCACCGGATTGGCGAATTCGCCCTGCACCAAGGTTTCAAAAACCTTGCCGGGCCGCGACCCTTTCCATTGTGAGGACGAGCCGCTGAGGATCCATCCGGCGGTCAGCGCGTTCATCGGCGCGAGCGCCCAGCTCGTACCCAAAAGAGCGGCCACCCTGCGCGCGAAATGCGTCTTGCCGATGCCCGGCTCGCCCAGAAGCAGCATGGGAGTGACTTCCACGGCATCGCGACTGTCCACAGCCAGGGCGACAGCGCGCCGGATGTCCTCGAGCGGCTCGGCAAAATTGGGCAATTCGTCCTGCAGAGCCTCCATGTCAGGCAGCTGCGCGGGCTTGGTCGCCAAGCGCTGGCCGCCCGCCGCGATCATGTGCGTGTAGGTGTGCCGCAGCTGCTCGTGCGACTCAGCGGGCAGGTTTTTGAGCTTGCGCTCGACGTCATCGACGGCATAGACGGATTTGTAGGCGGCAACGGCAATCATGATGCACCTCCGGAAAGCACGAACTGCATGCAAGCCCATGCAGCAATCATGCCAGACCCGCTGCGCAACGCAAGCGTTCCGGGTCGTGCGTCGCTCTGGGGTTGTGGACTTTCGCACACAACCGGGACTTTGCTGCGGGTCAGATCTCGATCTGCGTGCCCAGCTCCACGACCCGGTTGGGTGGGATGCGGAAATAGTCCGAGGCGTCCTGTGCGTTGCGGCTCATCCAGGAGAACAGAACCTCGCGCCACAGCGCCATTCCTGGAATCTTGGACGGGATGATGGTCTGCCGGGCGAGGAAAAAGGAGGTCTCCATCAGGTGGAACTCCAGCCCGAAAAGCCGTTCGCAGTCCTTGAGCAAGGCCTGGATGTCCGGTTCGTCCTTAAACCCAAAATCCACGTGCAGCAAGTAGATGCCCTCCTCCATGGACGTGAGCTCGATGCCCTGCTCCGCCGGCACATGGGGGACGTCCGCCGTTTGCGCAGACAAGAACAGCACCCGCTCGTGCAGCACTTTGTTGTGCTTGAGGTTGTGCAGGAGTGCATGGGGCACCGTGTTGGCATCAGGCGTGAGGTAAATGGCCGTGCCCTCAACACGGCCGGGTGGGTAGGTGGACAGGCTGTGCACGAAATCCTTCAGGTTCAGCGCGTGTTCTTGCAATTGGCGCTTGAGCAGGGTGCGCCCACGCTTCCAGGTCGACAGCATCGTATACACGGCCGCGCCAAATACGAGCGGGAACCAGCCGCCGTGGTCGATTTTCAGGGAATTCGAGCCTAGGAAGAGCAACTCCACCAGTGCCAGCGGGATGAACACGAGATTGGCGCGACGTGTGCTCCACCCCCAGCGCTGGGGTACCACCATCCACAGAAACACCGTTGTGGTGAGCATGGTGATGTTCACCGCGATGCCGTAAGCAGCGGCCAGATTGTCCGAGGTGCGGAAAGCGAGCACCAGAATGACCACGAAGATCAACAGCATCCAGTTGATGAAGGGCACATAAATCTGCCCCTGGTTGCGCTCATTCGTGAAAAGCACGGTCATGCGTGGCAGGTAGCCAAGCTTGATGGCTTGGGTTGTCATGGAGTAAGCACCTGAGATTACCGCCTGCGACGCGATGACCGTGGCCATGGCGGCCAGAATGACGAGCGGCCACAGTGCCCAACCCGGCGCCAGATAGAAGAAGGGGTTCTTCACCGCCTCGGGGTGGCTCAGCACCAGCGCCCCTTGACCGAAGTAGTTCAGCAGCAAGCCCGGCATCACCACGCCAAGCCAAGCCGCCCGAATGGGTGCGCGCCCGAAATGACCCATATCGGCATACAGGGCCTCGCCCCCGGTCAGCGTCAGAAATACCGCTCCCAGCAGGAACAGCGCCAGCCCCGGGTGACGGATGAACATGTCGACCCCCCACCAGGGATTCAAGGCCAACAACACTGCCGGGTTGGACACGATCTGGACCACGCCCAAAATACCCAAGACCCCGAACCACACCACCATGACGGGCCCGAAAAAAGCGCCCACCAACTCAGTGCCGCGCTTTTGCACGAGGAAAAGACAGATCAAAATGACTACCGTGATGGGCACCACGGCATCATTGAGCACTGGGGTTGCCACCGTCGTGCCCTCAATTGCCGAGAGCACTGAAATGGCAGGCGTGATGATGCTATCGCCGTAGAACATCGATGCGCCGATCAGGCCGAGCGTCACAGCCACGGTCCGTCCGCGCGTACGCGGCGCGTAGCGGCGCATGACCAATGCCATCAGCGCCAAAATCCCGCCTTCGCCGTCGTTGTCGGCACGCAACGCCAAAAGCACATACTTGACCGTGACAATGATCGTCAGCGCCCAAAAAATAAGCGATAACACCCCGTAAATGTTCGGGACGTTGTAACCCAGGTCGTGAGACGGGCTGAACGCCTCCTTGAAGGCGTACAGCGGACTCGTGCCGATATCGCCATAGACGACACCCATGGCGCCTAGGCTGAGTGCTGCCAACGACCCCTTGTGCGATATTTCGGTGTTTTGCATTTGCTTTGCTTTGCTTTGCTCTGCGCTCCGCGCCGCGCCGGATCCTCTCCCCTCGCGCGCCCGAATGTAGAATGTAAAAGGACTGCATCTTAGGGCTGTTTAGTTGCGACGCAACATTTGTGTCCGCCCAACCCCGCGCCGATCGTAACGCGCAACGACTTTGCTCCAGATCAAAGCCACCGCAGTCTTCAACCCGCATCATGCCCTCGATTAAGAGTCACACCATGATGCCAGCCAATCTTGATTTCCAGCCTGAATTGATCCGCCGCTACGACGTGGCCGGTCCCCGATATACCTCTTACCCAACCGCCGACCGTTTTCGGCCGGATTTTCACGCGGCCGATTATGCGGCCGCTTTGCGTGAGCGAGGCCGCGCAGGCGGTGCTCCCTTGTCGCTTTATGTGCATATCCCTTTCTGTGAGACGCTGTGCTACTACTGTGGCTGCAACAAGATCCCCACGAAAAACCACGCACGCAGTGCCCCTTACCTTGACCAGGTCGAGCAGGAAATGGGGTTGGTGGCGGGGCTTCTGGGCCAGCGCATGCCCGTTTCGCAACTCCACTGGGGTGGCGGCACACCGACGTTCCTGAACGACGAGGAGGCCTCGCGTCTGATGGAGATGACGCGTCGCTATTTCGACCTGCAGCCAGGAGGGGAGTACTCGATCGAGATTGACCCCCGCAAGGTCGGCAGGCAGCGCGTGGCGCACCTGGCAGCGCTGGGCTTCAACCGCATGAGCGTCGGAGTGCAGGACTTTGACCCGGCTGTGCAGCAAGCGGTCAATCGCATCCAGAGTTTTGAGGAAACGAAGGAGGTCATTGATGCGGCGCGGGCCAGTGGCTTCGCCTCAGTCAGCGTCGATCTGATCTACGGACTGCCACGGCAAAACGCCTTCAATTTCGCTGCAACGCTGGAAAAGGTCATTGATCTGCGGCCCGACCGCGTCGCGCTTTACAGCTACGCGCATCTGCCGCAACGCTTTACACCGCAGCGCCGCATCAACGAGATCGACCTTCCAGAGCCCCAAGCCAAGCTCGTGCTTCTTGGGCTGGCCATTCGCCGCCTGGCCCACGCCGGCTATGTCTACATTGGGATGGACCATTTCGCCCTGCCAAGCGACGAACTTGCGCAAGCCCAGCAGAAGGGTGAGCTGCATCGCAATTTTCAGGGCTACTCCACACACGCAGACTTGGATCTGCTCGCCTTCGGCGTGTCGGGAATTTCCAAGCTCGGCAGGCACTACATTCAAAATGCCAAGACCCTGGAAGCGTATGGCGCGGCCTTATCCGCAGGCGAGTTGCCGGTCGAAAGGGGGCTTGCGCTGAGTGACGATGACCTGTTGCGGCGCGATGCCATTCAACGGCTGATGTGCGATTTCGCGCTTGACCTGGAAAACCTCGCGCAGCACCATGGCGTGACGGACGCGGCCGATTATTTTGCCGCGGACCTCAAGCGACTCCACCCCTTGGAAGAGGCCGGGTTGCTGCAGCGCGACGGGCTTACCTTGCGCGTGACGCCGCAGGGGAGGTTACTCGTGCGCATTGTGGCCATGCAGTTCGATCGCTATTTGCATGACGCGGCCGCGCTGCTGCAAGGGCCCCGCTATTCGCGGGTCATCTGAGTGGATTGACCGACAACCCTGGGCCTGCGAGCCCCAGCTCGTCCGTTGGGCGCCGCGTCGCGCCGATTTGCCCGCCACAAGGCGCTGGCGCGGCCGTGGATTGGCCGTGATTCCGGCAGGGAAAGCTCGGTCGGGCGTGCCTGAGCAAGGGCCGCACGCCCGGCGTGATCACGCCAAGGTGGCTTTGCCGGCGCGCGCCTTCGGGGCATCCCTGCGGCCATCGCCATTGGGTGCTGCCCCGGAGCGTCGGCTGGTTAACCAAAACGCTCCTGCAAACGTGCGCGCAGCGCAGTGTCCAGGTCAGGGATCAGCGCGCGCACGGTCGCGAGCCGGACCGGGTCAGCGGGTCGCCGCGGTGCACCCCACACGGGCTGCGGCCAGTGTGTGTCCCAGCGCCAACGCGCAATGACGTGCCAATGAAGATGCGGCACCACGTTGCCCAACGTTGCGAGATTGACCTTGTGCGGCGCGAGATGCTCGCGCACTATTTGCTCGACGAGCACCACACCATCCATGCAGGCACTGCGCTCCACGGTGCTCAGGTCACTGAACTCGCCCCGATGGGTCCGCCAGATCACACGGTAGAACGCCGGGTGCTGGGGTTCGTCCGCTCGCACCAGGTGCATCCAGGCTCCGCTCCATACGACGGGAAGGCCGTCCGACTGGGTGCACAGCGGGCAAGAGTCCACGGCGTGGCGGCCAGAGAGGGCGGCGCGAGATTGCGGCACCGACGGCTTATTCGTAGAAATCGCCACCACCCTGGCCCGGTGCAAGGTGCGGCGCGCCCGGCTGCAGATGGGTCATCGCCACAACGGCGCCCACGTAGATGACGGGTCCTGTGGGCTGTCCGGTGGGCGAGCCGCCGGCAGGCTCCAGGCTAATGGCAAACCCCTTGGCCTGGGCGAGCGCCAACAGGGCCGGTGCGGGCAGATTCAGCGTGTCGGAGCTGCGCAGCTGCACCAGCCCCACGGCCTGAGGTCGACCCTGTTTGGGCAACATCCACAGTTCAAAGGATTTGTCCCTCGGCGTCGCTGTGGGGCCCACGGCAGTGAGCACGAGACGGTCATGATGCACCGTCAGCACTGCACCACGGCCATCGGGACCCTTGAGCACGGCAGCCATCTGCGCCGCGGTGGGTGTGCCGGGGCCCGCCTGTTGCACCACCATGAGCAGGGATACCAAGAGGGAAGCGGCCAGCACGCCAAGGCCAAGGGTCATGGCCTGCCAGGTGTGTTTCGCCCAGCCACGGGTGCGCTGCAGCGGCGCGACATCGGGGCCGCGGACGCCTTCGCCAGCGGCCCCGGTGCGCGAGCGCACTCCGGACCACACGGCGGCGGGCGCATCGTCGGGCAGCAGGCCCGCGTCGAGCCGGTTATGCCAATGCTGGGTCGCCGTTTGTATCCCGGTGTGCGTTTGGATCAGCGATTCGAACCGCCGGCGCGCAGCAGCGCTCATGCCGCCCGTCAGATAGTCGGCAGCCAGAAGGTCGGCAAGCTCTGGACGGTCATAGCGCGTCATGGTGTGGCGCCCTCCTCCAAACACGCACGCAAAGCCAGGATCGCGCGACGAATGATGGTTTTGATCGTGCCGAGCGCCATGCCGGTGCGTGCGGCCAATTCGCCGTGGGATAAGCCCATCACATAGGAATGGGTGAGGAGCTCGCGTTGCTGAGGCTTGAGCTGCTCGAAGCAGCGATCGAGAGAGCCATGCGACAGGCTGCGTTCGAGTCGCTGCTCAGGGCCAGGAGCGCCATCAACCGGGTCCAGGGGGGTATGCATTGCGTCCATGCTTTCCACGGGCTCCCGCTTGAGGGCGCGCAACTTGTCCAGGCAGGTGTTGCGCACCACAGTGGCTAGCCAGGCCTCGGCAGCGCCCTGCGTTGGTCGGTAGTTGGCGGCTTGGTGCCATACCTTGACGTAAGCGTCTTGCAGTGCGTCTTCGGCCAAGGCGCGGTCTTGCAGCAGGCGCAAACAAATCGCCCACCCGCGGCGCCGCGTGGCGTCATACACCGCGGCGAACGCCTGATGGTCGCCAAGTGCCGAGTAGGCCAGGAGTTTTTCCAGGTCGGGTATCGAAGGTGGCATGTCGTGCAAATTGCGGAATGCGCCAAGGGGGCCCCGGCACAGCACGCTCCGTGCAGGGTTCCAACCCGCTGCGGGAGCCCCGAACGGCGACCCCAGATCACGCGCGTTGTTGCATCTTAACGGCAACGCCCGGCCCCCGGGGTGACCCCCGGCGAGCCACGACGCATCCCGCATGGGACCTCGGCGATCGGCCGCAATGCGTCTACCGGGGCCGCCTACGCGATGAATGCTGCAGGAACTGGGTTTTCGCCCAAGGCGTTGAGCAGGATCGCCCAGTGCATGGTTTCATCGCCGAGGATGCTGGCAGCGGCCTTTGCCAGGCCCCGATTGTGGAACTGGGGCACGGTCCCGAGATAGGCGCTGGCGGCGCCTTGCTCCAGACCCGCGGCGAAGCGCAACACGTCCGCTTGGCTCTTGAGCTCGTTGGTGGGGAAGTGGTATTGAGCCGGCTGCATGGCCTCCACCGGTGTGCCTCCCAATTTGTTGATGGTGGATTCCAGGACCCCGGCGTGCGCTTTGTGCTGGCTCTGAAAACCCACGGCAACCGCCAGCACGGGTTTCTTGAGTAGGCCGGACTCGGCACCGACCTGGTACGCGGCAATCGCCTGATATTCCAGCCCCAGCGCGATGTTGAGCATCTTGATGTCTCCTTCGGTGGACATCGAAGCGGCGAAGCTGCGCGCAGGCAGTGCGAGTGTCGAGGCGGCGGTGAGGCCGGCCACGAACAGTCCGCCCTTCTTGAACCAGGTGCGACGGGTGAGTTCGGGGGTTGCAGCGTGCGAGATGGAGTTCATGATCATGTCCTTGGCTAATTGAGGGTTAACAGGCCGCTTCGGCATGCATGCG
>JAKBCY010000129.1 GCA_021807445.1 Pseudomonadota bacterium
GTGCGCCCCGGCATCATGCTGTATGGCGGCTCACCCACGGGCTTGGCACCCGATGCCGAGCATTGGGATCTGCGCCCTGCAATGAGCCTGGTCACCCGCATCATCAGCGTGCAGAACATTCCCGCGGGCGCAAGCGTGGGCTATGGGGCTTCCTTTACTGCGCCGCACCCCATGCGAATCGGCGTGGCGGCCGTGGGATACGCCGACGGCTACCCCCGCCATGCGCCCACAGGCACGCCGATTGTCGTGGACGGCGTGCGCACCCGTGTCCTCGGGCGCATCTCCATGGACATGATCACGGTGGATCTAGACCCCGTACGCGCCGCAGGCCGCGCTGCCGATGTGGGCAGCGCGGTGCTGTGCTGGGGCCGCCACAACGACGCGGAACTGCCCATCGATGTAGTTGCCGATGCATGCGGCACATTGGGCTACGAGCTCATGTGCGCACTTGCCCAACGCGTGACGGTGCACGTCGAGTAATGGCTGCGGTTAAATCGGTCTTTGTCTGCAGCGAATGCGGGGGTCAATCGGCCAAATGGCTCGGTCGCTGTCCCCAGTGCGGCGCCTGGAACAGCTTGATCGAAACCGTGCAGGCCGCGGCACCACGCGCCGGGGTACACACGGGGACTGGCGCAACATCGGCAAGACACGCCGCGCTTGCACCGGCCTCGACGGTACAAAGCCTACTCACGGTACCGACCAAAGCCCAGCCGCATCTGCCCACTGGGATCACCGAACTCGACCGCGTTCTTGGCGGCGGCCTGGTGGCTGGCAGCGTCGTGCTCATTGGGGGTGACCCTGGCATCGGCAAATCCACGCTGCTTTTGCAAGTGTTGGCCCATCTGAGCACCCCGGGTGCGACGGTGACGCAACTTGCCGCAGCTGATGCGCACGGCTCGCTCCCCCGAAGCGGGCGAGGCGCGGAGCATCCAGGGGAAAAGGTGCTTTATGTCAGCGGGGAGGAATCCGCCGCTCAAGTGGGGCTGCGGGCGCAGCGCCTGGGACTTGCGGGCAGCGACGTCCGGTTGATGGCGGAAATCCAGCTCGAACGCATCACCGACGCCTTGGGCGCCGAGCAGCCTAGGGTGTGCGTCGTCGACTCCATCCAGACCGTCTACACGGAAATGCTCACCTCGGCACCGGGTTCCGTGGCCCAGGTTCGGGAATGCGCAGCCCAACTTACGCGGATAGCCAAATTGAGCGGCACCTGCATCGTGTTGGTGGGTCACGTCACCAAGGAAGGATCGCTTGCAGGCCCGCGGGTACTCGAACACATGGTGGATACGGTGTTGTACTTTGAGGGCGACACCCATAGCAGCTACAGGCTGATTCGTGCCATCAAGAATCGCTTTGGGGCCGTGAACGAACTCGGTGTATTCGCGATGACAGAACGCGGGCTCAAGGGCGTGTCGAATCCCTCTGCCCTGTTTCTCTCCCACCATGGCGCGCCCGTGGCCGGGTCCTGCGTTCTGGCCACGCTGGAAGGCACACGACCACTTTTGGTCGAAGTGCAGGCGCTCGCCGATACGGCGGCCGCTCCGAGCCCGCGGCGCCTCAGCGTGGGCCTGGAGCCCGCGCGTCTGGCGATGTTGCTTGCCGTGCTGCACCGCCACGCCGGAATCGGCTGCACCGACCAGGACGTCTTTGTCAATGCGGTGGGTGGCGTGCGCATCACCGAGCCGGCTGCTGACCTGGCCATCCTTTTGGCCATTCAGTCGTCATTAAAGAACCGCCCCCTGCCGCGCGGGCTACTCGCCTTCGGCGAAGTGGGGTTGGCTGGGGAGATCCGCCCGGCGCCTCGCGGCCAGGAGCGGCTTCGCGAAGCGGCCAAGCTCGGATTTTCCGCAGCCATCATTCCCGCAGCCAACGCACCCAGGAATACAGGAACACGATTCGAAGGGCTGGCGCTGCATCCCGTGCACCGTATCGACGAAGCACTGGACGTCGTGCGCAGCCTGCAAGGCTGACACCCGAACGGCACGACTCGCCGATCGTCCGCGGCCATCGACGCGTCGGCCCACCGCTGGGCGCCCACCAACGGCCTCATGTCTGGCGCCGCCGCACCGCCGGCGCCGCCAGACAGTGGTCGCGTCCTCGCCTACACTGGGTCATCCCAACAACCCCCGAGTTTGCCGTGAACGACACTATTTCCGCCTTGCTTCTTGCCTTGGGCCGCGTGCTGATGGCCGCGATCTTCGTCCATGCTGGCCTGTTGAAGCTCGACACCTATGCCCAAACCGCGGCGTTCATGCAGTCACACGGCGTGCCGGGTGCAGTGCTGCCGCTCGTCATTCTGCTTGAACTCGGCGGCGGATTGGCCTTCGCGATTGGGCTGTATACGCGGTTCACGGCGGCTGCGCTGGCGTTGTTTTCGATTGCGGCCATTGCGATCTTCGTGCTGCCGCCTGAGGGCCGCATGGGGATGATCGTGATGTATGCCGAAGTGGCCATGGTGGGCGGGTTGATTCACTACGCGGTGCGTGGCGGTGGCGCGCTCACCGTTGATCACCTGCTGCGAGGCGGGCGCCAAAGCCGCTCGCGGGAATTTTCGACCTAGTCCAGGCTTGCTCTGGAGCCTGCGCTGCTTCCAGATTGCGCCTGACTTTGCCCGGCGGGTCAAACGACCACGGCCTTGCTGCGCACACGCCATGGCGTGCGGAACGGCATCGAGAAGGGCCAACGCACGCATGCGCGCTGGCCCTCGGAGTCGGGTGTCAGGCGCTGGCTAGCGCCCAGTGATCCGGCTCGCCGGCTCGCTCCGGCTCGCCTGGGCCCGTGGCACGAGGCACCAAGCGCGCTGGCTCCGCATCCGCTCCGGGCTGCACGGCCAGGATCTGGCGGTGGAAGCGGATCACGCCAAGCCGATGCGCCACGCTTACCAAGGTCGTGTGTGGAAGTTCACGCTGCAGAAGCTCGTACATGGCAGCTTCTGTGGGTGCGTCCAGAGCGCTGGTGGCTTCATCGAGGAACAACCAGTCCGGTGCGACCAAAAGCGCGCGCGCTATGGCCAGGCGCTGCTGCTCCCCCGGAGACAGGCGCTGCATCCAGGTATCGGTCTGGTCCAACGCGGCGTACAGGTACGGCACACGCGCCAGTGTGAGCGCATCGCGCAGCCGTGAGTCGTCGAAATTTGCCGCGACCTTCGGGTAGGTTAACGCTTCGCGCAGCGTACCCATGGGCAGGTATGGCTTTTGCGGGAGAAACAAGGCACTGCCCTCGGGCAACCGGTAATGTGTCCCCTCGGCATACGGCCAGATCCCTGCCAGCCACCGCACCAGCGTGCTTTTGCCCAGCCCCGAGGGACCGACGAACAAGGTGTGCTGCGTCGGGGCGATGCGCTCACCCGCCGCCTGAAGCAGCGGCCGGCCATCTGGCGTTGCGATGCGAAGGTCGCCGAGATCGATCCCCCGCCGGGCCTGTTGGCTCACTGCCATGCCCGGTGCGTCATCGCCCGCTGCGACATGCGCCACTTCGCCTCCGTCCAGAAGCTCGCTCACCGGTACATGCCGCACCGCTTCCACCGATAGCACGAAGGTGTATAGACGTTCCTGGGTTGCGCGCCAATCCACGATCCGTCCGTACGCGTCGATAAACCACGACAGGGCGCCTTGCACTTGGCCGAACGCGCTGGCAGTTTGCGTCAGGCCGCCGAGCTGGATCTGGCCTGCAAAATAGCGTGGCGCGGCGACCAGAATGGGGAAAATGATGGCGAGTTGCCCGTAAAACGAGCTGTACCAGGTGAACAGCTTCTGCCGCTTCATGATGCCCCACCAGTTGCTCCAAACGTTGGCGAAGCGATTGGCGTGACCTTCGAGTTCACGCTCCTCACCGTGATACAGCGCAATGCCCTCGTTATGTTCGCGCGTGCGGGCCAATCCAAAACGAAAATCCGCCTCGTAGCGCTGCTGGTTGAAGTTGAGCTTGATCAGCGGCTTCCCGACCTTGTGCGCTGCATAGCTGCCGACTCCGGCGTACGCCACAGCGACCCAGACCATATAGCCCGGAATATTGAAGCCCCAAAGCTTGAGCGCACCCGAGAGTGTCCAGAGGATCGTCAGGAATGACACAAGCGTCACGAACGAGGAGACGAAACCAAAGAAAAGGCTCAGGGAATCATTCACGAAACTGCGAACGTCGTCAGCGATACGCTGATCGGGGTTGTCTGTGTTGCCTTGGCGAAGCGACATGCGGTAGTGCGTACCGCCCGCCAGCCAATCCTTGAGAAAAACCTCCGTCACCCAACGGCGCCAGCGAATTTGCAGCATTTGCAGGAAATATTGCGAGTACACCGCCAGCACGATATACGCAAAGGCGTAACCGGTGAACACAAGCAGCAAATGCTTGAACACGGCGAATTTGCGCGCCTGGAGCGAGTTGTAGAAATCGTTATTCCAGTAGTTCAAGCGCACGTTGACCCAGACGACGGCCAGATTCATCGCGAGAATCACGAACAGCAGGGTCCAACCTTTCTTCTTGTCTTCCGATACCCAATAGGGCTTTGCGAGCTGAATGAAGTGCCGCACGGAAAATCGGTACGGTGGGGCTTTGGTGTCGGACATGGGGAGCATGGCGGCAGGACGAAAGGATGAAAACCTCGACGCTCGGATCGAGCAGACAGGCGCTCATTCGGCGCATGAACGGAACATCGTGCCCACAGCATAGCCACGAGCTCTTAGCCGAGACTGAATCCGCGAAAAACCACAACAGGCGCAGGAGACCGGCCTGGCCGTCTGCGCGCCCGAGACGCGGCCATTGCACTGCCGTGGCAGTGACTTGTGCTCAATGCATACCACTGCGGGCAGCGCGGCGTGCTGAACCCCGCCGCAGCGGGCCAACGTCAGTCGGCGTATCTCGGGCCCGCACAGCAGCCCTGCGCACCCTCAGAGTGGCGTACTCGCTGACAATCACGGCGGTCTTTTGGCGCCAGTGGGTGAGAAGCTCGCCGTCTGGAAGCCAAAGTGCCTTGACGCGCAAGCCTCTTGTGAGGCGACGGCAGGGTGCGCATGCGCCGAGTCCGCCGTGACCTCGGGCAGCGCCGCAGTCCGAGGCCAGGCATGTGTTCAACCGGCAGCGGGGAGCGAGCGGGTCAACACACAGCCCGCTCCCATTGCGAGCCGCCGGCAGCGATGGTCCCGATCAATGATCCATTTCGAAGCCCGTGTTGTTCATTCCCGTAATCGTGATGGTCCCGAGGGTCGATGAGGAACCGCTTGGAGTTATGTAGCCGTACTCACCGTCTGAGGCATAGGACTGGATGGTGATCGGAAGGGGCGATGGCAATTGGTTGAGGACGATCGAATTGCCAAATGTTCCCACATAAGGCGGGGCCGTCGGCACGGTCAGCACGTAATTCTCGGTCAGCGGCGTTGCATCGCTTTCCATGCCGTTGATCTGCGCAAGGCTGATCACGGGGCCTGAATTCGGGAGTGTTTCCTGCGCAACAAACAAGGTGTCGGCTTCGGTACTCAGCGTCACCGATCCGGTATAGGTTTGATCCGTGCCAGTCGAATCGAAAACCTGCAAGGGCTGCGCCGGCGTGCCCAGGAACGTCGCAGGTGATCCAACGACCACCGGGACGTTCAGGATGACGTCTGGTGCAAAATTGGGGCTCAGCGTCGTGGACCCAGACACAAGTGTCGCCGGCGGCGCAATCACCACGGTATAACCGGTCGTTGTGGCCAGCAGCGGTGCGAGCGTGAACGTCGCCGGGTCCCCAAGGGCCGCACCCGGCGCAGCAACCGTCGTCTTGAGAATGTGGCCCTGACTATCCTCGGCCATGACCACGGCCCCTACATCGGCGGCCGGCAAATAACCCGTGATGGATCCGGCCAGGGCATCGTCCGTGAGGTTCAGCACGGGCTTGAGGATATATTTTCCGCTGTTCCCGGCCATCACGACCGAGCGGCACGCATTGAAGTCCACCACCAAATTGGCCTGGCCATTCGGAGCAACCGTGAACTGGCCGTTGATCTTATAGCCACTTTGCTGCGCGCTCGGCGTGGTCAACAGATGCTGAGCACCCGTCGAATCGACGACGTAGTTGGCGGGTTGGGATCCATTCCCATTGTTCGACGCCAGGATCAGGCGCACCTGCTGATAGGTGCCCGCAGGCACACTGATGGTGCCCAGGGGCAGTGTTTGGCCGTTGGTCAGCGTCGCCAGATCAACCTGTATCGGCGTTGACAGGGACAGGTCATAGGTCCCCGACGGACCAACCAACTCAACGCCTGTGACCGTCACAAAGACACTCGTGATGCCGGCGCAAATCGGAGCATCGGTCAACGCAAAGTTCGCCGTTCCTCCTGGGGTGGTGCCTCCACCGCCCCCGCCACCACAAGCACTGAGGCTCAGCGCCAAGGCTGCGGCAAGTGGCGCCAAGGTCCACGGACGAATCAGCGTATTCGATGGGCGTTTCATGAGTGATTCCTTTCAGGAGAAGGTTACGTCAAGCCACCCCCCGCAAATCGGGGAAACAAGCTTCATGATAGATGGGAAATCGTACCGGTCAATAGAGAAGCCCGATTACCATTGGCGTCACACAATTGTCATGCACGCGAGATCTGGCCTCCATGGGGCGCCCGCCAAGTCCTTTACCCGTCGTTGACTCGCGCGCGCACCCGATGCCAGGCGCGGAGGATGCGCTGCGCGCGCTGGGGCCGGTGCTGGCGCCGCTGGTGCAGTTGCTGCTGGCCGCGGGCATCGATTACACGCGGCTGGCTGCCGAGCTCAAGCCGGTGTTCATCGAGCAGGCGCGCGCGGAGTTGTTGCGGACAGGGCAAAAGGACACCGACTCGGCCATCAGCACGCTCAGCGGGGTGCATCGCAAGGACGTGCGGGAGTGGCGCGAGAACGGGCTGCGGGGCCGCATTGCGCAGGAGCTTTCGATCAGCTCGCAGGTGTTCGCGCGCTGGGTGCAGGATCCGCTGTACCGCGACCGGCGCAAGCGGCCCAGGCCGCTGCTGCGGTTGGGGCCGGCGCCCTCGTTTGACACGCTGGCGCGCAGTGTCACGCGCGATGTGCACCCGTACAGCGTGCTGAGCGATCTGCTGCGCCTGGGGCTGGTTCAGGTGCAGGTGGTCAAGGGCGAGGAAATGGTCGTACCGCATCGCGACGGGTTCGTGCCGCCGCCGGGGTCGCGCGAGATTCTGGAGCTGTTTAGCGCCAATCTGGCGGACCACGCCTGGGCGGCGGTTGGCAACCTGCGGGGGCAGGGGCCACGCCTGGAGCAAAGCGTGTTCGCCGAGGGCATCACGGCGGAGTCGGCCGCGGCCCTGGGGGCACTGGCACGCAAGCTCTGGGCGGACGCGCGCAGCGCCATGATCGCCGAGGCCACCAGCCGCTACGATGCCGACCGGCACCGCAACGACGCCACCTGCCGCATTCGCTTTGGTACATATTTCTGGTCCGAGATCTGCTGCACCGACCCGTCTGCAGAGCCAGAGAGCCCCTGATGCAGGACAAAATCTCTCTTTTCGATTGACGCAGCATTGTGGCCCATCCGGAT
>JAKBCY010000008.1 GCA_021807445.1 Pseudomonadota bacterium
GCCGTCGCGCGCCAAGTCGCGCGCCATGGGCAGTGTCAGACCAACGAGCCCGGCCTTGGACGCTGCATACGCCGTCTGGCCAATCTGGCCGTCATAGGCAGCCACCGAGGCGGTGTTGATGATGATTCCCCGCTCGCCGTCCGCCAGCGGCTCCTGCGCGGCCATCGCGGCAGCGGCGAGTCGTGCCATGTTGAAGCTGCCAATGAGGTTGATGTTCACCGTACGCGTGAACGCTTCAAGGGAATGAGGGCCGTCTTTGCCCAGGGTCCGCGCTGCGGGTCCCACGCCAGCGCAGTTGATCAAGCCACGCAATGTGCCTAGCTCGCGGGCTTGGGCGACGGCCTGCGTGGCATCGGCTTCGCGCGTCACGTCGCAATGCACAAAGCGCCCACCCAAGTCTTTTGCGAGGGCTTGGCCCGCATCATCCTGGACGTCGGCCAAGACGACGCGAGCGCCCCCTGCGCTCAGGCGTCGTGCAGTGGCCGCTCCGAGGCCCGAGGCGGCGCCGGTGACGATGAAAACATGGTGCGCGATTTGCATGCGGTGCTCCGGATGAAAATGTGATTCGTGGTTCAGTTCAGCGCAGCGATGATGCGCTGGGTGACATCGTCCACCGTGCCGACTCCGGAGATCTTGCGCAACTTGGGCGCTGCCGGGTCACCAGTTTGCGCCCAGCGCTTGTAGTACTCCACAAGCGGGCGTGTTTGGGTGTGATAGACGGCCAGACGATGGCGCACCGTTTCCTCTCGGTCGTCGTCACGCAGCACCAGATCTTCGCCCGTCACATCATCCTTGCCGGGTACCTTGGGGGGGTTGTACTTGACGTGATAAACGCGTCCGGACGCTGGATGCACGCGGCGCCCGCTGAGGCGCTCGACGATATCTTCATCGGGCACATCAAAATCGACAACATAGTCGACGGGCACGCCCGCAGACTTGAGCGCATCCGCTTGCGCGATGGTGCGTGGAAAACCATCGAACAGGAACCCTCGTTCGCAGTCAGGCTGCTGCAGACGGTCGCGCACCAAGCCGATGATGATGTCGTCTGACACAAGCGCTCCTGCGTCCATCACCGCCTTGGCTTTGAGCCCGAGGGGCGTCCCGGCCTTGACTGCGGCGCGCAGCATATCGCCGGTTGAGATTTGCGGAATGCCGTGGCGGGCGCAGATGCTGGCGGCTTGCGTACCTTTGCCAGCGCCGGGTGCGCCCAGCAAGATTAAACGCATGGAATCTCCCGTATTTTGTGGTTGGAATGAGGAATCGTGATACACATTTCAGAATAGCACGGGACCCCGGGCGCCAGCCTGACACACGCTGCCGCGTCAGCCCTCGAACACGCACGCCATGGGGATGCGGCCGGCCCGGCCACTACGAGCCCGGATGCCCGAGGAGCCGGCGCACCCGCTCCAGGTCAGCCGGTGTGTCGACCCCGGCCGCAGGCGGCGTCTGCAGCGTCAGCACGGCGATGCGCCAGCCGTTCCAGAGCGCCCGCAGTTGCTCCAGGGCTTCCTCCTGCTCCAACGCACAGGGTGGCAGTTGCGTGAAGCGCCTGAGGGCGCTCACCCGATAGGCATAGAGACCGACATGGCGCAAGAAGGGCAGCGTCGAATCCGTGCAGGGGACCTTCACGCCAGGGCCCGGAGGGGCAGGCGGGGCCAGGCGGGCGAACGCATCACGACGCCAGGGGATCGGCGCGCGGGAGAACAGCAAGGCGTAATGCTGGGCGTCAAGCACCACTTTCACGACGTTCGGGTTGAACACCTCCTCGGCGTCGCTGATGGCGTGCGCCGCGGTGGCGATGTCTGCCTTCGCGTCATCGGCAAGGGCTTGCGCGCAGGCGCGAATCAATGCGGGGTCGATCAGCGGCTCATCGCCTTGCACGTTGAGCACCACCTCCGACTCCGGCAGGCCGAGCTGCGTGGCAGCCTCGGCGATGCGGTCGGTGCCACTGGCATGCTGGGCGCCCGTGAGCAGGGCCCGAACCCCATGATCAGCGCAGGCTTGGGCGATGCTGGCGTCATCGGTCGCCACCGCCACCAGGCGGGCGCCGCTTTGCGCCGCTCGCCGCGCCACATGCACCACCATGGGCAGGCCCGCAATGTCGGCCAGTGGCTTGTCGGGCAACCGGGTGGAGGCGCGGCGCGCAGGGATCAGAACCGTAAAACCTTGCACTTCAGGGATCCACGCTGCGCGCGGCGGGCGATTGCGCGTCGCCGGGTGGACCATCGCTGCGCACGTCCATGTCGCGAGCCTGTTCTACCAACATGACGGGGATTCCATCGCGAACCGGGAAGGCGAGGCGGTCGCGCGGGCAAACAAGCTCTTGCGCGGCCCGCTCGTAGACGAGTGAACCCTTGCAAATCGGGCAAACCAGCAGGTCAAGCAGACGTGAGTCCATGAGGGCGTTCCGTACGCGCAGGCAATTGCGCTTGCAGCCAAGGGAAGAAGGCGGGGTCGATGTCCACTTCCAGGCCGACGGCCCAGAGGCGCTCGAGCGCGATGACTGAAGCGTCGCATTTTAGGGCGTCCTTTTCAGTCATGAGAATGGCTGCGGCGGGCATCGCGGCGAAGGGATCGCGCGCGTAGTGGTGATGATCCGGTAAAGCCAGCGTGTGCGTCAGAGGCACGCCTGTGTGGCGAAGCATGGCAAAAAACTGCTCGGGGTTTCCGATGCCTGCTGCGGCGACAATGTCGAGTCCGGCACACCGCTGGATGAATGCGTTGCTCGAGAGCTGTTCGCCACTTTTGAGGTTGCGCACCATGCCAAGGTGCCGGCCGATCGCAAATTGCGGTGCCTTTGAACACACGCGCGGCAGTACGTCGGTCGGCCCCAGGGTCGCGGCACGTGGCCGATTCCAGCTTTCGCGCAAGGGACCGGCTGGCAACAGCCAGCCGTTGCCGGCACCACGCGTGTCAACCACGACAAGCTCCACATCCCGCGCGAGCCCCAGGTGTTGCAGTCCGTCGTCGCTCAACACGATATCCACTTCGGTGTGCGCCTGCAGCAGGGCCTGCGCGGCACGGGCCCGATTGCGGCCAACGTAGACGGGGCATCCCGACAGGCGCGCCAGCAGCAGCGGTTCATCGCCGGTGCGCCGGGGGGCCCCGTCGGGCATCACTTCCAGCGGGTCCGGTGCATGTCTGCTGCGTCCATGACCGCGGGACACGATGCCAGGTGTCCAGCCGGCGGCGCACAGGCTTCGGGCAATGGCCAGAACCAGCGGAGTCTTGCCTGTGCCGCCCACGGTGACGTTGCCAACTACGATGACCGGAACCGAGGCGCGCCAGCGCGGCAGCCACCCCCGTCGGTAAGCCAGCCGGCGTGCGGCTGCCAACAAACCGAACACGCCTGCGATCGGCAGCAGCGCCACGGCGGGCAAGGACCGGCGCATCCACCAGGCCGGCCAGCCGGAGGGGCCTTGCGGCGATTGGGCGGGAGCGCGATGCGGCGCGGGGTCCGGCAGGCCGGCGGCGAACTTCACGAGCCGGACGAGTGTTGCGTGGCGAAGGTCAGTCGACTCAGACCCGCAACGCGTGCGGCTTCCATCACGTTGATCACCGACTGCTGGGTGCTTTGCGCATCCGCGCTGATCACGACCATGGTATTCGCATTGCCGTGGGCCGCCTGCGTCAGCGCGGTCACGATGTCACTGACGCGTCGCGTGGGCAGGATATGCCCGTTGATTGCATACGTGCCGTCGGCGGCCACGCCGACAACAACCTCATGCGTGTACGGCTGTGCCTTCGGCGCGTTAGCCGTGGGCAGGTTGATTTTCAGCTCGGTGTACTTCGAATAGGTTGTGGTGATCATGAGAAAAATCAGGATCACCAACAACACGTCGATCAATGGAATGAGGTTGATTTCCGGATCGTCGGGGCGGGGGCGCTGGAAATTCATCGCGAAGTCGCTGGAGGATCAGACCCGGGCGGGCGAAGCGCCTTCGACCTGCGGCTGAAGGTGCGTGGCCAGGCGCCTCGCGGCCTGTTCGAGTTCGATGCCGAAATCGTCAACGCGACCCCGGAAATAGCGATAGAACATGAGTGACGGCACGGCAATGATCAGGCCGAACGCGGTGTTGTACAGCGCCACCGAAATGCCATGGGCCAGCAGGGTCGGGTTGGTGCTGCTACCGGTTTGCGAGCCGAAGATCTCAATGAGCCCCACGACCGTGCCCAGCAGCCCGAGGAGGGGCGCGGCCGAGGCCACGGTGCCGAGGGCGTTCAGATAGCGCGTAAGCCGATGCATGACCGTGCGCCCGCTATTTTCCATGTCTTCGCGCAGGCTCTCCATGCTAGCGTGCGGCCTGCGCACGGCACGAAACCCTGCAGCCAGCACGGCACCCAGGGGCGAATTGAACTCCAGCTTGTCAATCGTGTCGGCCGCTGGCACGGAGGACGCAGATACGGCCATGGCTTCGTCAAGGAGACGAGGCGGAATGACTTTTGCAGTTCGCAATGTGGACAGACGCTCAAGGATGATCGCCAGTGCGGTGATGGAGCAGGCAATGAGCGGCCAGATCGGCCAGCCTGCAGCTTCGACAATGCTCAGCAAGATGGGAACCTCGAGGTCGGGGAAAGGGTTGTTGGACGCCTGCATGGTAAACCGTGGCCGTGGCGATCTTTGCGAAGGCCGTGTTGTGCTGTGCAGCGCCAACGCGCCGCCCCGAAGTTTCCAGGCTGGAGGCTGATTTCAGGCTTCGCTCGCAGGGCTTTGGAGTTATCCCGGAAAATTGTGGATAACAATGTGCGCAACCCTGGGGGACTGGCCCCAGAAGGCCGAAATCCAAGGCTGTGAATTAATGTGACTGTTTTTTGAACACAAAAAAATGATGTTAAATCAACAAGATAAAATGATTTTTCGCCATTTCGGCCTGCCGCCGGCTGCCGCGCCATCCGTCGGCGCGACATGTGGACATTTCCACTTGACTTCGCGGCCAGAATCGAGATTTCACCGTGCGGGTTGAATCCAGCCGGGCGGAAGCCTGGAGCGTCAGCAGCTTGGCGCGGGCGCTTGCCGACACCTTGTTCGCGCGCTTTGGCGTGGTCACCGTGCAGGGTGAGATCAGCGGCTTCACGCGCGCAGCCAGTGGCCACTGCTACTTCGCCTTGCGCGACGAGGGTGCGCAACTGCGGTGTGTGATGTTTCGGCAGCGAGCGGCGTTGGTGAACTTCGAAGTGCGCGATGGGCAGCGTGTCGAGGTGAGGGCGGCTATCGGGATTTATGAGCCGCGAGGTGACCTGCAACTCACGGTTGAGTCCTTGCGTGAGGCCGGGCAGGGCGCCTTGCTGGAGCAGTTTCTTCGCCTGAAAGCGAAGCTGCAGGCCGAGGGACTGTTTGATTCCGCGCGCAAGCGAGACCTGCCCGCGCACCCCCGGGTGGTGGGCATCGTGACCTCGCCGCAGGCGGCGGCGTTGCAGGATGTGCTGGCGACGCTGGCGCGGCGCAGTCCGCAAGTGCGTGTGGTCATTTACCCGGCCTCCGTACAGGGCCCGGCTGCTGCGCCGGAGCTGACCCGGGCCGTGCAGACGGCCGGCCTGCGGCGCGAAGTGGACGTGCTGCTGCTCGTGCGCGGGGGCGGCGCGATGGAAGACCTTTGGGCTTTCAATGATGAGGCGCTGGCGCGCGCGCTGGTTGCCAGCACGATTCCGGTCATCAGCGGAGTGGGTCATGAAACCGACTTCACGATCGCCGATTTCGTCGCTGACAGACGGGCAACCACGCCGACTGCAGCAGCCGAACTGTGCGCTCCGGCCTGGGCCGACCTGCGCCAGCAGGTCGGCAGCCAGGCGCGCGCGTTGCAGCAGGCGTGGCAAAGGCTGCTCGCACGTGAGCAACAGCGGCTGGATCGCCTGCAGTTGCGCCTGCCCACTCCGCAGCGCATGCTGCATGCAGCAGCGCTGCATCTGCATGATGTGCAGGCGCGCATGCAAAACGTCATGCGCGCCACCCTGGCGCAGCACATGCAGGCACTGGAGCATACGTCCAGGCAGCTCGCGGTCCTACCTGCGCAAGGGTTGGCGAGACGCCAACTCGGGTTCGCGGAGCTCGAGCGACGCCTCGCTCAGGCGACGACCCATCGTCTTGACCGCGATACAGGCAAGCTCGATGGGTTGCGCGAGCGTCTGGCGTTGCTTGATCCCGCGGCGACATTGCAGCGTGGTTATTGCCTCGTGTGGCATGCAGGCGGTGGGCTTGTGCACGAGGCCAGCGAGGTGCAGGCTGGAGAGGACCTGGTGCTCGCCACGGCTGGATCGGCGGCGCGGTTTGCGGTGCGTTCGGCAGCCGTCGTTGAGCACCCGCTTGCAGCCACACGGCAAACCGGGACGAATGAAAGTTCCTAGAATCGACGATTCGCATCGCTCTGTTCAACCTCGAAAGGCCATCCTATGGAACACCAACTTCCCGCGCTGCCGTTTACCCTGGATGCGCTGGCGCCGCACATGTCGCGCGAAACCCTGGAATATCACCACGGCAAGCACCACCAGGCTTACGTGACCAACCTGAACAACTTGATCAAGGGCACCGAATTTGAGTCGATGGGTCTGGACGACATCATCCGCAAGGCGCCAGCCGGCGGTGTGTTCAACAATGCAGCCCAGATCTGGAATCACACGTTTTTCTGGCATTGCCTGAGCCCCAAGGGCGGTGGCGAGCCCAGCAGTGCGTTGCTCGCTGCCATTAACGCGAAGTGGGGCGGCTTTGCGGCCTTCAAGGAGGCGTTTCAAAAGTCAGCCGTGGGCAACTTTGGCTCAGGCTGGACCTGGCTCGTGAAAAAGCCCGATGGGACCGTCGATATTGTGAACACGAGCAACGGCGCGACGCCGCTGACGACGGCTGACAAGCCGCTGTTGACTGTGGACGTGTGGGAACATGCCTATTACATCGACTTCCGCAATCGCCGCCCGGATTTCGTCTCGACGTACCTGAACCACTTGGTGAACTGGTCGTTCGCGCAGGCCAACTTCGCCTGACGCTGGAGACCCCGCGAGGCGCGCGACGCGGTCTGCTCGCGCGCCCGTTGTTTTTCTTTACCCGCTACTTCGCTGCGACGGTGTCGAAGGGGGTGCCGCGCAGCGCAAAGCCTGCCTGGATGCCCCGTTTGGCGAACCAGCCCAGGGGCATTTCCAGCGCGAAGCGCACGTTTTGCGCGGCGCAGTGGCTGTCCAGGGTCAGCGGCTGCATGTCGGCGGTGTTCGTGATGGCGCCGTGGTCGTCAATGAACGCAACGGTGAGCGGGATGAGCGTGTTTTTCATCCACATGCAAACCGGGCGGTCGTGCGCGAAGACGAACAGCATGCCATGATTGCCGCTGAGTTGGCGGCGAAACATCAGGCCGGTTTCACGCTCTGCGGATGTACTGGCCACTTCGGCCCGAATGAGCTGCTTGCCAGCTTTCAGCGTGACTTGCGGAAGCGCAGCCTGCTGCGCATCGGACACCGACGCTGCTGCAGTCAGCATGACCGCCAGCACGATGCGCCACAGGGGAGCGGGTCGCAGTTTCATGGGTGTGTAGGGATGGACGGGGTCACAGCAAGCCCGATTATCAGGCAAGTGCGGCCGATGCCACGCGCCGACCGGCATCGGCGCCAATGCAACGAGGCGCCCGCAGGCGCCTCGTCATGTCCGGGCTGGAACGCGTCCGCCCTGGATCGATCAACGCAAGGTTGATTACTTCTTGGCGGGAGCGGCTTCAGCCTTCTTCTCGACCTTCTTCTCAGCCTTCTTCTCAACTTTCTTTTCGACGCGCTTCTTGTGCTCGATCTTCTTGTGATGCTTTACAACCTTGTGCGCGGCTGGCTTGGCAGCTGCGGCAGGCTTGGCGGCTTCAGGGGCAGCCTGCGCCATCACGGCAGAGGCGAAGAACATGGCGAACACGGCGGCGAGAATCTTCTTCATGACTAACCTTTCGTTGTGAAATTAAATGAGATCCGAGAGGATCGATTCCTGTAACGCGGCTGCCTGAATTTCGGTTGACGCACGCGGCATGCTTCGCGTGCGCGCTTGAAGGCGGTGCAAAGCTGCCGCATTGGAGGCGCCCAAGGCATGTGGCTCGGCAAGAATCATGATCTGGATCAGTCTTATGTCTTATAAAAGACAGCGCCGGACGCCAGCAGGCCGGCTAGAATGCGCAAGGTTCAAATCCCGGAGATCCACATGTACCAACACATTCGCGTACCCGCCGACGGGCAACGCATCACCGTTGCGGCCGACCAGACCATCAACGTGCCGGACCACCCGATCATCCCCTTCATCGAGGGCGATGGCACCGGCGCCGATATCACCCCCGTGATGCTCAAGGTGGTGGATGCCGCTGTTGCCAAGGCCTATGGTGGCAAACGCAAGATCTCCTGGATGGAGATCTACGCAGGCGAGAAGGCCACGCGTGTTTATGGGCCTGACGTTTGGTTGCCAGAGGAGACCATGCATGCCCTGAAGGATTTCGTGGTCTCGATCAAGGGCCCGCTGACCACGCCAGTCGGCGGTGGGATCCGGTCGCTCAATGTCGCGCTTCGGCAGGAACTCGATTTGTACGTGTGCCTGCGACCAGTCCGGTATTTCCAGGGCGTGCCCTCGCCGGTGAAGGAGCCGGAAAAGGTCGATATGGTGATCTTCCGTGAGAATTCGGAGGACATTTATGCCGGCATCGAGTGGCAGGCCGAGACGGACGGGGCCAAAAAGATCATCGACTTCCTGATCGGCGAGATGGGGGTCAAGAAAATCCGTTTCCCGGCGAGTTCGGGTATCGGCATCAAGCCCGTTTCACGTGAAGGGACCGAGCGCCTTGTGCGCAAGGCCATTCAGTATGCCATCGACAATGGGCGCAAGTCCGTGACCCTGGTGCACAAGGGCAACATCATGAAATTCACCGAGGGCGGCTTCCGTGACTGGGGCTACGCTCTTGCGCAGCGCGAATTTGGCGCGAAGCTCGTGGATGGCGGGCCGTGGTGCAGCTTCAAGAGCCCGAAGACGGGGCAAGAGATCATCGTCAAGGACATGATCGCCGATGCCTTTTTGCAGCAGATCATCCTGCGCCCTGCGGAATATGACGTGATCGCGACGCTCAACCTCAACGGTGACTACATCTCCGATGCCTTGGCGGCACAGGTGGGGGGCATCGGCATTGCGCCGGGAGCGAACCTGTCGGACACGGTCGCGATGTTCGAGGCCACACATGGCACGGCGCCCAAATACGCCGGGAAAGACTATGTCAACCCGGGCTCGGAAATTCTGTCCGCTGAGATGATGCTGCGCCATATGGGCTGGGTGGAGGCGGCCGACTGCATCGTCGGGGCGATGGGGCGAGCCATTCAGTCCAAGCACGTCACCTATGACTTTGCGCGTCTGATGCAGGGTGCAACTCAGGTGTCGTGCTCAGGGTTCGGTCAGGTGATGATCGATCACATGTAAGAAGCGCGTCAAGCCGGCAGGGGATCGATCGCGAGACCCGCCGTGCCCACGATGAAAAAGCCGCACAGCATGTGCGGCTTTTTCATCGGCGCTCGCGTCGCAGGAGGCGCTGTGGCCACGCGCTTGAAGGCTTTCGCAACCGGCCTGCGATGGAGTAGAGTTTGGGAACCTGGAAGGTGTAACCTGATCCACAATTGGAGGATGCCCACAGACCAGCGCAAACCCAGTCGAAAACTTAGAATTGGATCATGTCCGCACAACGCAAAATCTCCGGTCCCGACCCTGGTTCTGCGGCAGTCCTCGAGCGCCAGGAGCAGAAAGCCAAGCCGCCGCCGCTGTATCAGGTGGTCATGCTGAACGACGACTTTACGCCGATGGAGTTTGTGGTGTTCGTCATTCAGGAATTTTTTCGCAAGGACCGTGAAACGGCCACGCAGATCATGCTCAAGGTGCATCAGCATGGCCGCGCGGTTTGTGGGGTGTATGCGAAGGATGTGGCAGCAACGAAGGTCGAGCAGGTGATGTCGGCGGCGCGCCAGGCCGGCCATCCCTTGCAGTGTGTGATGGAGGCCATTTAGGAGAGTGTCATGATTGCCCAGGAACTGGAAGTCAGTTTGCATATGGCCTTTGTGGAGGCGCGCCAGCAACGGCACGAGTTCATCACGGTCGAGCACTTGCTGCTCGCGCTGCTGGACAATCCCTCGGCGGCCGAGGTGTTGCGCGCGTGCTCGGCAAACATCGACGACCTGCGCAAGAGCCTGTCGGCCTTCGTCAAGGAAAATACGCCGGTCGTGCCCGGCACCGACGACGTGGATACGCAGCCGACTCTGGGCTTTCAGCGCGTCATCCAGCGCGCCATCATGCACGTGCAATCGTCCTCCAACGGCAAGAAGGAAGTGACCGGTGCCAACGTGCTGGTGGCCATCTTCAGCGAGAAGGATTCGCACGCCGTGTACTACCTGCACCAGCAGGGCGTGACCCGGCTGGACGTGGTGAATTACCTTTCGCACGGCATTCGCAAGACCGATCCGGTGGAGCAAGCCAAACCCGTTGCGGGCGGCGCTGGGGACGACGAAGAGAAGGAGGGCAAGGACACGCCTCTGGATCAGTTCACGCAAAACCTCAACCAGATGGCGCGCGATGGTCGCATCGACCCGCTGATCGGCCGCGAGGCCGAGGTCGAGCGCGTCATCCAGGTGCTGTGCCGTCGGCGCAAGAACAATCCGCTGCTTGTGGGTGAGGCGGGTGTGGGCAAGACGGCGATCGCCGAGGGCCTGGCGTGGCGCATCGTGCAGGGGCAGGTGCCCTCGGTGCTTGAGCAAGGCGTGGTGTATTCCCTGGACATGGGCTCTCTGTTGGCCGGCACCAAATACCGGGGCGATTTCGAGCAGCGCATCAAGGCCGTGATCAAGCAGATCAAGGAGATGCCGCATTCGATCCTGTTCATCGACGAAATTCACACGCTCATCGGCGCCGGGGCGGCCTCCGGCGGTACGCTGGATGCATCCAACCTGCTCAAGCCGGCGTTGACATCGGGGCAACTCCGTTGCATCGGCGCCACCACGTTCAATGAGTACCGGGGCATCTTTGAAAAGGACGCAGCACTGTCGCGCCGGTTTCAGAAGATCGATGTGGTGGAGCCCAGCGTGGAGCAGACCGTGGAAATCCTCAAGGGTCTGAAGTCGCGCTTTGAGGAACACCACGGCGTGAAATACGGGGCTGGTGCGCTCACCGCTGCAGCCGAGCTTTCGGCCAAGTACATCAATGACCGCCACCTGCCCGATAAGGCCATCGACGTGATCGACGAGGCCGGTGCCGCTCAGCGCATCCTGCCCAAGAGCAAGCAGAAGAAGACCATTGGCAAAGGCGAGATTGAGGACATCGTGTCCAAGATCGCCCGGGTGCCGGTGCACAGCGTGACAACCGATGACCGTTCCAAACTGAAGAATCTGGAGCGTGACCTCAAGAACGTGGTGTTCGGTCAGGAAGACGCCATTGGGGCGCTGGCGGCGGCGATCAAGATGACGCGATCGGGGCTCGGCAAGCCGGATAAGCCCATTGGGGCGTTCCTGTTCAGCGGCCCCACCGGCGTCGGCAAGACCGAGGTGGCGCGGCAACTGGCGTTCGTGCTCGGCATCGAGCTCGTGCGCTTCGACATGTCCGAATACATGGAGCGTCATACCGTCTCGCGGCTGATTGGCGCGCCCCCGGGGTACGTCGGATTCGATCAAGGCGGCCTGCTCACTGAGGCCGTCTCGAAAAAGCCGCATGCCGTGTTGTTGCTGGATGAGATCGAAAAAGCCCACCCAGACGTCTACAACGTGCTGCTCCAAGTCATGGACAACGGCACGCTGACGGACAACAACGGACGCAAGGCCGACTTCCGCAACGTCATTCTCATCATGACGACCAATGCAGGCGCGGAGACGATGCAAAAAGGCGCCATCGGCTTTACATCCAAGCGGGAGCGTGGCGATGAAATGGTCGACATCAAGCGCATGTTCTCACCGGAGTTCCGCAACAGGCTGGACGCCATCATCAATTTCCGTGCTTTGGACGAATCGATCATCCTGCGCGTTGTCGACAAGTTCTTGCTGCAACTCGAGTCGCAGCTCGCAGAGAAGCGGGTGGAGGCGACGTTCACGGACAAGCTGCGCAAGCACCTTGCAGCCGAGGGGTTCGATCCACTGATGGGTGCGCGCCCGATGCAACGCCTGATTCAGGACACGATCCGCCGAGCCCTTGCCGACGAGCTCCTCTTCGGTCGCCTGGTCGACGGAGGGCGGGTGACGGTGGACATCGACGAGTCGGGCAAAGTCCGTCTGGACATTGCCGAGCCCGAGCCGAAACCTCGTAAGCGCGAGGCGGAGGATGCGCAGGCGTGACGCCGGGGCCGCGACCTGGACACGGGCGCCCCAGATGGGGCGCCTTTTTTTATTGTGCTGTGCTGTGACGTGAGGGGACGTCCCCTCAGCCCAGATCGGCGTCCAGCACCGCGCCCTTGGAGGCCGTGCCCGCCAGTTTGGCGAACTTGGCCAGCACGCCACGCTTGTAGCGCGTCGTCGGCGGCGTCCAGGCGGCGCGGCGGCGGGCGAGTTCCTCCTCAGGCACATTCAGGTTCAGGCTCAGGGTGGGGGCATCGATCGTGATGCTGTCGCCTTCCTGGATCAAGGCGATGTCACCACCGACCATGGCCTCCGGGGCCACATGGCCGACCACCATGCCCCAAGTTCCACCCGAGAAGCGTCCGTCGGTAATCAATCCCACCGACTCACCCAAACCCGCGCCGACCAGGGCCGAGGTTGGCGCCAGCATCTCGGGCATGCCCGGGCCACCCTTGGGGCCGAGGTAGCGCAGCACCATGATGTCGCCGGCCTTGATCTGATGGGCCAGGATGGCCTCTAGGGCGCTTTGCTCGTCGTCGAAGACGCGCGCCGGGCCCGTCATGCTCGGGTTCTTCAGACCCGTGATCTTGGCCACGCAGCCTTCGGGGGCAAGATTGCCCTTAAGGATGGCCAGATGACCGTGCGCGTACATGGGGTTGGTGAACGGGCGGATCACGTTTTGGTCCGCGCGTGGCTCAGCCGGGACGTCCGCAAGATTTTCCGCCACGGTTTTGCCGGTGATGGTCATGCAATCGCCGTGAATGAGGCCGGCGTTCAGCAGGATCTTCATCACTTGGGGAATGCCCCCGGCGCGATGCAGGTCCGTGGCCACGTATTGCCCGGACGGCTTCATGTCGCACAACACAGGTGTGCGCTTGCGGATGGTCTCGAAGTCATCGATGGAGAACGGCACCTCGGCCGCGTGTGCGATTGCCAACAAATGCAGCACGGCGTTGGTCGAGCCGCCAGTGGCCATGACGACGGCGACCGCGTTTTCCAGCGCCTTGCGGGTGACGATGTCGCGCGGCTTGAGCCCGGCGCGCACAGCATCCAGCAGGATTCGAGCCGAGTCGCTGGCCGATTGCACTTTTTCCTCGTGCACATTCGCCATCGTCGACGAGTAGGGCAGCGACATACCCATGGCCTCAATGGCACCGGACATCGTGTTGGCCGTGTACATGCCCCCGCACGATCCGGTAGTGGGCACCGAGCATTGCTCAATGGCATCGAAGTCCACCTGACTCATGCGCCCCGCAGAGAATTCGCCGACGGCCTCGAAGACCGATACGATATTGAGATCCTTGCCCTTGTAGTGCCCGGGCAGAATGGTGCCCCCATAAACAAAGATACTGGGCACATTGCAGCGCAGCATGCCGATCATTGCGCCTGGCATGTTCTTGTCGCAGCCACCGATCGTCAGCACGCCGTCCATCCACTGGCCCTGGACACAGGTTTCCACGCAGTCGGCGATCACTTCGCGGGACACCAGTGAGTATTTCATGCCCTCGGTCCCCATGGACATGCCGTCGGCAATGGTCGGGGTGCCAAAGACCTGCGGGTTGCCGCCCGCTGCGCGAACCGCGTCAATGGCTGCATCGGCAAGTTTTTGCAAACCGGAGTTGCACGGCGTGATGGTCGAGTGCGCGTTGGCGATGCCGATCATCGGGTGTGCAAAATCGGCTTTTTTGTAGCCCATCGCGTAAAACATGGAGCGGTTGGGTGCACGGGCAACACCCTCAGTGATGTGAGCGGAGCGGAGTTTTTCGGTCATGGAAATAGCAGGAGTGGCAGTGCGAAAGCTCGCAGGCTGAAACGAAACGAAAATAGGGTGAACCGGTGCCGTCGGGCGCTGTCGTATCACCTAGCGCGGGTCGCCCGCGCAGTGGGCAGTCAAATAACACCCGTACACTTCGCTTCCATGCTAATTCATCCCGATTTCAACCCCATCGCTCTCAAGCTTGGGCCCATTGAGGTCCATTGGTACGGCATCATGTACCTGCTGGGCTTCCTCACATTCTGGCTGCTTGCCAAACGGCGCCTGAAGGATCAACCCTACGCCCGCTATGGCTGGACTTCGCGCGACATCGAGGATCTGCTATTTGCCGGGGTGCTGGGCGTCATCCTTGGGGGGCGTATCGGCTACGTGCTGTTCTACCAACCTGATTATTATTTTGCGCACCCGGCCCAGATGGTCGCGGTCTGGGATGGCGGAATGTCCTTTCACGGCGGACTGCTTGGGGTGATGGCTGCGGCCGGCTGGTTCGCGTGGACGCGAAAGGTCTCGTGGCTGGACCTCATGGACTTTGTCTCCCCGCTGGTGCCGCCTGGGCTGGCCTTCGGTCGCATCGGCAACTTCATCAACGGCGAATTGTGGGGCCGGCAGGCGCCGGCCTGGTGGCCCGGCGCGATGATCTACCCCGAGTCGGGCAGCATGGTGCCACGCTTCCCATCGGAGTTGTATGAGATGTTCCTCGAGGGCATCGTCTTGTTCGCGGTGCTGTGGTGGCTGTCGCGCAAGGAGCGCCCTCGCGGCTATATCGCAGGCTGTTTTGCTCTGGGCTATGGTCTTGCGCGTTTTACCGCGGAATTTTTCCGGCAACCGGACGCCTTTCTCGGCTATCTCTGGTTCGGCCTCACGATGGGGCAGTTGCTATCGCTGCCGTTGATCGTATTGGGTGCCGCGATCATCGTCTGGGCCAAGCGTCGCGGGGCGCGTGTCGGCAAAGGCGTGCCGGGCTGAGAGGGCCGCGGTCTGCGGCTGTCGCGCCCATTGCACATCCTGGGGCCTTGCGATGGACAGCCCCTGGGTGCGAGCCGCGGGTGCAAGGGCGAGCAGCGCCCGGTCGCGCGTGAGCAGGAGTTCGGCCGCTTGCGCCAAAGCCAGGTCAACGAATAGTTGATCGTCTGGGTCCGCGCATCGCAGTTTCGCGGCGGCCGCCGGATGCAGCATGCGTGCATGCTCGCAATAGGCAGCGGCAATCCTCGCGCATAACTCACCGGCCTCGCCGTGCTTGGCGAAGACCGGACGTGCGGCGACTTCCAGCGCTTCGTCACGCATCGCATCCGTGGCCAGCCAAAGCGCTCGGCCACTCCTGAGCCAAGCCGAAGCCTGCTGCATGGATGGGTCATCAAAGACCAGCCAGTCGAGCACGACGTTCGTGTCGAGCACCCACACCGGCACGTCGCCAGGCCCTTGCGCCATGCCCGCGTCGCGCGTCATGCTGTCACTTCGCAACCCAGTTCAAGGCATGGACGCCTTTCCACAACATGTAGCTGGCCAAAGCCAGCAGCAAGACGGCAAACACGCGCCTGAGCACCTGCACGTGCAGTCGATGCGCGAGGCTTGCCCCGACCGGGGCCATCAACACACTGGTGGCCGCACAAGCAAAGAGCGCGGGCAAATACACGAAGCCCAGCGAGTCCGGCGGCAGTCCCGAGGCACGCTGCCCGGCCAGCACGTAGCCCACCAGGCCGCCGGCCGCGATGGGAAAGCCCATGGCTGCGCTCGTGGCAACGGCATTGCGCATGTTCACGCCGCGCCAGCTCAGAAACGGGATGGTCAGAAACCCCCCGCCTGCGCCGACCAGCGAGGAGACGAAACCGATAAGACTGCCCGCGCCAATCAAGGCTGCTTTGGGCGGCAGCGATTCCGGGGCATCCGCCGTGTGGGCGCGACCCGAGCGTAGCAGCATGCGCAGCGCCGAAAGACCGACAAACACGGCAAAAAACATCGCAAGCCAGCCCGACTTGAGCAGCCCGGCAAATTGGGCGCCGATGAAGGTCCCGATCACCGCGCCTGCACCCAGCCAGACCACAATACCCCAGCGCACGGCTCCACGACGGTGGTGCGCGCGCATGCTCGACGCCGACGTGAAGAGGATGGTGGTCAAGGAGGTGGCAATCGCCATATGCACGATGAGATTCGCGTCGAAGTGCTCGCGCGTGAACATCATGGTGAGAAAGGGCACAAGGAGCATGCCGCCACCAATCCCCAGCAGTCCGGCCATGAACCCGGTGAAGGAACCGAGCACCATCAGTTCAAGCAGGAACGGCCAAGGCATAGCGTTCGGAGGAATTAGGTGGGGGAGCGAGGCGGCCCGGTCATCTGGGTGAGCCATGAGGTGTCTGCCCAAGCCCTGCCGACCATTGATCCCTGAACCCTGTTGGGACAGGTGGGCAAGGTCACCACACTTCGGGAGCGTCTGCGCGAGACACTGCGCGCCCATGCGGGATCTTCCAAGCCCGAGGCAAAGCGCATCGGTTCAAGAAATGCCTGATCGGAGAGGCCAGGCAGACACGGGTGATTGTAGGGGCGACAGCGCAAGCGTGCTGGCCGCTCCGCGTGGGCTCAAAGCAACTGATCGTCGCTGTCGAGTGCGGCATCAAGTTTTTGCTGCAAGTGGCGCAGCCGCGCCGGCAGGTCCGCCACAGGGGTTTCCGCGGGCCCGGGGGCCGATGCATGAGCGCCAGCTGCAGCCAGGCGCTTGGCATGCGCAAGATTGAGCGCCGCGAGAACCGCGATCCGCTCACGTGCTCGGATTTTGCCCAAATCACGGATGCTGCACATCTCACGATCCACCTCGGTCACGGCTTCGCGCAACGCGCCCTGCTCGCCCTCGGGGCAGGCCAGGACGTAGCTTTGGCCCATGATGGTCACTTCAAGCGTTGCGCTGCTCACGGTGGTCTCTCGCAAAGTTGGCCCAAGCCGGCAATACGGCTCAGGCGGGGTGGTCGGGCGTGGGCTGCGCATCCGGCGGTTCAAGGCGCGCGAGCAAGTGGTCAACGCGGGTGCGCGCCTCGGTGAGGCGAATGCGCAGGCTGTCGCGTTCCGCTTCGAGCTGCCGCAGGCGCTCCTGGAGCAGTGCGTTCGTGCGCTTGAGCTCGGCGTGGCGCAGGGCCAGACGATCGACCTTGTCGGCAAGGTCGTCGAACTGGGCGGTGATGTCGGTGGCAGACGTTGCGGGATGCATGCGACCGATTCTAGCCATGGTGCGAGGGCAAGCCTGAGCAATCCAATACGATAGCGTGGTTGGTGCTTGCGCGGCGTGTCATGGCGCGCAGTTAAACGGGAAACAGGGTGGTGCGCACCTCAAGGTGCCATCGCAACCTGTGCTGCCCCCGCAACGGTACGTGGATGCAGGCGCGAGCCTGCCGCCCCGCATGCATGGAGCCACTGGTCATTCGCAAGGATGCTGGGAAGGCGCATGGGGAGATCCACCAGCCCGGATACCGGCCAACAGGCGAAAACCGTAGCGCTGCCCGGGGTGAGGCAGGTGGGGCGCCTGAGTTGCCTGTTGCCGCGCAACTCGGGCTCGCGTGGCTTCAGTTCGGAGGCGATGCGGTTTTCGGTTTCGGTCAGCCGTGCGGGGGAGCGCGGAAGCCGCCATCGATCGAATGAACTCTAATGAAAATCTTTTGTTTGTCTTCAGCGCCCGCATCGACCCGCGTGGGCGCCCGGCGCGCATTCGTGCCGACCCAAGGCAGCCATCTGCTCGCCTGCCTCCCTGTCGCGCTGTGCTGCGCCGGGGCGCACGCGCAGACGGTCCCAGGCAACGCAGCCCTGCTGCCGCCCGTGGTGGTATCGGCCACCGGCTATCCGCAGCCCATGTCCACCGCCTTGCCTAGCGTGAGCGTCATCACGCGTGAGCAGATCAAGGATTATGGGGCGCAGAACCTCACGACGCTGTTGCAGCAGGTTGCCGGTGTGCAGGTCACTTCCAATGGAGGTCCGGGGCAAAGTGGCAACGTGTACGTGCGCGGGTTCAGTGGGCCCGACGTGCTGGTTCTGCTCGACGGTGTGCCGCTGAATGCGCAGGACTCAACCGGTGTCGCCTACCTCAACAATCTCACCACCGATCAGATCCAGCGCATCGAAGTCATCCGCGGCAACGTCTCCGCCATCTATGGCTCTGGCGCAATTGGTGGCGTGGTGCTCATCACAACGCGCGAAGGCAGCAGCAAGCCCCAAGGATCCGTGTCGGTCACGGTGGGCAGCCGCAATACGGAGACCACCTCAGCCAACGCCAGTGGGCAAATCGGCAAGACGGCATTGCAAGCGGGCGTCAGCCGCTATACGTCGCAGGGCATCCCTTCGCAAAATCCAAGCCAGTCAGGCCTGCCCAATTTCTCTGACGGGTACCGCAATACGACCATGCATGGCAGCATCATCCAGGAGTGGGCTGCCGGCCAACGCATTGGACTGCGCGCCTTCAACAGCGAGGGGCGCTATACCTACGACAACACCGAAAATTCCGGGCAAGTCAGGCAGGAGCTTGGTCAGATCTTCAGCGATAACCAGATCAACGCGAATTGGTCCTCCCACCTGGATCTCAGTCAGCAGACCACGACGAACGCGAACGCGGGCTCGTTCACCAGCCGTTACCGGACCCGCATCAATGAATTGTCGTGGCGCAACGTCGTGCAGCTCGGCCACGGTTGGACGGCGACCGGTGGGCTGGACGTCCAGCAGCAAGGCATCACCGGCAGCTATGACTATGGGTATGGCTATGCCGGTTCGCTGGACAAGACGCGCACGGCAAACGCGGTGTTTGCAGGCCTGAATGGAACGTTCGGTGCTAATGCGCTGCAGCTCAACGTGCGGCACGACAACATCGAGGGCTATTCCGGACAGAACACCGGCTACCTGGGTTACGGACGTCAACTTGGGGGCGGGTTCAAGGCGATCGCCAGTTACTCCACCGCGTTTAACGCACCGCCACTCGGCTATCTCTACGACATCGGCAACGGGGGTAATCCGAATCTCCGGCCCGAAAAGGCCCACTCGGCAGAAGGCGGTCTGCAATGGTCCAGAGGCCCGAACGTGTGGCGCGCCACGCTGTTCCAGACCCAGGCGAGCGATCAGTGGCAATATTCGAATACGAGCTTCCAAAACGTTGGGCGCAGCCGTACCCGCGGGCTGGAATTGACGGGGAGTGGAAGCTGGAACAACTGGGCGTATGACGCGAATCTCACGCTGCAACAGCCAGTCGATCTGACGCAACCCGGTGACCCCACGCTGCAGCGCCGCGCACGAAGCCTGGCGACTGTTGCGCTCAATCACACCGTGGGCAGTGTGCTCGCTGGCGCAGTCGTGCATTACAGCGGGCCGCGCATGGACATGAACTACAGCGTGTATCCGGCCACGGCGGCCGTCCTCGGGAGCTACACGACCGTTGACCTGACTGCGCGCGCCGCGATCACGCCGCAGTGGAGCTGGAATGTGCGGGTGCAGAATCTGTTCGACAAGAAGTATCAGACGGTTTACGGCTATAACCGTGAACCCTTTGGGATCTTCCTGGGTCTGACTTGGCACCCGCTCGGCTCCTGATCGGTGAGGTTTGCCCTCCACAACCATGTCCGCTTCCGCCATTGACCAAGCCCCGCAACTGACTGCGCGCCGTGCCGAGCCTCGCGATGGGCTGTTGCTGGCGTTGATGGCGGCTGCTCTCGGCGCCGCGATTGTGCTGGGGCTGAGTGTCGGGGCAGGGGGCTGGAACTGGGCCATCATCGAGCAGTTGCGCATTCCGCGCGTGCTGGCTGGCGCTGGCGCCGGTGCGCTGCTGGCCGAGGCGGGACTGGCCATGCAGCTTTTGCTGCGCAATCCGTTGGCCGATCCTTATGTGCTCGGCGCCTCGGCCGGGGCAGGCATGGGCGCTATTGCAATGCTGGTGTGGTTTGGCGGGATGCTCTGGCTGGGCAGCGTGGGCGGCGCGCTGGCGGCGCTGGGGCTGTTGATGCTCATCGGGCGCCGCGCCTTGGCCAGCCCGGACGATGAAGCCCCGGCCCAGCTCATCCTCATTGGCGCCATGCTCTCGGCGGTCTTCGGCGCGGGCTCCACATTGCTGCTGGCGCTGGTGCCGGACCAGAGCCTGCGTGGGGCCGTGTTCTGGCTGGTGGGGGATCTCGCGGGTGCGCGTTTTGGCGCCTGGCTTTGCCCGCTGGCGGTGGTGCTGGCTGGCGTCTTCAGTCTTTGGACGCGTGCCCTGGATCGGCTGGCGTTGGGCAGCGAGCATGCGTGGTTGCTGGGCGAACCTGTGCATCGCTTGCGTCTTGGTTTGGTGCTTCTGGCGGCGTTGGCCACAGGTGCGGCGGTGGCCGAGGCCGGAGCTGTGGGTTTTGTGGGGCTGGTCGTGCCCCATGTGTTGAGGATGTTCGGTGTGGTGCGCACGCGGCAGCAAAGCTGGGCCGTGCCCATGCTGGGCGGCGCCCTGGTGCTTGCCGCCGACGCGCTCGCGCGCGGCGTCGCCATGCCCTATGAGCTTCCGGTGGGAGCCATCACGGCACTGATCGGCGCTCCGGTTTTCATCGTGATGCTGGTGCGGCAACCACGATGAGTGTGCCCGCCGCGGCCCTTGCAGTCGATCGCCTGAACCTGCGCATCGGCCGCCAAGTCCTTTTGGGCCAACTCAGCCTGAGCGTGAGAAGCGGCGAGCGCTGGGCCTTATTGGGGCGCAACGGCGCAGGCAAATCCACGCTCTTGCGGCACATGGCGGGTCTGGGCGGAGAGCACTTGTCGGTGGCGCTTCTCGGTCGGGCGCTGGCTGCGCATTCGCCGGGCGAATTGGCGCGCGGCCGCGCCTTCCTGCCGAGCCAACCACGCGACCGCTTCGGCATCGCCGTGCTGCATGCCGTGATGCTGGCGCAGCCCAGTGCCGACGAGCCCGCGGCCCTGAGCTGGCTGCAGCGGGTGGACGCGGGCCACCTTGCGCATCGACACGTGCTGGAGCTGTCCGCAGGGGAGCGGCAACGCGTGGCGTTGGCACAAGTGCTCGCGCAGCGTGCACCGGTCCTGCTCCTGGATGAGCCGGTGAGCTTCCAGGATCCTGCGCATCAGGGTCTGGTCGCCCGTTTGCTGGTTGAACTCGCCACGCATGCCATTGTGTTCGCTGCGCACGATGTGAACTGGGTTGCCCATCTGGCCACGCACGTGCTCGGGCTGGCGCCGCACGGGCAGTGGGTCGCGGGGCCGGTGGGGGAAGTCCTCAACGCACAAAATCTTGAGCGGGTTTACCAATGCGGGTGGACGCGCGTGGAGCGCGCGGATGGGCCGCCATTGTGGCTACCGCTTTGACGCGGCCGGTGCTGATCGGCCGTCGATCTGTCGTGTGTCTTCGACGGCAGCGCACAATTGCGCCACGCCATCGAGCACGCGCTCGCCCATGCGCGGCAGCAGGCGCGGGTCGAGCAACAGAAGCTGGCGGTGGCGCACGGCGCTGATTTGGGCATACTGCGTCCACGAGTCGAGTGCAGCCCGGTTGCGGCTGGCGGCCACGATGAGCTGCGGATCGGCGGCGATCACGGCTTCGCGGCTCACGCTTGGTGCCAGAACCGGCAGGGCGGCAAACGGATTGACCCCCCCGCAAAGTGTGATGGCCTGGTTGAGGAGTTGCGGGCCGCCCACGGTCATCAGCGGCTCGGGCCACACCTGATAGAACACGCGCACAGGCGGTTGGTGCGCATAGCGCGCACGCAGGGCGGCCAGGCGTGCATCGAAAGCGCGTGTCCAGCGCGTCGCGGTGGGCGCGGTGCCTGCCAGCTCGCCGATCCGCTGCACGGTTGAGGCGATGGCCTGCAAACTGTCCGTCTGGCTCCAATACACCGGGATGCCCAGACGCCGCAGTGCATCGACCTGACGCGGCGGCGTTCCCGAGCGCCAGGCGAGGATCAGGTCGGGTTTTAGCGTGACGACCGCCTCCAGATTGATGGCGAAGGCGTCGCCCACGCGTGGCAGCGATCGGGCTGAACGCGGCCAGTCAGCGCCGCGAATGGTGGCGACCAGGTGCTGGCCGGCACCGGCCGCGTCGGCCAGCTCCACCAGTTGCGGGGACAACGCGACGATGCGTTGCGCCGGATGCGCCAGCGCGAGCACGTGGCCGCTGTCGTCGTGCACCAGGATCCCGGCTTGCGCACCGTGCGCCAGTGCACAAGCGCCCAGCATCAGCAGCACGGCGCGCAGCCCGCGCCGGCACAAGGGCAGAGCGCGCCCGCGATCGGATTGCGTGGGTGGCCGGGACGTGCGGCGCATGACTCGCGAGCCCCCGTCAAGCCTTCGGCGGGGGTGTCTTGGGGGTGTAGGGGCAGAGGTCAGCAAGTGCGCATCGCCAGCAGTCTGGTTTGCGGGCCTTGCACACGTAGCGACCGTGGAGGATCAGCCAGTGGTGGGCGTCATGGCGGAAGGGTTGCGGCACCACTTTCAGCAGCTTCGTCTCCACCTCGAGCGGGGTCTTGCCACGTGCCAGCCCCAAGCGGTTGGCAACCCGAAAGATGTGCGTGTCCACCGCCAGTGTGGGTTGGCCGAAGCCGACGTTAAGCACCACATTGGCCGTCTTGCGACCCACGCCAGGCAAGGCTTCAAGCGCTTCGCGTGTCGCCGGAACGTGCCCGTCGTGCTGCTCGAGCAGGATGCGGCTCAGGCCGACAACGTTCTTGGCCTTGGTTCGATACAGGCCGATAGTGCGAATCTTCTCGGCCACGCCATCCTCGCCCAGCGCCACCATGCGCTCGGGCGTCGGGGCGGCCGCAAACAAACCTTCGGTTGCCTTGTTGACGCTCACATCGGTGGCCTGCGCGGACAACACGACGGCCACGAGCAGCTCATAAGCGTTGCGATAGTGCAATTCGCTTCGGGGATGGGGATTCGCGGCCTGGAACCGGGCGAAGACAGTCTCGATGTCGGCTTTGTTCATGATGCGCAATTGTCGCCGGAAATCCGCAGGGGCCGCAGTCAGCGCATGCGGCTGGCCTGACGCAGGCGTGCGCGCTCGAGGGCTGCGGCGACCAGGGATTGTTTGCGCTGCTGTTCAGCGGCGCCGGCCTCGGGGCCGGTGTGGCCTTCGAGGGGGGGCGGGCGATCAAGGGCCTTGGCGCGCAGCCGCTGCGCGCGCTCGCTGGCGACGCGCTCGAGGCGGGTTTTGCGCGCTGCATAACGTCGCCGCGCATCCTCGGCTTGGTGTGCACTCCAGGCCGTCCAACCGGTTTTTTCGGCAAGATCGGCCTCTGGCAAGGCCAGCAGGCTGATGCAATCGGTCGGACATGGTGCGAGGCAAAGCTCACACCCCGTGCACCAGTCGGCAACAACGGTGTGCATCCGTTTGGGGGCGCCGGCAATCGCATCCACCGGGCAGGCCTGGATGCACAGCGTGCAACCGATGCACCAGGCCTCGTCAATCACTGCGACTCGGCGCGGCGATTCCAGCCCATTGGCCGGGTTCAAGGGCTCGATGGGCAAACGTGTGATCGCGGCCAGCCGCGCGATGCCTTCAGCCCCACCAGGTGGGCATTGGTTGATCATCGCCTGGTCCCCGGCAATCGCCTCCGCATAGGCCCGGCAATCGGGGAAACCGCAGCGGGTGCACTGCGTCTGCGGCAGCGCAGCGTCAATGCGCTCGGCCAGGCGAGTTTGCGACAGGGAGAGGCGCTGGCTGGACATGCACGAAGCTCAGGCCGCGGCAGCGCGGCCCGAATCGCCGCTCACGCCATCAGGCCGTGCGGCGGCGTGGCGCAGCACTGCGACTGGCGCCTTCCCGATGGGTGGCGATGAAGTCTCGTACCCGTGGGTACGCTAACGTACGCCACCGGCGGCCGGCAAAAATGCCGTAATGACCGGCGCCGGGCACCGTGAAATGCGTGCGATCCTCAGCAGGAATGCCCGTACACAGATCATGCGCAGCCTGCGTCTGACCGGCTCCTGAGATGTCATCGAGCTCACCTTCGATGGTCATCAGTGCCGTGCTTTGGATATCTTGCGGTCGCACGAGCTTCCCATTGACGGTCCACGTGCCCTTGACCAGCGCGAACTCCTGGAACACCAGATGGATCGTGTCCAGATAATAGTCAGCGTCCATGTCGAGAACGGCGTTGTATTCGTCGTAGAAACGCCGGTGGGCATCAGCGTCATCGTCGTCGCCGCGCACCAAGTCCAGGAAAAAGTCGTAATGCGACTTCATGTGCCGGTCGGGGTTCATCGCGATGAAGCCCGTATGCTGCAAAAAGCCGGGGTAGACGCGGCGGCCGGCGCCGGGGTAGTTCACGGGCACGCGGTAGATGACGTTGGACTCGAACCACTCATGGCTCTTGTTCATCGCCAGGTTGTTGACGGCCGTCGGGGACTTGCGCGCGTCGATGGGGCCGCCCATCATCACCATGGTGCGCGGCGTTGGCTCACCGGCCGAGGCCATGAGCGAAATCGCCGCGAGAACCGGCACGGTCGGCTGGCACACCGAGACGACGTGCACATCCGGCCCGATATGACGGATGAACTCCTGGATATACGCAACGTAGTCGTCCAGCGAGAACGAACCCTGCTCGGTGGGCACCATGCGTGCGTCAACCCAATCGGTAATAAACACCTTGTGGTCCTGCAGCATCGTGCGCACGGTGTCACGCAGCAGAGTGGAATGGTGGCCCGACAGTGGGGACACGATCAACACCGTCGGTTCGGTTTTCAGGCGATCGAGAATTTTCGGGTCATCACTGAAGCGCTTGAAGCGCAGCAGCCGGCAAAACGGCTTGCTCATCGCCACCCGTTCCTGAATGGCCACGTCACGCCCGGCAATACTCACGGACGTGATATCAAACGACGGCTTCTCGTAGCTTTTGAGCAGCCGGTGCATGAGCTCGTAGCTCGCCGACACGCGCTGTGCTGTCGGTGTCTGTGACAGGGGCCACAGGGGATTGGTGTAGAACTTTGAGGCCGCTTGCGCGAATTCGGCAAGAGGACTCAGCATCGCCCGTTGTGATTCGTACCAGTCGTAAACCATGGCTTCTCCTTGTGCGATGCAGCAATTTTACGCCGACACGGTTTTTCGCGTGCGGCGCAGTCCTCTTTATTGCATTGCCGCAGCCATGGCTTTTGCGACGTAGTCAATATTGTGCGAATTCAACGCGGCCACGCAGATGCGTCCGGTGCTGACACCGTAGATACCGTACTGGGCACGCAGCGTTTCCATCTGCTCGGCGTTAAGGCCCGAATAGCTGAACATCCCTTTCTGACGCGTGATGAATCCAAGATCCGCCTTCACGCCTTGCGCCTGGAGACGGTCCACAAGCGCAGCACGCATGCTGCGGATGCGCTCGCGCATGCTTGCCAGTTCCTGTTCCCACTGTGCGCGCAGCGCTGGAGTCGACAGCACCATGGCGACCACTTGGGCGCCATGGGTGGGCGGGTTGGAGTAGTTGGTCCGAATGACACGCTTGAGCTGGGACAGCACGCGCGCAGCCTCGTCCTTGCTGGTGCATACGATGCTCAGGGCCCCGACGCGCTCACCATAGAGCGAAAAGCTCTTGGAGAACGAGGTCGAGACGAAAAAGCTCAACCCACTGGCGACAAACTGCTGAATGACTGCACCGTCTTCGGCAATGCCTTCGCCAAACCCCTGGTAAGCCATATCAAGGAAGGGCACCAGGTCACGCGCAGCCAGCGCGGCGATGACCTGTGCCCATTGCGCTGCCGTCAGGTCGTAACCTGTTGGATTATGGCAACAGGCATGCAAGACCACGATCGTGCCGGCAGCCGCCTGATTTAGCGCGGCCAGCATGGCGTCAAAAGCGATGCCCCGGTTCGCTGCGTCGTAGTAAGGGTAGGTGCCGACGTCAAAGCCCGCAGCCTCGAACAAGGCGCGGTGGTTTTCCCAGCTCGGGTCGGAAATCAACACCCGTGCCGCCGGGTTGAGCCGCTTGAGGAAGTCAGCGCCCAGTTTCAGTCCGCCGGTGCCGCCCAGCGCCTGCACGGTGACCACGCGCCCGGCTTGCAGCGCTTCGCTCCCGGTGCCGAAGACGAGGGCCTGCACAGCCTTGTCATAGGCTGGGATCCCGTCGATGGGCAGGTAGTTGCGCGGCTTGGGGCTTTCGGACAGCAGGTTTTCAGCCTCCTTCACACATGCGAGCAGTGGCAACTTACCGTTTTCATCGGTATACACGCCCACACCCAGGTTGACTTTGCTGGGATTGGAATCAGCCTGAAACTGTTCATTCAGGCCAAGGATTGGGTCGCGCGGAGCCAGGTCGACGCGGGCAAAAAGCGATGCGCTCATGTGTCTTTATTGAAAAGGATGGATGTCTTGGAGGCCACCGAGCGCAGAATGCGAACTTGTGGTTCGCGTTGTGGCGCGTTGACTGGAAATCCGGATTTTAGGCCGCATGCGACGCCCAAGCCCGTTCCTGCCCCACCGATGTCGGGGATGCGCAACGCCGCAAGCCCCCCCTTTGAAGCACGCCATGCCCAGTCTCGCCGTTGTCGAACCTGTCCAAGCGCCAAATCTGGCGCGCTTTGACGACTCGCCGTTCCAGTTGAACCAGCCCTATGCGCCGGCCGGGGACCAGCCTGAAGCGATCGCCAAGCTGGCGGATGGGTTGCGGGATGGACTGAGCTTTCAGACGCTGCTGGGCGTGACCGGCTCGGGCAAGACGTTCACCATGGCCAACGTCATCGCCCGACTTGGGCGCCCGGCTATCGTCTTTGCGCCAAATAAAACGTTGGCGGCGCAGCTTTATAGTGAATTTCGGGAGTTTTTTCCAAGAAATGCGGTGGAATATTTCGTCAGCTACTACGACTACTACCAGCCTGAAGCGTATGTGCCGCAGCGCGACCTGTTCATCGAGAAGGACAGCGCGATCAATGAACATATCGAGCAAATGCGCCTGTCGGCGACGAAAAGCCTGCTGGAGCGACGCGATGTGGTGATCGTGGCGACCGTCAGTGCCATCTATGGCATTGGCAATCCGGCGGATTACCACGCCATGATCATGACCATGCGCGTGGGAGACCGGATGGGGCAGCGCGACATCATCGCGCAGCTCGTGCGCATGCAATACAAGCGCAACGATGTGGAATTCACGCGCGGCGTGTTTCGCGTGCGCGGCGACCAGATCGACATCTTCCCTGCAGAGCATGCCGAGCTGGCGATCCGCGTGGAGCTCTTCGATGATGAAATCGAGTCTCTCACGCTGTTTGACCCCCTGACCGGCGTCACGCGGCAAAAAATTCCGCGTTTCACGGTGTACCCCAGTAGCCACTACGTCACGCCGAAGGCGCGCGTCCTGGATGCCGCCGTCACCATCGAGGCCGAACTCAAGGCGCGCTTGAAGGAGCTTACCGGCGCCGGCAAGCTGGTCGAGGCCCAGCGCCTGGAGCAGCGCACGCGATTTGACCTGGAGATGCTCACCGAAATCGGTCACTGCAAAGGCATTGAGAACTACTCCCGCCATCTCTCGGGCTCGGCGCCGGGTGAGCCCCCGTCCACCCTGGTGGACTACCTTCCCGCGGATGCCTTGATGTTCCTGGATGAGAGCCATGTGCTCATTGGGCAGTTCAACGGCATGTACAACGGCGATCGAGCGCGCAAGCAGACTCTGGTGGATTACGGCTTTCGACTGCCCTCGGCCCTGGACAATCGACCGCTGAAATTTGCCGAGTTTGAGCGCAAGATGCGCCAGGTCGTTTTCGTGTCGGCCACGCCTGCGATCTATGAGCGCGAACATGCATCGGACGTGGTGGAGCAGTTGGTGCGTCCGACGGGACTCGTGGATCCCGCGATCGAAGTGCGACCGGCCACGGCCCAAGTCGACGATCTGCTGGGCGAGATCCGCCTGCGCGTGGACGTGGCCGAGCGTGTGCTGGTCACCACGCTGACCAAGCGCATGGCCGAGCAGCTTACCGAGTACTTATCGGATAACGGGGTGAAGGTTCGATACCTGCACTCGGATATCGACACCGTGGAACGGGTGGAGATCCTGCGCGATTTGCGACTTGGCCAGTTCGACGTGCTGGTTGGCATCAACCTTTTGCGCGAGGGTCTGGATATTCCGGAGGTGTCGTTGGTGGCCATTCTGGACGCCGACAAAGAGGGCTTCCTGCGTTCGGAGCGCTCGCTCATCCAAACCATCGGCCGCGCCGCGCGCAATCTCAATGGCAAGGCCATCTTGTACGCCGACGCTATCACGGAGTCCATGCGCCGGGCCATCGACGAGACCGAGCGGCGCCGGGCCAAGCAGATCGCCTACAACACGGCTCACGGGATCACGCCGCGCAGCGTGGTCAAGCGGGTGCGCGATCTCATCGATGGCGTGTACGACCAGTCGGGCAGCAGCGCCCGTTCGCAGGCCCGGGCCGACCAGGAGCAGGCCCGCTTTGAGTCCCTCGACGAGAAGGACGTGGCCCGCGAAATTCGCCAGCTTGAAAAGCGCATGCTTGAGCATGCCCGCAACCTCGAGTTCGAGCAAGCTGCGCGGGCACGCGATCGGCTGGCTGAATTGCGCCGTCGTGTATTCGGAGCGGGCGACGACCACGACCTGGATGCGCAGACGGGCTAGGCTGGCGGAAAATAGGAGCCAAAGCGCGCCATGGTGATCCGCGCGAAATTGACCACATCGTGCCAAGTGGCGTGGGTGCGCGCCTCGGCGGTGCGGGGTGCGGCGCGCTGAGATCTGGTGGCGGCAGCGATGTCGTGGCCGTGCGGGGGTGGTGTGCCCACTTGCTTTGCCTCGCCTCCCTCGCCAGCGGGGCTTGCTCCTCGCCCTAGTGCCACGACTTACGTGCGCGATCTGGCCTATCTTTGGAGCGTTGCATTTGTGCCGGACGGCACGGCTTTGGTCGCCGAGCGACCGGGGCGAATGCGCCTGAGGAGCGCGAACGGCGGAGCCGCCGTGGGTTTTCAGTGCGGTGTCTGCTGGGGTTCGCTGCACCGGCGCACGATGGCGATCGGAGCACCGTAGGAATCTCCCGCCTTGGCGCCGGGAAGATGCCAAGTTTTACACTGCGGAGCTGTCTCCGCCGTGGAGGGGAAGCCTGTTCATCGGCGCGGTTGCCGGAGGCGTTCAGTGGCGCTCGAGCCGGGTTGGCGGCGGCCTCGTCGCGCGCATCCACACCTGAATTTGATCCATTTCCAAATCTCGCATGAGCCAATTCCGCGTGTTGTTTTGTTGCATGGGCAATATTTGCCGTTCACCGACGGCCGAAGGCGTCTTCGAGACTGTGGTTGCGCGGGCCGGGCTCGGCCCGGAGGTGCGGGTCGACTCGGCCGGTACGCATGCCTACCATGTTGGCGAGCAGCCCGATGCGCGCAGCCAACGCCATGCCCGCTCGCGTGGCTACGACCTGAGCCGTCAGCGCGCGCGCCAGGTCTGCGAGGCGGATTTTGAGGTGTTCGACTTGGTCCTGGCAATGGACTGGGACAACCTTGCGATTCTGGAGACGCTATGCCCGCACGAGCACCAGCACAAGCTTCGGCTGTTCATGAGCTTTGCGCCTGAGGCACAAAGCGCGGTGGTGCCTGATCCCTACTACAGCGGGGCCGATGGATTTGAACGTGTGCTGGATTTGGTGGAACGGGCCAGCGAGGGACTGTTGGTCCACGTGCAGCAATGCTTGCGCGAGCGTGACGCGCAGAGCGGAACCGCCTGAGGCGGGGCGGGCGATGGTTTGGCGCCAGGCATCAAGTGGCTGTCCCCGCCGTGGCGGTCTGACCCCGGAACGGAGCATGTTCGCGCAGTTCGTCCAGATGCGAGTCGAGCGCCAGATTCTCACCCTGCAGGTACTCGTCGATTGCGGTGTGAAAGCGTGCATCCGCCAGCCAATGCGCCGAGGTGCAGGTCACTGGAAGCAGGCCGCGTGCCATTTTGTGCGCGCCTTGGGCTCCGCCCTCGAAGCTTGCGTATCCGCGCTCGATGCAATACTCCAAGGGTTGGTAGTAACACGCTTCAAAATGCAGGTTGGGAACATGGCGCAGAGCGCCCCAATAGCGTCCATACGCCTGGCCCCGTTCCGGATCGAGAATGATGAGCGAGGCGGCAATGTCCTGCCCAGCCTGCTCGGCAATCAAAAGCAACACGTGATCAGGCAATTGCTCACCAAGCGCGCAGAAAAAGCCCAGATTCAAATACGGTGGCGAGCCGTGCGCGGCATAGGTCGCGTCGTAACAGCGCGCGAAGTGCGCCCAGTCCTCGGGTCTGGCGTCGTG
>JAKBCY010000130.1 GCA_021807445.1 Pseudomonadota bacterium
GAGCTGCCCGTTCCAGCGGGAAAAATCCGCCGTGTGGCGCAGAAACAGCGGCTGATGAAAGTCGGCGCGCAGCTCCACGGGTGTGCCCAGCGCCTGCGGGGGTGTGGCCACAAGCGCCGCGCGGTGCCGCAGTTGTGTGTTGCGCAAGTCGAGGTTGACATTGCGCAGGATCAGCGGCGCTTCACCGTGTTCCGCATCGACCCAGGTGATCTGGCCGTGCTGAATCAAGATCTGGTCTTGCTCGAATAGCCAGTCGGCAAAGCGCTGCCCGGCGCCATTGCCAGGCGCGTTCAGGTCGAACCGGATGCCGCCCACGTTCAGGTGCGCAGCATCCGTTCGCACGATGGTCAATTGCGGACCGTTGATCGCGAGTTGCTCAAAGCTCAGTTGCAGACGCGGCAGGCTTTTCCACGACGGCAGCGCCTCCACCGAGGCAAAGCGCAGTGCCGGCTGGCCCTGGGGGTTGTCGATCACCAGATCGTGCAGTGACAGCGTTGGCAAAAGACCGGTCCACTGGCTTTGCACGGCGCCAATATGCACGCGCAACCCCAATGCCCGGGTGCTGGCTTGCTCCATCCAAGGCACGAATGCCTGGGCGTTGGGCAGCACCGCGTAACGCAGGGTCAGCAGGCCTGCGCCAAGCAGCAGGTAGCAGCCGAACACGAGTGTGATGGCCGCTTCAAGCAGGCGTGTGGCCAGTTTGAGAGAGATGTGCAGGGCAGACAAGGGTCGGTTCTCGCTGGGTTTGCCCATGGTAGTGAACGCGGGAATCGCGCCTTGCGCAAGCGGGCCTGCTTTTCTTGATTTCGCGCATGGAGAGCGCTTGCATGGAAGACCCGCCTCAAGCAAAGGGCGTGTTCCTGCAATATGCTCATGCCATCATCAACCGTTGGCGAAGGACCGGGGGTCCCGACTCGCTCATGCAACTCGACGCGTATTCCCGTTTTTACCGCCGCCACGCGGGCCGTTTCGACGATGTTCTCGCGCTGTGGCAGCCGGGATTGCCCAGTCGGGCTGAAATTGACGCTGCGGTCCAGACGCTGCAAAGCAGCCATCCGCTGGGCAAGGTTCTGCGGCGCGTGCGCAATGCGTTAATGCTGCGTCTCGTCGAGCAGGACCTGCTCGCAGCAGCACCACTCGTTGCGGTGTGCCGATGCATCAGCGACATGGCTGAAAGCGCCATTGCACACGCCTTGCACCAAGCCGATGAAGAGCTTGGTGCGCGCCACGGCGTGCCGCGTACACCCGAGGGGGCGCAGGCTCAGTTTCTGGTGGTGGGTATGGGCAAGTTGGGTGGGTACGAGCTCAACGTGTCATCGGATATCGACCTGGTGTTTGTCTACGACCAGGACGGGCACAGCGACGGCGCCGTACCGTTGTCCAATTTTGAGTATTTTGCACAGGTCGTGCGCCGGCTCGTCCCACTGCTCTCGGACATGACGGAAGACGGCTTCGTGTTTCGTGTCGACACCCGGCTGCGGCCCAACGGTGACAGCGGCCCGCCCGTGGTGAGTCTGGCCATGCTGGAAGAGTATTTCCAGGTTCAAGGCCGCGAATGGGAGCGCTTCGCCTGGCTCAAGAGCCGCGTGGCATCCCCGGTGGATGCCAGCCAAGCCCAGGTTGCCTTGCATGCGCTCGACGCGGTGGTCGAGCCCTTCGTGTGGCGACGGTACCTGGACTTTGCCATGCTTGAGGCTCTGCGTGGATTGCACCGACAAATCCGGGCTGAAGCGACCCGTCGTGCGACCGCCCGGCCCGATCGTGCAAACGACGTCAAACTTGGGCGCGGGGGCATCCGGGAAATCGAGTTCATTGTGCAGTTATTGCAGGTCGTGCGCGGTGGGCGGCTGCCGCAGATTCGCAATCGAAATACATTGCAGTCCCTGCCGCTGCTTGTCCAGGCAGGATTGTTGCAGCCGGACACAGCGTCGAAATTGGCCGAGAGTTACACATTCTTGCGACAGTTGGAGCATCGCATCCAGTACTTGGATGATGCGCAAACCCATAGCCTGCCGATTGACGACGCCGACCTCGAGCAACTCGCGCATGCTATGGGTGTGCAACTCTCGGCGGCGCATCTCCAGTCCAAACGCCCTGTGTGTGCATTGCTAAGCGCGCTGGACGCCGTGCGGGAGTTCGTGGCCGGCGAGTTTGACGCGCTGTTGCACACGGGGCCGCGGTGCGTGGGTTGCAAGAAGCCGGCCGAGAGCCTCGACGCGTTGCGCCACAGCTTGGTCAAGTCTGGCATTGCGGGCGAGGCCAGCCATGCGCGCCTTAGGGCTCTGGAACAGTCGCCCCGCTACGCGGCCCTGTCGGATGCAGGAAGGGGCCGCATGCTACGGGTGATCGAGCGCGGCATTGCGATCGTCGCCAGTAGCCGTGACGCGGATTTGACGCTGGCGCGTCTGCTCGACGTACTGGAGGCCATTGGGCGGCGCGAAACCTATTTGGCTTTTTTCGCGGAACAGCCCCAGGCGCTGACCAGACTCGTGAGCGCCCTGGAAGCGTCGAGTTGGGCCGCTGATTACATCAAGCGCAACCCGATGGTGGTGGATGAGCTTCTTGACGCGCCGCGCGAGCGCTTCAGTGCTCAGGACTGCGCCGAGCATTGCGAACAGCAGCGCGCGCGCCTTGTGCAGCGTGCCACGTGGGATGCAGGCGAGGGTTTGGACATCCTCCGGCGGGGCTTTCACGCGGAGCTCTTCCGCACCCTGGTACGCGACCTTGCAGGCCAACTTACGGTGGAGCAGGTGGCCGACGAGATTTCAGCCTTGGCCGATGCCGTCATCGGGGTGGCCATCCGCTGGTGCTGGGGCGAAATGCCAAGGCGACATCGTGCGCAGCCGGCGTTTGCGGTCATTGCTTATGGCAAGCTCGGGGGTAAGGAGCTGGGCTATGGAGGCGATCTTGACGTCGTGTTCCTGTTCGATGACGCCGATCCCGACGCTCCGGAGCGCTACGGCAATTTCGCGAGAAAGCTGGTGTGGTGGCTGACGGCGTCCACGCCGGCTGGTGGATTGTTTGAGATCGATACCCGGCTGCGCCCCAACGGCAACGCGGGGCTGCTGGTGACGACACTGGCGGCCTTTGAGCAGTACCAGCTCGGTCGTGGCAGCAACACGGCTTGGACCTGGGAACATCAGGCCCTCACCCGGGCCCGATTCTGCGCCGGCGACGCCGCGCTCGGCGCGCGATTCGAAAGGATCCGGGAGCAGGTGCTGCGCATGCCGCGCGACCGAGCGGCACTGCGAGCGGAGATCCTGGCCATGCGGCGCAAGGTTGCCGAGGGACATCCAAACCGTACGGCCTTGTTTGACCTTAAGCACGATGAAGGCGGCATGTTGGATGTGGAATTTGCCATGCAGGCCCTGATTTTGGAGTATGCGCCAACGTATCCTGATCTTGTCGCCAATGCGGGGAACATTGCCTTGCTGCAGATCGCGGAGCGCTTGAGACTGTTGCCCGCAGGCATTGGCAAGAGAGCGGCCGACGCCTATCGGAACCTGCGCCGGCTGCAGCATCAGGCGCGCCTGAGCGGAGCAACGCACGCGGCCCGCATCGAGCCTGAGGACGTCAGCAGCGAGCGAGCTGCGGTACGCGCCCTGACGGCCACCGTGCTTGGCGCGCCCTGCGAGCAGGGGCCAGTCGCACCGCAAATGCCGGGCACGCTTCCCGTCTGAGCGCATCCGTGCCGTGCTGGCGGTCCGCAATTTTCACTACGATGGAACGATGAATAGCCTGCAAGCTTTGCGTCGGGTCAGCGCAATCGTGGCTGACACCGCCGAGTACCTGCAATTGCCGCGCCTGCAGCCGCAAGATGCGACCACAAACCCAAGCCTCGTGCTGCGCGCGACACGCCAGCGCGAGTACGCGCCGCTGCTGGCCTTGCCCGAGGTGCGCGAAGATGTGCGCGCCGACCCGGACGCAGCGATGGACCGGCTTCTGGTACGTTTTGGCTGCGAGATCCTTGAGCGCATTCCAGGCCGGGTGTCCACCGAGGTTGACGCCCGGCTGTCGCACGACTGCGACGCGACGGTCAAGCGCGCGCGTCGGATCCATGCGCTTTATGCGGCGCAAGGGGTGGCCCGTGAACGCGTATTGATCAAGATCGCCTCCACCTGGGCCGGAATTGAGGCTGCGCGTCAGCTGCGGGCCGATGGCATCGCCTGCAACATGACCCTGCTGTTTTCCTTTGTTCAGGCGCGGGCCTGCGCTGCAGCTGACGTGCAGCTGATCTCGCCCTTCGTCGGTCGCATCACCGATTGGTATCGGGTGCAGGCTGGCGACGGTTGGGATGCGCTGGCCATGCGAGGACCAAGCGATCCGGGTGTGCGCGCCTTGTTGCGCATCTGGCGCTTCTACAAGTCGCGTGGCATCGCCACGGAAGTGATGGGCGCGAGCTTTCGCGATGCGGCGCAAATCGAGGCGCTTGCGGGATGTGATTTGCTCACCATTGCCCCGACGCTGCTCGAGACCCTTGCGCAATCCGACGACCCGATGCCGCGCCGACTTGACCCCGAGCATGCGGGTGATCCTGAAGATGACATGCCCCTTGCCCTGACGCAGAGCGCGTTCAATGCGGAGCTGGCAGCGGACGGCATGGGGACGACGAAACTGCGTGAGGGCATCGCGCAGTTTTCCGCCGACACTGTGGCATTGCTAGGCCTTCTCCAAAGCTGAGCGGTGGCGCCGTTTCACTGATTCCCGTCTCCCGGAAGCACTTCCGTGCCTCGACTGCATCTGCCTGGTCCGATCTCCGCGGGAGTGTTTGACATGCCGGCGGACACGGTGCGCCATCTGCAGGTGTTGCGGCTGCGTTCAGGCGACGAACTCACCGTGTTCGACGGGCGTGGCGGCGAGTGGGAGGCGCGGCTGCTCTCGACGGCAGGTCCGGTTCGCGCCGAGATCCTTTGTCATGTGGCGATTGAGCGCGAGCTTCCATGGGCCGTGACACTGGCCGTGGCGATGCCCGCCAATGACCGCATGGATTGGCTGATGGAAAAGGCGACCGAAATGGGGGCTGCGGCGATTCAGCCCCTGATGAGTGCCCGGAGTGTGCTGCGCCTTGAGGGCGAACGGGCAGCCCGCCGAGTGGCCCATTGGCAGGCTGCCGTCGTCGCGGCCTGTGAGCAATGCGGGCGTAACCGCGTTCCCGAGGTGCGACCGGTCCTTTCGCTTGCGAATTGGTTTTCGACTTTGCCCGCTTTCAACGACCCTGATGTCCGGGGAGAGGCTCGGTGCCTACTCGCCGCACCACGCGAGGGAGGGGCGACGTCATTTGCGGCTTGGGCTGGCCCGCACAAAGCGCGGCTCCAAGCCACGGCCGTGGCTGCAGGCGCGATCTTGGTGTTGAGCGGCCCAGAGGGCGGCCTGGACCCCGAAGAGGCGGCGCGGGCGCGGGCTGCGGGTTTTGCAGCGGTCAGTCTCGGGCCGCGCGTGCTTCGCGCCGAGACGGCGCCGCTGGCTTTTCTGGCGGCGCTTGGGGGGCTGGCGCTTCAGGAATAACGTGCGGAGAAGAGCGGGCCCTCAAAGGCTTGCTGTGTGTGCGGTCAAGTGCAAGGGGCTGTAGGCGGCCAAATTCCTGCGCGAGATAGGACTCGCCATGCTCCAGAATAAAGTAGCGGAATGCTTCAGCGGAGGGCGAAAGCAGTTTTGCTGAGGTGTTGACCACATGCCAGCGTCGAATGAGCGGCAGGCCTTCAACGTCGGGTACGCCGATCATGCCAGTGCGCAATTCCATGCCGATGCTGTGCAGTGACAGGAAGCTGATCCCCATGCCGGACATCACAGCCTGCTTGATGGTCTCGTTGCTCGCCAGCTCCATCTCGATGCGAGCGTCCACGCGATGCTCTCGAAGGTACTCCTCCATGGCCGTGCGCGTTCCGGAGCCGCTTTCGCGGATGATGAAGCCGTAATGCGCCAGCTCCGCCGCTGTGGTGCGCTCGCCGCTCATCAGCGGATGTTCGGGGGCGCACACGACGCCCAGTGGATGTGCAGCGAACGGCTCCGCTCGGGTGTCAATCTCCCGCGGCGGACGCCCCATGACGGCGAGATCCAGATCGTTGCCTTGCAATTGCGATACGAGCTGCTCCCGGTTGCTGACCACTAGGCGAACCTCGATGTGTGGGTGTTCTTCGCGGAACAGCTTGAGCAGGCGCGGCACGAAATACTTTGCGGTGCTGACCATGCCGATCGTGAGGCGGCCGGTCTGCAGGCCGCGAAAGCGCGCCAGCGCGTCCTCAGCGTCCTTGAGGGTGGCGAGCATGCGTCGGGCGTACAACAACAGGTATTCCCCGGTCATGGTCAGACTGACTGTTTTGCCGCTGCGTTCAAACAGCGGTAAGCCGACCTGTAATTCCAGATCGCGGATCTGCATGGAAATGGCCGGCGGCGTGAGATGGAGGTCCTTGGCGGCCTTACCAAAATTCAGATGCCGCGCCGCGGCAACGAACACGCGCAACTGGCGCAGGGTGATGTTCTTCATCAGGAATCCTGAACTTACAATCAAGAAAATGTGAATTTACCTTAATTGCGTATGCCCTTATATTTGCACGCAACAGAGGGGCCACGAAGTGGTGGCAACTCTCCAGCTCTATCGAGCGTCGCCGATCCAGATCAACACGGGTGGCGCTTACCAGTTGTGAACGGGCTCAAAGGGCAACCGATGAGCTTTCCCCCGCAGCCGCAATGTTCTGTTCATGCGAGTCTCCGTTAATTTGGCTGCGGGCTTTTTCAAGCGTCCTGAGCGCATCGCGGCACAGGGTGTTTGAAAAAGCAGGCAGGAGCCGGCAAAGTGGCGCGCGCAACGATGGCCAGCGAAGCGCAGCGATACTTGCGCACGGCGTCCAAGTCTGCCGGCCGGCACCGAATAATCGTGGGCGACGATCGACGAGACGATTGCCCCGAACCCGGCACAATCCCGGGTTGCGTCTTCTTTCGTGCCCTGCACGTCACGCGCAGGGCCGGGAGATCGGCGCGGCCTGAGCGCGCCAGCCTCCTGCGGGGGGCTGTCGTTCTCTTTTCGAACCTGGAGACTCATCATGCAGCAAGGCCGCACCACAATTTCCAAATTTCTCATCGAACAACTTCGCGGCTCCGAAGACCAGTCCGACCTGGCTGCGCTCTTGATTGACGTGACCGCCGCCGTCAAGGCCATTGCGTCGATGACGGCCAAGGGTGCGCTCGGGGGCTTCCTTGGCTCGCTGGGCACCGAGAACGTGCAAGGCGAAACCCAGAAGAAGCTGGACGTTCTGTCCAATGATGCCATGATCCAGGCATGCGAATGGGGTGGATTGGTGGCTGGCATGGCGTCGGAGGAAATGGACGATCCCTACACCCTGCCGAAGGAATTTGAGCGCGGTCCTTATCTGCTCGTCTTTGATCCGCTGGACGGTTCGTCCAACATTGACGTCAACGTGTCCGTGGGGACAGATCGGAA
>JAKBCY010000009.1 GCA_021807445.1 Pseudomonadota bacterium
TGCCGCCGATCAGGACGGCTTGATCGAAAAACGCGACGAGGCACGCGCGCTGGTCGCAGCCAGCGCCCTATCGCGCGCCGAACGGGATGCGTTGCTCGCCCAGATCGATGGCGGACGGCACACGATTCTTCGGGAACCCGAGGCGCTGCTGACGCCGGAGTCGAAACTGCCAGGACTGGACGGGCGCAAGATGTCAAAGAGCTACGGCAACGCCATCGCCATCCGGGAAGAACGCGCTGTGGTCGAGCAGAAGGTCAAGCGCATGCCAACGGACCCTGCACGAGTCAAGCGTACCGATCCTGGGAACCCCGAGCGCTGCCCAGTCTGGCAGTTCCATCTGGCCTACACGGACGCCGACACGCACGAGTGGGTGCGCCGCGGTTGCACGACTGCGTCAATCGGTTGCCTCGAGTGCAAACAACCGGTCATCGACGCAATCCTGCGCGAACAGCAACCCATGCTGGAGCGCGCGCAGCCGTACCTTGACCAGCCATCGCTTGTGCGCGACATTTTGGACGCCGGTTGTGACCAGGCGCGTATCACAGCACGTGAAACGATGCGTGGCGTGCGCGAAGCCATGGGCCTGCGCTAACGGTCCTGATTGCATGCGTGGTGCCGCATGGCAACTGCGCGCTGCGCTGCACCAGTCTGCGAAAAACGTGCGGCGGGACTTTGCGCATCAGACCAGCCATGCGCTGGTCTCCAACCCAGCGCGCTAATGCTCGTGTTCGAGGACCCGGGCGTGCAACGCATGGCGCGCCGCGCTCGAGCGAAACAGGGCATGCATGGACGCATTCTGCGCAACGGGGCCGCGGCCAAGATCGGCCTCAACACCGTGATCCCGAGCAGCGCCTGGGGCACAAGCTCAAGGAATTCAGCACCGATAAGGCGCTGTGCGCGGACAAGCTGAGTCTTGCCGTGCCGGCGCACCACACTCGCAAGAATGTGCCACGTGCTGCCATATTCACCCGGGCAGCAGAGCTTCGCCAGCCCTGTTCGTCTGTCAGCGCTGCGGGACCACGGACAAAGCCGACGCTTATGACTCCCGCTTGATTGCGCAGCGTGGCGTGGATCTTGTGCTCTCGGGTGCGTACCGGGAGAAAGACCGCCAGCGCACGATGCACCTGCGCCACCAACCGCTAGCGCCGGAACGGTCCGTGTCACGTCCATGGAGACCACGGTCAGCCACGGCGCTGAACACAGCACCACGCTCGGATTGCGGAAGTGGGAAACGCCAGCGACAAAGCCTGATGGTGACGGTTGAGTAGGGTGAGGGGTCACCCCCTGAGCCCTCTCACACCACCGGATGCGCGGTTCCGCATCCGGCGGTTCAAGTAGAACGCTGGTCTCGCTGGTGGATGTCCACCAGCGAGACCAGCCCCATGTTGGCAAAGTGCTTCGGCGGTAGCGCATGGCGCATGTGCAGCGTCCCGGCGTTCCACCATGGACCACGCCCGTTGACCCTCGATTTCCATGCCCGGTGGGCGCCGAGACCGAGCGCGCGCAGGCGCGATTCACGGGTGTGTGGTCGCTTCCACTGCCGCCATGCAATGACCCGCAGTCGGCCGCGGATCCACGCGCATCGCTCCCTGCAAGTCCCGGGCTTTGATGATTACGCTCATCTCACCCCGACGCGTCGCCTCGTATCCGCTTCCTGTTCGTCAGCCCAGCGCTTTGCCATCCGGCTTCCTCCAGACCCGCAGTCGCCCGCACAGCCCTTGCCTGCGGCTAACCGTTCCCCTTGCCGGACCGTTAGAGAACTTCCACCTCAAAGTGAGTGCGCCCTGCCGGGCGCACCATAAAAAAACCGGCCCAAGAGGCCGGTTTTTCAAAGCTTGCCGTGATGATGAAAGTTTTAAGCTTTCATCACGCCCGACAGCGCAAAAACTGGAAAGAATCAGATGGGGCGGATCTGTGACGCCTGTGGGCCCTTGGGGCCGGCCTTCACGGTGAATTCCACACGCTGATTTTCTTGCAGGGTACGGAAACCCTTGGATTGGATTTCGCTGAAGTGCGCGAACAGATCTTCGCCGCCTTCGTCGGGCTTGATGAAACCAAAACCCTTGCTTTCATTGAACCATTTCACGATGCCGGTGGGCATAATCATCCTTTCAAATCTTGAACATTAAGAAGAATGCAAATCTTCAACAAGCCCAGCCGGTTTATCGATATCCAATTAACCCTAACTGTAGGCAGAATCTGCCCGTCTTGAAGCGACTGCAGGGCTTACTATACACCGAATGGTGCGTTTGCAAGTGTTCTATGCAATCCATGCCCCAAATCGCCGCCAGACTATCTGGGCACCGTTGCCTTCGTGCCACAAGGCGGTTCAACTCCAAACTCTTGATTCCAATTCATGCAGGTATTTCGCGGTTTTCATCACGCTGCCTTGGCAATGCCCAGCGCCGTGAGCATCGGCAATTTTGACGGCGTCCACCGCGGCCATCAAGCCATGCTTGCCTTGCTCGTGAATGAAGCGCGGCACCGTAATCTTGCGTCCTGCGTTCTGACCTTCGAACCCCATCCACGCGACTATTTTGCTGCGTTGCAAGGTCGGCCCGACATAGCACCTGCGCGTGTCGCCACCTTGCGTGACAAGTTGGCGGAACTGGCGCGCTGCGGCGTGGATCGCGCTGTTGTGCTGCGATTTGATCAACGGTTGGCGGCCATGCCGGCGCAGGAGTTTATTGAGCACGTGCTGCTGGACGGCCTACACGCGCAGTACGTGCTGGTGGGGGATGACTTTCGATTTGGAGCGCGACGAACCGGGGACTACGCCCTGCTTGACACGCAAGGCGCACGCCTGGGCTTCGACGTGGCACGCATGAACGCCTACGAGGTTCACGCGCAGCGCGTGTCCAGTTCGGCCGTGCGCGCGGCGCTGGCTTCGGGGGACATGCGACTTGCTGAAAGCCTGCTCGACCGGCCCTATGCCATTTCGGGTCATGTGCAGCACGGGCGCAAGCTCGGGCGCGAGTTGGGTTTCCCGACACTCAATCTGCGCTTCGGCCATGCCAAGCCTGCCGCGGAGGGGGTCTTCGTGGCGCGCGTGCACGGACTGGAGGGTCAAGCTCTGGAAGGCGTTGCCAGCCTGGGGCAACGTCCAACCGTCGATGACACGGGACAAATGCTCCTGGAGACACACGTGTTCGATTGGAGTGGGGATGCCTACGGTAAACTCGTACGCGTGGACCTGCTGCATAAACTGCGCGACGAAGCGCGCTATGACACCCTGCAAGCCTTGACCGAGGCCATCGCAAGCGATGTGCGGCAAGCGCGTGCCTGGTTCGCAGCAAACCCCCGCCCGCTCACCTCATCCCGAATTTGACGCGCGCGCCGCTTCCGCGTTCAGAGCCTTGCGCTCCTCGACGGCGCGCCCTCATCAACACCGCACCCAATCCTTCATTCGTCCACGCGCACCCCGGCGCCATCCCTTGCCATGACCGACTCGAAAGCGCCCAAACAAAAGCCCGATTACCGCTCTACGCTCAATCTTCCGGATACCAATTTTCCAATGCGCGGGGACTTGCCCAAGCGAGAGCCTGCCTGGATCACGGAGTGGGACGCAAAGGGCGTGTATCAGCGCCTGCGCGTGGCTCGCAGCGGTCGCCCAAAATTCGTCTTGCACGATGGCCCACCCTACGCCAACGGGCAAATTCACGTGGGCCACGCTGTCAACAAAATCCTCAAGGACATGATTGTCAAATCCCGCCAGCTCGAAGGATTTGATGCGGTCTACGTGCCGGGCTGGGATTGTCACGGGTTACCAATCGAGAATCAGATCGAGAAGCTCTACGGCCGCAAGCTGAGCCGCGACGAAACCCAGGCCCGGAGCCGCGCTTATGCCACGGAGCAGATTGCCGGGCAGATGGCGGATTTCAAGCGATTGGGCGTTCTGGGTGACTGGGAGCATGCCTACCGCACCATGAATTTTGGAAATGAGGCCGATGAAATTCGTGCCTTAAAGCACGTGATGGAGCGCGGTTTCGTCTATCGCGGCCTTAAGCCCGTCCATTGGTGTTTTGACTGTCACTCGTCACTCGCAGAGTTCGAAATCGAGTACGCCGACAAGAAATCCCAGACCCTCGATGTCGGTTTTGCGTGCGCCGAGCCAGACAAGCTTGCCGCAGCCTTTGGATTGACCCGATTGGAGCAACCCTGTTTTGCCGTGATCTGGACCACCACGGCTTGGACGATCCCTGCGAACCAAGCGCTGAATCTCAATCCCGATCTGGAGTATTGCCTGGTTGAGACCGCACGTGGCCTGCTGTTGCTGGCTTGCGCCCGTGTTCAGGATTGTCTGCAGCGCTATGGGCTCGATGGCAGCATTGTTGCGACTGCCAAGGGCAGCGCACTCGCCGGGATCGGCTTCAAGCATCCGCTTGCCGATGTCGATGAGGGCTATGACCGCACAAGCCCCGTTTACCTCGCCGAGTATGCGACAGCCGATGACGGCACGGGCATCGTGCACTCCTCACCTGCGTATGGGGTTGACGATTTCAACTCCTGCATCGCGCATGGCATGGCCATTGAGGACATTCTCAATCCGGTGCAGGCCGATGGGAACTATGCGCCCGAGCTGCCGCTGTTCGGCGGCATGCAGATCTGGAAGGCTGCGCCCATCATTGTCGAAAGTCTTCGCCAAGCCGACCGGCTATTCGCCACACGGGATATTCAGCACAGCTATCCGCACTGCTGGCGCCACAAGACTCCGGTGATCTACCGCGCTGCGAGCCAATGGTTCGTGCGCATGGACGATGGTGATGGCGTGTGCACCGTCGACAAGGCCCCTCGCAGCTTGCGAAGCTCGGCCCTTGATGCGATCGAGCAAACGGCCTTCTACCCCGCCAATGGCAAAGCAAGGTTGCGCGACATGATCGCGGGGAGGCCGGACTGGTGTATTTCGCGCCAGCGGGCCTGGGGCGTGCCCCTGCCTTTCCTGTTGCACAAGAGCACTGGCGAGCTTCACCCCGACACGCTGACCCTGATGGACCGCGCAGCTGATTTGGTGCAGAAAGGCGGCGTCGAAGCCTGGGCGAAACTTGACCTCCGCGACTGGCTGGGCAGTGAAGCCTCGCAGTATGAGAAATCAACCGACATCGTCGAGGTGTGGTTTGACTCGGGCACCACGCATTTCCACGTGCTCATGCGCAGTCACGCTTCGCAATTGCAGTGGCCAGCCGACCTGTACCTGGAAGGCCACGATCAGCATCGTGGCTGGTTCCATTCCTCCCTGCTCACATCGTGCGCCATGTTCGACCGGGCGCCCTACAAGGCGCTGCTCACCCATGGGTTCACCGTGGATGGCAACGGGCGCAAGATGAGCAAGTCCCAAGGCAACGTCATCGCGCCACAGGTTGTAAGCGAGAAACTCGGTGCGGAGATCCTCCGGTTGTGGATCGCCAGCACAGATTATTCCGGCGATTTGGCCATCTCGGATGCCATCCTGAAACAGGTGGTTGAAAATTACCGGCGCGTGCGCAACACGCTGCGATTTCTGCTCGCCAACGTTGCTGATTTCGATCCAACAACGCAAAGCGTGCCCGTGGCTGATATGGTCGAACTCGACCGCTGGATGATGGCGCATGCCGCTGCCCTGCAGCGCGACGTCCTGACCCATTACGACCGCTACGAGTTCCATCCGGTTGTCGCCCGCCTGCTGACTTTCTGCTCCGAGGATTTGGGCGGCTTTTACCTTGACGTCTTGAAGGACAGACTCTACACCACGCCCACGCGGAGCCTGGCGCGGCGAAGCGCGCAAACGGCCCTATGGCATCTGACGCATGCCATGCTGCGTTGGATTGCACCATTCCTCAGCTTTACGGCCGAAGAAGCCTGGAGCCATTTTGCGCCGCAACAGGCGCAGACGACTGGCACGATCTTCGTCGAGACATACTACGCAGTCCCCGAGCCCGCGGATGCCCTTGACCTTCTCGACAAATGGTCCCGCCTGCGCACCGTGCGCGACACGGTGAATCGAGCCGTGGAGGCCGTGCGCACGGAAGGCCGCCTTGGCTCATCGCTACAGGCATGGGTGGACATCACGGCACCCGAACCGGACCACAGCCTGCTCGCCAGCCTGGGCGATGAACTCTCCTTCGCCTTCATCACGTCGCGCGCCACGCTGCACGCTGGCAGCGAGTTTTCGGTGCAGGCGCAGCCAGCTGATGCTGCGGGCGCCGGCAAGTGCGAACGCTGCTGGCATTGGGAAGTGGATATCGGCGTCAATCCCGCTTATCCAGGCATTTGCGGACGCTGCGCGGACAATCTTGGTGGGCCAGGCGAAACCCGCCACCACGCTTGAAGATTCAAGGTTCTGAAGCCTATGCCGACCACACCCACTCGCCCCATACCGCAACACGCCTCTGGCCGTTCTGCCGTAGCGCGCGCCCGAACTTGGCCATGGCTCATCGTCGCCGCGTGCGTCTTGGTGCTTGATCAATTCAGCAAATGGCTTGTGCAGCGCGATCTTCCGCTTGACGCCGGCCATGCCATCACCGGGTTCTTCAACATTGTCCACATTGAGAATCCTGGTGCGGCATTTTCCTTTCTTGCTGCTGCTGCTGGCTGGCAGCGCTGGTTGTTCACGGCATTGGGGCTTGGGGCCTCCGCGCTGATCGTCTGGTTGCTTCTGCGACACCGCAACCGAACACTTTTCAGCTTGGCGCTGGCGCTCATTCTCGGTGGCGCATTGGGTAACGTGGCCGACCGCCTTGTGTGGGGCCACGTGACTGATTTTCTTGATTTTTATGTCACTGTGGGCTCCAGGCAGTGGCACTGGCCCGCATTCAACGTGGCCGACAGCGCCATTACTGTCGGTGCTGGGTTGCTGCTGCTCGATGAGTGGCGCGAGTCGCGCAAGCGCGACTCGGATCGATCCTGAGCTTTACATCACTTGCGTCCGGTTCCGGCTCGAATCGCCGCCGTCTCTCCTTGGCGTGTTTCTAAGACCTCAGAGGAGAAGAGACCGATGACCCCAAGGAAGCCCAGCGCCATGCACCTTTAAGGAATCTGCGCCAACCGTTTCTGTCTGCGCCCTGACCTCGCGTAACCCGCTGCATTGACTTCGCGCAGGCCGCGCCAAGGTCGTGCATTGCCCTGCGGTGGGCCTGCGCCATGGATTGTTCACGCTCGTCGCTCGCTGTTTTTCGACAATCTGGCGCCCGATGGCGACGCGCTCTCCCTGGTGCTGGAGGACGCGAACAAAGCTTCATGCACGCCACTCGTTGCGCCAGCACCGGGTTCGCGCTGCTGGCGTTCAGCACGGGCGGGGTGGCGCGGCCGTTGATGCTGGACCCTGCCGCCGACGCCCATCGCTGCGGCCATCACCCGCTGGCGCGCCTGCTGGAGCATTCTGAGGTGATGCCTTGCTTGACACGGCTTGTAGCGGCAATCACGCTGCGCTCCGTGCTCGCGTTGGAATTGGGATAGCTGTCGCCAGGCCCCTGACTCGGTGCGCGACAAGCTTCTCCGTGCAAAGGCCGTTGCAGGTGTGTCTTCAGGCCAGCCGTTTGCATAGGCGAATTTCGGACTGCCGCACGGCTGCTCCAGGGTATCGGCATTGCATTGGCATCAAATATTGCCCCGCCCTCGCGCCTGCCCGCCGGATCCACAGGGCGTTGCGCCCATCACGGCTCTAACACGATCGAGCCTGTGGTCTCCCGGCTTTCCAGTGCCATATGGGCCCGCGCGACATCGCGCAGTGCAAAGCGTCGACCGATGATGGGCGTAACCTGACTGGCGAGCACGACGCCGAACAGTTCCGCGGCCATCTGCTCAAGCGTGGCACGATCGGCAATGTGAGTCATCAACGTGGGCCGCGTGACATACAGCGAGCCCTTGGCTGCGAGATCGGTCAACAGCACTGGCGGCACCGGGCCCGAGGAATTGCCAAAACTGACCATCAGGCCAAAGGGTTGCAAGCAGGCCAACGATCGCTCCCAAGTGTCGCGTCCAACGGAGTCGTACACCACCGCTACGCCCTTGCCGTCCGTGATCTCCTTGACCCGAGATACCAGATCCTCCGTCCGGTAATTGATGCAGTGTGCATACCCATTGGCCAGTGCAAGCGCACATTTCTCGTCGCTACCGGCTGTTCCAATGAGCTCTACGCCCAGCGCCCGCGCCCATTGTCCGGCGATCAATCCGACCCCGCCTGCCGCTGCGTGAAACACGGCGACGTCGCCCCCCTGCAGCTTGCGCGTGCGACGAAGCAGAAACTGTGCTGTCAGCCCCTTGAGCATCATGCTGGAGGCGGTATCGAAGGCAATGCCATCAGGCAGCTTTACCAAAAACCGCGCCGGCATCACCCGCGCCTGTGCGTAAGCGCCGGTGGGACCATTGCAATAGGCCACGCGATCGCCAGGCGCAAATCCCGCGACGCCCTCGCCGACGGCCTCGACCGTACCCGCGGCCTCCAGCCCGATTCCGGCGGGCAACTGCAGTGGGTACAGCCCCGTGCGGTGGTAAACGTCGATGAAATTGACGCCGACGGCACCATGGCGCACGCGCACTTCACCTGGCCCTGGCTCACCAAGTGGCACCTCCTGCCATTGCAGCACTTCGGGTCCGCCCGTGCGTTCAATGCGGATGGCGTGTGTCGTGGTCATGGTTGTCTCCGTGAAAGGGTCATCAACATGCTATTGTGCCGAGCGCGCGCAAAATTTGCAGCATGCCTCAGTGGGCTCAGCGCGAACGTAGCCAGCTCAGGGAGCGAGCCCGCAACGTAGCCAGAAGCAAGGCCACAGCAGTCAACGCTGCGCCTGCGCCAAACGCATATTGCGCGCCAAAGTGCTGCCACAACCACCCGGCGCCCAGACTGCCCAGCAACTGCAACAGACCAATGACCAGATAGTAGATGCCAAAGGCTGTGCCCCGCAGCGCTGCGGGGGCTGTGGCTGCCACGGCTGCAGCAAAAACGCCTTGTGTCAGACCAAGGTGAAGCCCGTACAGGCATGCCCCAAGCCACAGCGTCACCATGCCCGGCAAAGCGAGCAGCAGCATGGAAGCAAACAATGCAGCAGCACCCGACAGCAGCAATGCGCGCCGCCCGAAACGCTGTGCGAGGACACCGGCCGGATAGGCGCTGATCGCGTAGACGAAGCTAAATACCAAGGTTACGAGCGGTATCCAAAGCAATTTCACGCCCTGCTGCTGACCGCGTAGCACCAGGAACGCCTCAGACAGCCGCGCGAGCGTGAACACGCTGGCGACAGCTACCACACCCCAATACGCGGCCGGCAAGCGTCTCGCCAAGACAAAACTCGGCAATCTGCCCGCTTCCGTGCGCGGATTGGCCCGAGCACGTTCGCCCAAATGTGCTGGCTCCTGCACACCAAAAGCGAGAATGCCAACGGCGATCACGGCGGGCACGACGCCGAACCACAGCAGCAGACGCAGGCGATCATGCAGCCACCACAGCAGGGCAATGGCTGCCAGCGGCCCGAGAAAAGCGCCGACGGTATCCATGCTCTGGCGCAGGCCATAGGCGGCATTGCGCAGCGCCTCCGGAGTCGCATCAGCCAGCAAGGCGTCGCGTGGCGCACCGCGAATGCCCTTGCCAAGGCGGTCGATGAAGCGTGCAGCGATGACCTCGGTTGCGCCAGATGCCAATGGGAACAAAGGCTTGGTGACCGCGGATAGCCCGTAGCCGAGAACCGCCAGCACTTTGCGCTTGCCGAGACGGTCCGAAAGAGCCCCCGAGAAGGCCTTGATCGCCGAGGCCGTTGCCTCGGCGATGCCCTCAACCAGCCCCACAGTGAGCATGCTCAGACCCAACGTGGTGGTCATGTACACGGGCAACACAGCATGGATCAGTTCCGATGACATGTCCATGAACAGGCTCACCCAGCCAAGTAGCCAGACCGTGCGGGGCATGTGAACCGGCGATTCGCTGGGTTGGTCCGGGAGCTTTTGCATCTTCTGTTGAAGCATGTCAAGATAATTAAGTACAGTCTAAGACCCAAGCGCCATACTTCAGCTCCAGCGCTTCCGAAGCCCATTGCTGCTGGCCGCAACCCAAACATTCACATGCGCCTTTTGCTGGTAGAAGACGACGTCATGATCGGCGAGTCCGTGCTCGACGCCCTCCGTGGCGAGGGCTACGCCGTCGACTGGGTACGAGATGGGCAGTTGGCGGACACAGCCTGGAGTACGGAACACTATGACTTGGTGCTGCTCGACCTCGGTCTACCCCGGCTGGACGGACTTCAGGTGCTCAAAAAGGCCCGCGCGCGGCGCGATCGGACCCCGGTTCTCATCGCCACTGCGCGCGATGCGATCAATGATCGCATCCGGGGCCTGGATGCTGGAGCCGATGATTACGTGCTCAAGCCCTATGATCTCGACGAGCTCCAGGCTCGGATCCGCGCCCTTCTACGTCGATCGGCCGGCCGCGCGGAGCCCGTATTCGAGCATGGTCCCGTGCGGCTGAACCCTGCCACACACGAGGCCACGTTCGAAGGCCAGTCGGTACAGCTTTCTCAACGCGAGTGGGCGGTCCTGGAAGCATTGATCGCGCGGCCCGGCGTCATCCTCTCGCGCACCCAGCTTGAAGAAAAACTCTACAGCTGGAAAGATGAGATTTCCAGCAATGCTGTGGAAGTGTACGTGCACAGCCTGCGAAAGAAACTGGGCGCCGACTTCATTCGGAACATCCGCGGCATGGGGTATGTGATCGCGCGCGAAGCGCCAGGCCCTGCATCGGCCAACGCAGGCTTTGACGCATGAAATCCCTTCGCGCCCAACTGCTGATCCTGCTCACGGCAGCCGTGCTGTTGGCCGCCCTCGTACAGGCGGTGGTTGTGTTCAACAACGCCATGCGCGAGGCGGACGCTGTTTTTGATTATCACCTCCAGCAACTCGCCTTGTCTTTGGCCAGCGGCGACCTTGGCCTGCCGGGGTTCGGCCCCGAAGGACGAGCACGCGACGATGTGGACTACGTTGTGCAAGTTTGGTCGCCTGATGGCCAGCGAATCTACGTCTCACGCCCGCGGGTGGAACTCCCTGACCAAGCCGTTCTGGGCTATGCCAACGTGAATGTGGGCACCCAACAATGGCGGGTGTTCTCCATGCAGGCTGGCGGGCGCACCATTCAGGTCGCGCAGCCGCTCTTGAGCCGCCGTGCACTGGCGTTGACCTTCGCCTTCAACTCGGTTTGGCCCATGCTGTTGATTGCGCCGCTGCTTCTACTCGCCGTTGCCTGGGTGGTGCGCCGATCGCTGAACCCGCTGCGTGCTCTGTCCCAGGAGCTGGAAAACCGCGCGGCCACCTCGTTTGATCCGCTGGAGCCGAACGCCGTCATGCTAGAGATGCAGCCCGTGGTGCGCGCCATGAATGGGCTTTTCGCCCGTACCCGTCAAGCTTTCGACGCCCAGCAGATGTTTGTTGCGGACGCCGCGCACGAGCTGCGATCGCCCCTTGCTGCGCTCAAAGTGCAAATTCAGATGCTGGGCCGCGCGCAAGACGAATCGACACGGCAACTTGCCCTGCAGCGCCTGGGCTCCGGCCTTGACCGCGCCACGCACCTCGTCGAACAACTGCTCGCACTGGCCCGTGCCGACGCCGCCAGTCAAGACGCAGCGGTGTCCACATCATTGGCGGACGTTGCCCGGCTAGCCCTTTCCGACACGCTGGAGCTGGCGCAGACACGCGGTGTTGACGCTGGGCTGGAGCAGGCCGATGACATTCTCGTGCACGCGCCGCCAAACGGCCTGCGCATGCTTATTCGCAACTTGGTTGACAATGCCCTTCGTTACACGCCTGCCGGAGGGCGCGTCGATGTGCACGTTCGGCGCGTAGGCGGCCACGGAGTACTGGAAGTCGACGATTCGGGGCCCGGCATTCCGCCGGAAGATCGGCCGCGAGTGTTCGATCGCTTCTACCGACGCGAGAACGCTCCACCTGGGGGCAGTGGCTTAGGTCTGGCCATTGTCAAGAGTGTGGCTGAACGCAGTGGGGCACAACTCACCCTCCTTGACTCGCCACTTGGTGGCCTGAGGGCGCGGGTCGAGTTCCCCGCGCAAGCAGCATCGCTTGCACCGCTCAATGGGGCGGAGCCCCACGCCAGTTAAAGTAGTGCTTCAGCGATTGCGTCAGGACGCCGGTTCGTCCAAATCGAAGGCTTTGTGCAAGGCTCGCACAGCCAGTTCGAGATACTTCTCCTCGATCAGCACGGAGACCTTGATCTCCGAGGTTGAGATCATCTGAATATTGATGCCTTCCTCAGCCAATGTCCTGAACATTTTGCTGGCCACGCCGGCGTGGGAGCGCATGCCAACACCGACGATGGACACCTTGCAGGCCTTCGGATCGCCGATGATTTCCTTGGCGCCGATATGCGATTGAATGCTGGTCTTGAGGATATCCTGCGTGCGTGCGTAGTCTCCACGCCCCACGGTGAAGGAAAAGTCGGTGAAGCCGGCCACGCTCTGATTCTGCACAATCATGTCGACGTCGATGTTTGCACCACCCACCGCACTCAGGATCTGATAGGCAATACCCGGACGGTCTGGCACACCGACCACGGTGATCTTGGCTTCATCGCGCGCGAAAGCAATCCCTGATACGACGGCTCGTTCCATTTTCTGGTCTTCCTCGAAGGTAATGAGTGTGCCGCTGCGCATTTCCTGCTCCAGCGGGATGTCCCAAGGCGTCAGACTTGAGAGCACGCGCAGACGCACACGATATTTCCCGGCAAACTCCACAGAACGAATCTGAAGCACCTTCGATCCGAGGCTTGCCATTTCGAGCATCTCCTCGAACGTGATGGTGGAGAGCTTGCTCGCCTCAGGCACGACGCGTGGATCCGTCGTGTAGACGCCGTCCACATCCGTGAAGATCTGGCATTCGTCCGCTTCAAGCGCCGCCGCCAAGGCCACGCCGGATGTATCGGACCCTCCACGGCCAAGCGTCGTCACGTTGCCATCCCCGTCGACACCCTGGAAGCCGGCCACAACGACGATCAAGCCGCGGTCGAGGTCCGCCCGTATGCGCTGCTGATCGATCGACTCGATACGCGCTTTGGTAAAAGCGCTGTTGGTATGAATGCCAACCTGGAAGCCCGTATAGCTGCGTGCCTCACGCCCGAGGGACTTGAGCGCCATGGCCAGAAGGCCAATCGTGACTTGCTCGCCCGTGGATGCCACCACGTCGAGCTCGCGCGGATCAGGATCGGGCTGGATTTCGCGTGCCAGCGCAATAAGTCGGTTCGTTTCCCCTGACATGGCGGAGACCACCACCACGACATTGTGTCCGGCATCTGCCCATTTGATGGCACGGCGAGCCACGTTCTTAATGCGTTCGACGGACCCGACTGAGGTGCCGCCGTATTTCTGGACGATAAGCGCCATGATTGCGTTGGAAGGACACGGCGCCCGCGCGCTCCTGGCGCTGCCGTTTGAGGAAAACTCGAAATTATAGGCAGCCGTTGCCCTTCTGTTCATCGTGCAGGCCGCGACCGGGCAGCGCACAGCCCCCTGCACGCAGCGTCAGCCAAGGCCCGCACCGCTCAATCGTGCACTGCTCGAGTCTGACCTGCAAAGCCAAGGCTCCCCGCGCTGTGGCGCGAACCTGTCGCAGCAGGTTGAGGATCTGCCCATGGCTGCTGCGCACCCCGCTCTGCCGCAGCCACATGCGCAACACCTCACTCAAACGTGCCTCCGGCAGGCTTCGCAGGGCAACCAGTCGAAGGCCTTCGGAGCCTTCGCAAAGAGCCAGATCCTGTTGCGCCAGCTCCTCGATTCCCGTTGAAGCCTGTGCGCAAAGGCTTGCGGCACGCGCCAGGGTGGCACGCCAAGATGGCTCCAAGCGCGCAATGACGGGCAGAAGCTCATGGCGAATGCGACTGCGGCGAAACGCCGGATCGTGGTTCATGGCATCGTGCACGTAGGGCACGCCCTGTGCGTCGAGCATGTGCCTCAGCGCGTCCGCTGCGCAGGACAGCAAAGGACGACCCAACCAGAGCCCGGCGCGCGATGCCACCTCAGGCATGCCAGCCAAGCCCTTTGGGCCAGCCCCTCGCAGCAGAGCCAGGAGCAGCGACTCTGCTTGATCGTCCGCTTGGTGGCCCAACAGTAACCACCGCAGGCCTAGTTCGCCTGCCGCCTTTGACAATGCCGCGTAACGCGCTTCCCGCGCAGCATCTTCCAGGCTTTCACCGCGCAGTGCCGGGATTTGCACGCGCAGCACGCTGCATTGCACACCCCAGGCCGCGCACAGGCTGCGCGCATGCTCGGCAAATCGGTCGGCATCCGTTTGCAATCCATGATGCACGTGCAACGCGTGCAGCCGCTGCGGCCCCCACAGGTGCAGAGCAGCCAAAAGCAGCGCCGTCGAATCCGCCCCCCCGCTAAAAGCGATGGCCAGCGGAGCCCCCCCGTTGACGCACGCTTCAGGCCGCGTGTGGGCAAACAGGCGTAAAGCCGCCAGGGCCGGGTCTGCCTTCAAGGCGGCCCATTCCGAAGCGGCGGCTGAACCAGCTAGGACCATGGAACAGCAGCGATGTGCTCAGTAAGCCGACGGCCGGACCGGCGCCGGGACCGCACCGTCCTTAACGCGACACCTTGGTGTCCTGAAACTTGCCGAACGCGCAAAGGCGTTCGTAGCGCTGCTTGACAAGATCAGCGGGCTTGATGTCCTGGAACTGGCGCAGACTCTCAGACAGTGCCCTTCGCAAGCTCGCGCCCATCGCCGGCGGGTCGCGGTGCGCTCCGCCCACAGGCTCACTCACGATCTTATCGATAAGGCCCAACGCCTTGAGCCGATGTGCCGTCAGACCCAGCGCCTCAGCGGCCTCCGGTGCGCGCTCCGCACTTTTCCACAAAATTGACGCGCACCCCTCGGGGGAAATCACCGAATACACCGCGTACTGAAGCATGAGCACGTGGTCGGCCACGGCGATGGCCAAAGCTCCACCCGACCCCCCCTCGCCAATGATGGTCGACACGATGGGGACCTGCAATTGCGCCATCTCGAAGATGTTGCGGCCAATTGCCTCCGACTGGTTGCGCTCCTCTGCATCAATGCCGGGATATGCGCCGGGCGTATCGACGAAGGTAAACACAGGAAGCGCAAATTTCTCGGCCAGCTTCATCAGCCGCAATGCCTTGCGATATCCCTCCGGCTTGGTCATGCCGAAGTTACGCAGGCTTCGCTCCTTCGTGTCACGCCCTTTCTGATGGCCGATCACCATGCACGATTGACCATTGAGTCGTGCCACCCCCCCAACAATCGACAGGTCGTCGGCGAAGTGCCTGTCGCCATGCAGTTCGTGAAAATCGGTGAACAGTTGCGCCACATAATCCAAGGTGTAGGGGCGCTGCGCATGGCGAGCAATCTGCGTCACCTGCCACGGGGTGAGCTTGGCGTAGATGTCCTTGGTGAGTTGCTGGCTTTTTTTCTGCAGGCGTGCGATCTCCTCCGAGATGTCCACGGCCGATTCATCCTGCACATAGCGCAGCTCTTCGATCTTGGTTTCCAGTTCAGCCACCGGCTGTTCGAAATCGAGAAATACTTTTTTGATCATGGTTGTAGGTCCCCGCAAGGTACGCCCGCCATGCGAACGGGGCGTGCGCCAATCATGGTGCTCGGCAAGGCTCTGTCCATTGCCTCAGCACACCTGGCGGCGTATGGAATCGTGATCAGTACTCAACCGCCACAGGGTCGAGGCTTCGCCAAATATACCAAGTGCCGACCGAGCGCCAAGGCGCCCATGCGGCAGCCACCTCACGAAGCTCGCTGCGGCTGACAGCTTCGCCCGAAAAATAGCGCAGGCTGATCCCCCGTTGCAGCCCAAGATCGTCCAGAGGCAAGACGTCGGGGCGCATTAGGTAGAAGATCAAGAACATTTCGGCCGTCCAACGACCGATGCCCCGAATGGCCACGAGTTCAGCAATAATAGCCTCGTCTGGCATGCTATCCCATTGCCGCGGATGCACCTGACCCGCTTCGAACTTGGCCGCCAAGTCTTGCAGGTACTCGCATTTGCGCTGAGAAAGTCCTGCCTGCCTGAGCGCCTGCAGTTCCTGCTGCAGCAGGTGTTCAGGTGTCACTTGCCCGACGAGCACAAGCAATCGATCCCAGACCGATTGCGCCGCCTTGACCGAGATCTGCTGACCGACCACGGAGCGCGCCAGGGTCTGGAACGCGTCGCCGCGGCTCTGCAGTTGGGCTTGTCCATGTTCAGGGATGAGCTTGCGCATCACGCGATCTGCGCGCATGAGTTGGGCGCACGCGTCGCCCCAATACGGCGGGCGCACCACAGTGGGCTTCTCGGCCACGACGCTACGCTCGGCGCCAGACGGTGACACCGCCCGGCTTGTCTTCCAGCACGATGCCTTGCTCCAGCAATTTGGCGCGGATGGCATCAGCATGTGCGAAATCACGGGCCTTCTTCGCCTCGGTACGAGCGTTCAGCTGCTCGTCGATCCAGGCGGCATCGGCCTTTGCTCCGGATGCCCCTCCCTGCAGGAACGTCTGGGGAGGTTGTTGCAACAGGCCGAGTGTGGCACCCAGCCCTTTCAGGAGCCCGGCAAGTTCAGCGGTACGGCTTCGGTTGAGTTCGCCGGCGAGATCAAACAGAACGGCGAGGGCCTCCGGCGTATTGAAATCGTCGTCCATTGCTGCACTGAATCGCCGAGCGATGGGATGGGACCAGTCCTGCACGGCCACTGCTTCGGGAAAATCCTGCAGCGCGGTATACAACCGTGTCAACGCATGGCGCGCGTCCTGCAAATTCTCTTCGCTGTAGTTAAGCGGGCTGCGGTAATGCGCGCGGATGATGAAAAACCGCACAGTTTCTGCATCGAACACTTTCAACACATCGCGGATGGTGAAAAAATTTCCAAGGGATTTGGACATTTTTTCTTCATCAACGCGCACAAAGCCGTTGTGCATCCAGATGTTTACGAATGTTTTGCCGCTTGCCCCCTCGCTTTGGGCGATTTCGTTTTCATGATGCGGGAATTGCAGATCTGCGCCGCCCCCATGGATATCGAAGTGCTCGCCCAACAACGCGCCACTCATAGCCGAGCATTCGATATGCCAACCAGGCCTGCCCTCGCCCCAAGGTGACGTCCAACGCACCTCAGCTGGTTCCTCGGGCTTGGCACGCTTCCACAGCACGAAATCCAGCGGGTCACGCTTGGCCGTGTCCACTTCCACACGCTCACCGGCGTGCAACTGATCCAGCGCTTTGCCCGACAGCTTCCCATACCCTGGGAACGCGCGAACTGCATAGTCCACGTCACCGGCCTCATCCTGATACGCCAGGTGCTTGTCAAACAAGCGCGCAATGAGTTGCTGCATGTGGGGTATGTAGTCGGTCGCACGCGGCTCGTGTGTGGGTCGCTCGATACCCAAGGCATCGGTGTCCTCGTGCATCGCCGCAATGAAACGGTCAGTCAGCGCGCGCACGCTCACACCCTGTTCCACCGCGCGGCGGATGATCTTGTCGTCCACATCGGTGATGTTGCGCACGTAAGTGACTTGCAGGCCGCGCGCCCGGAGCCAGCGTTGCACCAGGTCGAAGACGGCCATCACCCGGGCGTGGCCAAGGTGACAGTAATCGTATACCGTCATGCCACAAACGTACATGCGCACATGGCCTGCTTCGATGGGGACGAGCGGCTCCTTTTGGCGCGACAACGTGTCAAAGATCTGCAAGGTCATGAGCTATGGGGCGACCCGCGGCGCAGGCGTTGCACTGCGCCGCGGGTCTGCTGAAACAAGAATCGAATGGAAAGATAGGCCTGACAGGCCCGGATAAAATCAAAAACTTAGCACAGACCGCGCGACCTAGAACTCATGCCCTTCGCCCACCTCTCACGCGCCAAGCCGTGCCCTTGCCGACTTTTGCGTCTGTTGCCCGGCTTTGTGCTTTTAACTGCGCTCACGCTCATGACGGCCTCCGCGCCAGCCCATGCGGATGCGCTGGGCACCGTGCAGCAGCTGATCCGGGGAGGCGACCTGCCAAAAGCGTTGACCAAGGTCGATGCGCTGATCACGTCCAACCCCAAGGACCCGCAGTACCGCTTCCTGCGTGGCGTCATCCTTGCAGACCAGCGTAAAACACAACAGGCCATCAAGGTGTTCACGCAACTGACCGAGCAGTATCCCGAGCTGCCTGAGCCTTACAACAACTTGGCGGTTTTGTATGCTGAACAGGGCCATTACGAGAAGGCTCGCGCGGCATTGGACATGGCGATACGCACCAACCCGACGTACGCGACGGCCTATGCGAACCTAGGGGATGTCTATGCAAAACTGGCGAGCCAGTCCTACCAGAAGGCTTTGCAACTCAACGGCAATAATGGCGACGCCACACGCGCGAAACTTGCACTGATTCGACAGCTGTTGAGCGGCCATCCTGAGTCTCACTTGCCCACCAGCCCCACGCCGGCGCCCCGTGCGTTGGCACCCACGCCGCACGCGGATTCGAATGCGGCGGCGACAAGGCCGATCACACCAGCCGCCTCGGATCACGCGGCATCTGCACCCAAGCTCGCCGAGCAGCCAGCGGCTGCTGCAGCAGCCACAACCCTGACGAGCGCCAGTGACGGTGGCGCCCGATGACGCCGAGTCACGCAACGGCCAACTGCTGCCATGAGCATCGACGCGCTTCGGCGGACGCCATGTCTTGCGCCTGCATCGTGCGCCGGCGCATTGCCTGATCCTGCGCGAAATCATTGCCTAAACGCGACCCCCGATGCAGCGACTTTCCTCAGGGCCCACACGCTTCCCCATCACAGCCACTGCGGTGCATCGCCCCTGCACGTGGCCGCAACGCCAGATGCTGTGATGGCCCATCTAGAAATGGTCAACACGCTCACCTACCCACCCTAGCCACCATGGTCCGAAACCTGATCCATTCCTCCTCAAACTGCCGCAAAGCCGTGCAGCCAGCAGCGGGCAGCAGACGCCGCTTGCTCATGCTCGGCGCTGCCGTTCTGATCGGCAATTGTCTGCCAGGTGCCCATCCGGCACATGCCGAAGCACCGCCCCGCGTGAAACTGGTCACGACGCTGGGCACGATCGAGGTTCAGCTCAACCCGCAGCGTGCACCGAAGACGGTCGCCAATTTTGTGCAATACGTCAAAGACGGGTTCTACGCTGGCACGATCTTCCACCGCGTGATTCCAGGCTTCATGATTCAAGGGGGCGGCTTCACAGTGAATATGCAGCAAAAGGCGACTCGGGCGCCGATCGTTCTGGAGAGCAAAAACGGGCTGAAAAACCTACGCGGCACCATCGCCATGGCGCGAACGTCGGATCCAAACTCCGCCACGTCGCAGTTCTTCATCAATCTGGTGGACAACCCTTCGCTCGATTATCCTCAGCCTGATGGTCACGGCTATGCGGTATTCGGCCAAGTCGTCGCCGGCATGGACGTGGTCGACCGCATCGCGAAAGTCGCCACCCAGGACACGGGTCCATATCAAAACGTACCGGTGACGCCCGTGATCATCCAAAAAGCCATATTTCTCAAGTAAAGGACCATCATGGTTGAACTACACACCAACAAGGGCGTCATCCGAATCGAACTCGATGCGGAGAAGGCTCCGAAATCCGCCGCGAATTTCCTCGCTTACGTCAAAAGTGGTCATTTCGACGGCACCGTCTTCCACCGCGTGATCGATGGCTTCATGATCCAGGGCGGCGGCTTCGAGCCAGGCATGAAGCAAAAGCCGACGCAAGCGCCCATCCCCAACGAGGCGAACAACGGGCTCAAGAACAAGCGCTACACGCTTGCCATGGCACGCACCAACGACCCCCATTCGGCCACTGCCCAGTTTTTTATCAACGTGGCCGACAACGCCTTTCTTGACCACAGTGCGCCAACGCCGCAAGGCTGGGGCTATGCGGTGTTCGGCCACGTGGTGGAAGGCCAGGACGTGGTCGACGCGATCAAGGGCGTGAAAACCGGAACCAAAGCATTCCATCAGGACGTGCCTGTCGATGACGTGGTGATTCTGAAAGCCGTTGAAGTCTGACCATACCCCCGAGGTCAAGGCGCGCGAACACTGGCGTCGCTTGGCGTTCATCTCCGACCTGCACCTCGGCCCAGATGCGCCGCTGACTACGGCGCGCTTTCTCCAATGGTTGCAGGCTGACGCGCGGCAAGCCGATGCGCTATTCATCCTTGGTGATCTGTTTGAGGCCTGGATCGGTGATGACCTGCTCGACGCCGATCCACCCGATGTCCACCACAAGGTTTGCGCCGCACTAACTTCCTTCGCGACGACGGATCGTTTTCTTGGGGTGATGCACGGCAATCGCGATTTCCTGCTCGGCTCGGGGTTTGTTCGGCATACCCACGCACAACTCCTGGCTGACCCAAGCGTCTTGTGCTTCGCCGGCGAGCGCATCGTGCTTACCCACGGCGACGCCCTGTGCACGGCCGATATCGATTACCAGCTATGGCGTGCGCGCTGCCGCGACCCAGCTTGGCAGCGGCGGGTGTTGGCCCAGCCGCTTGACGCGCGCCGCCAGCAAGCGGCCGCGCTACGCGAGCAAAGTCGCGCGGCCCAAAGTCACATGGAAACCTGGAGCGATTCCGACCCCGTGGAAGCATCCCGGTGGCTCAGCCAAGCGGCAAGCCCATGGATGATCCATGGCCATACCCACCGACCCCGCGACCACTGGGAAGGGGGCCGCCTGCGGCAAGTATTGTCCGACTGGAATCTAGACGCACCCCTCGGCAGCTTTGCGTATCGCGCTCAGGTGCTATGGCTTTACCGGGATTCCGGCACCGTTACCGTGCATCGTCAACAACTCGTCTGACCCAGCGCTGTGGCGCGTCGTCGCACTTGGAGTCACTTCACCAACTTCTCGAGCTGACCTTTGTCAAAGTGCTCCTCGCGCAGCGCTTCGGGTGGAGAGCTTTCCCGGGTGCAGACCCCGTGACGCTCGAGTTCACGCCACAGCAGGGCAATCTGGTGCTCGAATTGGGCTGCATGATCAATGAGACCCAGAATGGCCTTGCTTTGCGGGTCGTCCCCGTTTTGCATGACCGCATAAGCTGAAAAACCCATGCGCGCGGCCGTTGCCTCGCGGTCTTTTTCGGCCTCTTTCTGGATCACCCGCGCCGGGTTGCCCACAGCCGTTGCTCCGGCCGGCACAGCCTTGACCACCACGGCATTGGATCCAATTCGCGCACCGGCGCCGACGGTGAAACCGCCGAGCACCTGCGCGCCAGCGCCCACCACGACACCAGCCTCCAGCGTCGGGTGCCGCTTGGTACCCTTGTACAGGCTCGTGCCCCCCAGCGTGACGCCTTGGTAGATGGTGCAGTCGTCGCCAAGTTCGGCCGTCTCACCGATCACGACCCCCATGCCGTGGTCAATGAATACACGCCTTCCGATGGTGGCCCCTGGGTGAATCTCGATGCCGGTGAAAAAACGCGCCCAGTGCGAGATCCACCGCGCCAGCCAAAGCCAACCCCGCCGCCACAAACCATGCGCCAAGCGGTGCAAAATGAGCGCGTGCAGTCCTGGGTAGCACGTCAGCACCTCCCAGCGCGACCGAGCCGCAGGGTCGCGTTCGAGAATGACCTGGATATCTTCACGCAAATGCTGGAGCATGGATGATTCGAATGAAACACTCAGAGTGGCTTGAGTGTATTGGAGCCGTGCCGCGCACGCAGGGCCGCCCCTAAACGTCCTTGCCCGGACCGCACGTACTGTCTGCCGGCTGCGTCGCAGGAATCGGGTCGGCGCTTGGCGGCGAACCTGCGCGCACATCGTGCAGTCGTTCCAGCCCCATTTTGCAGATGCCGCGCAAAATATGAACCTCTTGCCGTGTGAGCGCGGCCCGCGCGGCCAAGCGGGAAAGGCGGGGGATGAGCTTTTTCGGCGCCTCCGGATCCAGATAGCCCAGCGCAATCAGCGCCTTCTCGGCATGATCAAGCAGACCTTGCAACTCAGCTTGGGTGGCGGCGCTCTCAGGCGGCGGGCCAGGCGGCAACCTGAAGGCGCCGAGCGCGCGGCGCCATTCCCATGCCACGATTTGCACGGCCTGCGCCAAGTTGAGAGAAGCGTATTGCGAGTAGGCGGGCAGGCTGAGCAAAGCGTTGCAGCGATACACCGTGTCGTTATCCAGCCCATAGCGCTCGCTCCCGAACACGAACCCTACCCTCCGGCCCTGCTCGGCGGCCTGCTGCGCCAACTCGGGCAACCAATCGGGACCATGCAGGGGTGGGCCAAAATCGCGGACCCTTGACGACAGCGCGACCAGCACGCCGCAATCCCCCGCCGCCTGCGTCAACGTGTCGGCCTGACGGGCCGCACGCAGCACGTCCCCTGCCCCACTTGCAAACGCCAGTGCATCGGGCTGCTCACGAACGTCCGCATGTCGAGGCGCCACCAAGGCCAAGTGCCCGAAACCCATGGTCTTGATCGCTCGTGCAGCAGCACCGACATTTCCCGGATGGCTCGTATGCATGAGCACAAACAGCGGGGCTTGATGGCCCTCGGGCGTCAAGCCCGCAGGCACGATGCCCTGTTCGATAGAATCACCCTTACTCATCCGCTCTTTCACATCCACCCGCACGTCCTCCTCGAGCCGACATTGTCGCGTCTCGGCCCCCACCATGCATCCCATGATCAACGTCGCCGTTCGCGCAGCCCGCGAAGCCGGCAAAATTATCAATCGCGCGAGCCTCGACCTGGACTTGCTGCGCGTGACGCAAAAGTCCGCGCGCGACTTCGTCACCGAGGTGGATCGAGCCAGCGAGCAGGCCATCATCGACATTTTGCTCAAGGCGTTTCCCCAGCATGGCATTTTGGGCGAAGAGACTGGCACCACTCACGGACAGGCGGATTCCGAGTACCAATGGATCATTGACCCGCTGGATGGCACCACGAATTTCATTCATGGCATGCCGGTCTACGCCGTGTCCATCGCTCTTGCCCACCAAGGCGTTGTGCAGCACGGGGTGGTATACGACCCATCGCGCGACGAACTCTTCACTGCCAGCCGAGGCGGCGGCTCTTTTCTCAACAACCGGCGCCTGCGCGTGTCCAAACGCACACGGCTGGAAGACGCACTCATCGGCACCGGATTTCCCTTCCGCAAGGGCGACGACCTGGATACCTATCTGGAGATGTTCAAGAAAGTCGCCGAGCGCTGCGTAGGACTTCGGCGCCCAGGCGCCGCGGCCATTGATCTCGCCTATCTGGCTGCCGGTCGCTATGACGGTTTTTTCGAAACTGGCCTCAAACCATGGGACGTCGCAGCGGGCTCGCTGTTGATCACCGAAGCCGGCGGCTTGGTCGGCAACTACACCGGCGAGGCGGATTTCCTGCACCGCGGTGAATTGGTTGCGGGCAGCCCGCGAATCTACGCACAACTCGTCGCTCTGCTCAAGCCCTACGCCCATGGCGATCGCGCAGCGCCAGCTGCAAGCCCCAAACGATCGACTGGGGCCCAAGCCGAACAAGCGGCGGACGACAACGCCCCATTCTGAACCGGCTGACAGCGATGGCCGGCATTCCCAGCCGCGTGCTTACGACCACGGTAGACGCCACGGCGAATGGGCCCAGTTCGGGCGGCCATACGCCCATGATGCAGCAGTACTTTCGCATCAAGGCCCAACATCCAGACGTGCTGGTGCTGTACCGCATGGGGGATTTTTACGAGCTCTTCTACGCGGACGCGGAGAAGGCTGCACGGCTGCTTGACCTCACCCTCACGCGTCGCGGGCAATCCGCGGGACAACCCATCGTCATGGCGGGGGTGCCGGCGCTGGCTTTGGACCAGTACCTGGCGCGACTGGTCCGACTGGGTGAGTCGGTCGCGATCTGCGAGCAAGTCGGCGACCCCACCAGCAAGGGGCCAATGGAACGGCGCGTCGAGCGCATCGTCACTCCCGGAACGCGACTGGACGATGGACTGCTCGACGATCGCGCTGACTGCGCCCTCCTTGCCATCGCAGTCGATAACTCTCGACGCCATGTGGCTCTCGGCCTGGCTTGGCTCGTGCTGTCGAGCGGGGCCTTGCGCATGGCGGAGTGCGCGCCCTCGGAGCTTGACATGTGGCTTGCGCGCATTCAGCCAGCTGAGGTGTTGTGGCCACAGGGCGTACCACAACCCCCTGCACTTTCGAGCTGCACCATCAACGTGCGTGCGCCTTGGCAATTCGACTCATCCGTAGGCATCGAGAAGCTCTGCCGCCAACTTGGCGTGACAGCGCTCGACGCCTTCGGTGCCCATGATTTGCCCCGAGCCCAAGCTGCCGCCGCTGCGCTCATGGGCTATGCTGAACAGACGCAGGGGCGTGGGCTGGCCCATGTCACGGATCTGCAGATTGAGCGCAGCAGCGATGCCCTGCTCCTCGATGCCAACGCCCGACGCAACCTGGAGCTGTTCGTCACGCTGCGTGGTGAAGGCTCCCCCACCCTGCTTTCGGTTCTTGATCAATGCCAGACGGCCGCGGGCAGCCGCTTGCTGCGGCACTGGCTAGCGGCTCCTGCGCGCGCTCAGGAGCCCGCACGCCAGCGCCATGCAGCGATTGCCGCGCTTCTGGCCGGACCGTGGAGCGAGCTGCGCGATGCTCTCAAAGGATTGGCGGATCTGGAGCGCATCGCATCCCGCCTCGCCCTGCAACAGGTGCGCCCGCGGGAACTCGCAGGCGCACGCGACACCTTGGCCAGGCTACCGGAGATCTGCGCAGTGCTGAAGCACTTCGAGGATCCGCTATTGAGCCTTCAGTGCAGCGCACTCCTGCTGGATGCGGCGCCTTTGACGCTCCTGCAGCAAGCGCTGGCCGACCCGCCCGCGCTCAATTTGCGCGACGGCGGTGTGATCGCCGCGGGGTTCGATACGGAACTCGACGAGTTACGCGCCATCGGTCAGGACTGCAGCGCCCTTTTGCTCGACATGGAGGCGCGCGAACGGGCGCGTACTGGCATTGGCAACTTGCGGGTGCTGTACAACAAGGTCCACGGCTTTGCCATTGAGGTTACGCACGGCCAGGCCGACAAGGTTCCGCCCGACTACCACCGCCGCCAGACCCTCAAGGGCGCTGAGCGTTACGTCACTCCGGAGCTCAAGATCTTCGAGGACAAGGCACTGTCGGCCCAGGACCGTGCACTGGCGCGCGAAAAATTGCTCTTCGCGAAGCTTGTGGAAGATTTGCAGCCAGTCGTGCCGGCCTGGCAGCGCGCGGCGCGCGCCTTGGCGCAGATCGATGTGCTGGGCACGCTTGCCGAACGGGCGCGGACCTGGAATTGGGTGTGCCCGGAGCTGTCCCCGTTGCCGGGAATCGAGATCCGCGCTGGACGCCACCCGGTGGTGCAGGCGCAGGTTGATCGTTTTGTCCCCAACGACTCTTTGCTGCAGCCGCACAACCGAACGCACATCATCACCGGACCGAATATGGGGGGCAAGTCGACCTACATGCGCCAAGTGGCCTTGATTGCTTTACTTGCCTGCATGGGCAGCTTCGTCCCGGCGGCAAGTGCGCGCATCGGCCCGCTGGACGCCATCCATACACGCATCGGTGCTGGCGATGACCTGGCCGGGGGGCGGTCTACGTTCATGGTGGAAATGACCGAGGCAGCAACAATTTTGCGCACGGCCACCCCACAAAGTCTCGTCCTAATGGATGAGGTCGGGCGCGGAACCTCGACATTCGACGGATTGGCGCTTGCGCTGGCCATTGCCACCCATCTTCACGAAAAAAACCGCGCCTTCACCCTTTTTGCGACCCATTATTTCGAGCTCACCGACTTCCCGGCACACCATCCCGAGAGCCATAATCTGCATGTCAGCGCGGTCGAGCATGCCGACAAGATCGTGTTTCTGCACGAGGTCAAGGCGGGGCCAGCCAGCCGGAGCTACGGGGTACAAGTTGCGCAATTGGCCGGCATGCCGGCGGGGGTGATCCGCGATGCGCGTCGCCGCCTGGAAACCCTTGAACAGGCGCAAAGCGCGCAACTCGCCCAGCTTGATCTTTTCGCGCAACCGGAGCGCCTGCACGACGACGCGCCGCCATCGCCGCACGTCGCTGCTGATCCGCTGCGGCTGCAACTCGCAGCGCTTGACCCGGATACCCTGAGCCCGCGCGAAGCGCTCGATCTGCTCTATATCCTTCACGGTTCCGCACGCGAGGACCAGCCCCTGTGAGCGATGGGGTTTGATCCCACTTCAACGCCTTGCATCCAATGTCTGCGGCTTCCGTGCCCCAACCCCTGATGTCCAGCACTGATGCGCGCCCTTTGCTGGTATTCAGCCACGCCAATGGTTTTCCCGCTGGCAGCTACCGCAAACTCTTTGCCCTGCTGGACCCGGATTTTCAGCTTTTCGCGCCGCCTCAGTTCGGGCACGACCCCGCGCACCCCGTGAGCGACGGGTGGCCGCAACTGCAACGCGAATTGCTGGGTTTTGTGCTCCATCACACCCAAGGCCGCAAGGCGGTGCTAGTTGGGCATTCGCTTGGTGGATTCCTGAGTCTGATGTTGGCTCGCACCCACCCGGAGCTCGCGCATTGTGTGGTGCTGCTTGATTCTCCAGTCATCGCCGGCTGGCGCGCCGGCGCACTGTGGTGGGCGAAGCGCACTGGGATGATTCGACGGCTCGATCCCGTCGCCCCGACACTGCGGCGCAAGCAGGAATGGCCGGATATGTCGACGGTAATCGCGCACTTTGCCAGGAAAACCGCCTTCGCCCGCTGGGACCCCGAGATGCTTGCCGATTATGCCGAAGCCGGAACCGTGCAACGAGGGAACAAACGTGTTCTTGCCTTCGACCGCGACGTGGAGGCCCGGATCTACGCCACCCTTCCCCATCGTCTGGGCCGCGTAACTCGCCGTGCAGGCGACGTGCCAGTGGGCTTCATTGGCGGCACGGCGTCGCGCGAATTGCGCATGGCAGGCATGGCGGCCACCCATCGCCTCGTCGGCGCGCATCTTCGCTGGATCACAGGGGGCAGCCATCTCTTTCCTTTCGAGCAGCCCCAACTCACTGCCGAGGCCATCGTGGCCATGGTCAACGAACTCCTGCACGATTGAGCATCGCGCCGGCATCAGTGCCCACGCGCACGGAAATATCCGGATGCCAGTTTCTATAATGCGCGTTTACCGGCCTCAAATGGCGTCATGACCCAATACGTTTTCGTCACCGGTGGTGTGGTGTCCAGCCTCGGCAAAGGGATCGCAGCCGCCTCGCTCGCTGCGATTCTCGAGTCGCGCGGCATCAACGTCACCCTCATTAAGCTCGACCCCTACATTAACGTCGACCCAGGAACCATGTCGCCGTTTCAGCACGGCGAAGTGTTTGTCACAGACGACGGGGCCGAGACCGATCTGGACCTCGGTCACTATGAGCGATTCATCCGTCGCTCGATGCGCCGAACCAACAACTTCACGACCGGTCAGATCTACGACAGCGTCATTCGCAAGGAGCGGCGCGGCGAGTATCTCGGCAAGACTGTTCAGGTGATCCCGCATATCACCAACGAAATCCAGCAATTCATCCGCCGGGGCGCTGGAGAGGGGACCGCCGACGAGGCCGACGTCGCGATCGTCGAAATTGGTGGCACGGTGGGTGACATCGAGTCGTTGCCCTTCCTTGAAGCCGTGCGGCAAATGAGCCTGCGCATGCCGCGCCACCACAGCGCATTCGTGCACCTGACCTTGGTGCCATTCATCCCCGCCGCTGGCGAACTCAAAACGAAGCCGACCCAGCACAGCGTGCAGAAATTGCGCGAGATTGGTATTGCGGCTGACGCCCTGTTGTGTCGAGCGGACCGTCCGATTCCAGACGACGAGCGCGAGAAAATCTCGCTATTTGCGAACCTGCCCCAGGAAGCCGTGATCTCGGTTTGGGACAGCGACAGCATCTACAAGATTCCGCGCATGCTGCACGAGCAAGGCCTCGACTCGCTGATCTGCGACAAGCTCAAGCTTGTGGGTGGCCCCGCCGACTTGTCCGCGTGGGACACTTTGGTTGCTACCGAGGCGCATCCGCGGCACGCCCTGCGCATCGCCATGGTTGGCAAATACACCGATCTCTCAGACTCGTATAAATCGCTGAATGAAGCCCTGCGCCACGCGGGCATCAAGAACGCAGCGAAAGTCGATATTACTTATCTTGACTCGGAAACGCTCGAGCCCGGCAACATCGGGCAGCTTTCGGCATATGACGCCATCCTGGTGCCTGGCGGCTTCGGAAAACGCGGAGTCGAAGGGAAAATTCTGGCTGCGCAGTACGCTCGCGAGCAACGCATCCCGTATTTGGGTATATGCCTCGGCATGCAAGTGGCGACCATCGAGTATGCGCGCCATATGGCCGGGCTTGAGGGAGCCAACAGCACCGAGTTTGATCCCAACACCCCATATCCCGTGATCGCGTTAATCACCGAGTGGAAGGACAAGACTGGCGCAGTGCATGCGCGCAGCGCGGAGTCCGACCTCGGAGGCACGATGCGCCTGGGCGCACAGGAGGCGCGTGTGCAAACCGCAACGCTGGCCCATTCGATCTATGGTGAGCTTGTCAACGAGCGGCACCGGCATCGGTATGAGGCCAATGTGGCCTACCTCGACACGCTGCAAAAAGCTGGTCTTGTCATCTCCGCGTACACGACCCGCGAGCACCTCACTGAAATTGTGGAATTGCCACAAAGCGTGCATCCTTGGTACTTGGGGGTGCAGTTCCACCCTGAGTTCAAGTCGACTCCGCGCGATGGCCACCCGCTGTTTTCGGCATACATCCAAGCGGCGCTCGCACGCCAAGGCCAGCGAGCACAGGCCGGGCTTAAGCCAGCGGTCAACATCTGAGGGCGCGTCGGACCATGCATCTGTGCGGATTCGAAGTCGGCCCCGATCAGCCACTATTTCTCATCGCGGGACCCTGCGTGATCGAGAGCGAGCAGCTCGCACTGGACACTGCTGGCGCATTGAAAGCCACATGCGCTGATCTCGGGATTCCCTTTATTTACAAGTCTTCGTTCGACAAGGCCAACCGGTCGTCGGCAAAATCATTTCGTGGACTGGGACTTGAAGAAGGTCTGCGCATCCTCTCTGAAGTCAAGCGCCAGATCGGTGTTCCTGTGCTCACCGATGTGCACGAAGACACGCCGTTGGGCGAGGTCGCCGAGGTCGTCGATGTCCTGCAAACACCGGCTTTTTTGTGCAGGCAGACCAACTTCATCCAGAGCGTCGCCCGCTTAGGCAAGCCGGTCAACATCAAGAAGGGCCAATTCCTCGCGCCCTGGGATATGCAAAACGTGGTCGACAAGGCGCGCGCCGTGGGCAATTCCCAGATCATGGCCTGCGAGCGCGGCGTCAGCTTTGGCTATAACACCCTGGTGTCGGACATGCGCGGATTGGCGATCATGCGCGATACGGGTTGCCCCGTTGTGTTCGACGCCACGCATTCGGTACAGCAGCCCGGTGGCTTGGGCGAAAAATCGGGCGGTCAGCGCGAGTTTGTCCCCGTGCTCGCGCGCGCAGCCGTGGCTGCAGGCATTTCAGGGCTATTTGCCGAGACACATCCGGATCCCGCGCGTGCGCTGTCGGATGGCCCCAATGCCGTGCCGCTTCATCACATGCGAGCGCTGCTCGAAAGCCTCAAGGATCTCGATGCCGTGGTCAAGCGTCAAGGCTATCTGGAAAACCAGTTGCGCTGAGACACCCTATGGCCACCCGTCTCCTCGCAGGCATTGAGCCCACCGCACGCATGCGATACAAGGCCAATTGCCTTGTCGCTCCAATGCCGATTCCCCGACGCTCGGCGGAGGCGGAGGCGCGGGACCATTGCATTGAAGGCCCGCAACGGGCCGCCCCTTACGCCCCCAAAACGTTCGGGTTGTGGCCTTCCCCGAAGTCACCAGGCACGCCTGGCTTGAAGCCGCGGTGGTGATGCACGTGCCGCCCATGCGAGATAGCGCCTGAATCGTTAGCTGATC
>JAKBCY010000131.1 GCA_021807445.1 Pseudomonadota bacterium
GAATCCCTGAAGTTGTCCATTGACAACGGGGGCGAACAGCGCGTGCAACATGACCACGTTTTTGGCAATGGGCGCGTCGCTGACGATTTGGCCGATGGAGTTGACGACGGTTCGCCAGAGATCAGGGGTCGTGGCCGAATTTGGATCCGGCCGTATGCTGTAAGTGACAAGAATAGGTCCCGTGGCACCTTGGATCTGGCCAAAATTTTGGACATATGCTTGGGCAAGGTCAGCCGTGGCAAGTGGTGGACTGATTGCAGGATTAGCGAGGCTGGACACGCCATTGAAACCATTGGGAGGGTTGATATTGGCGGAACTCGCTCCTGAGTTGTGGACGATGTTGTTCGCCGCTCCTCCCGTCTGGGTGACCTGAAAGCGGATGCACAGGTTACGCGCCGGCAGCACCACGATGTCCACGTCGCCGATGTGGAAGGCTGAAGTATTCGCGATAAAGAGCGCCGCGTTGTTCAGCGTTCCGTTGTTGGCTTTGACGACGCGCACACCACCGGGAGTGGCTTGGTTCGCCAATCCGAATCCGGAGGCGTAAAAAATCGAGATCGCATCGGTCGCAGCACCCCCGGGAGTGGCGTAGTTGAACGTGGTCGATGGCGTTCCCGGGACCAGACCTGCCGTCGTTTGAACCGTGGCCGAGAGAGGCCACTGGTTGGTCATCTGGGTAGGAGTGAGGTTGCCGTTATAGGTCAGGAGCCGGGCGCACCTGCTTTGCCCCGAAGGACCATTCATCATGAATCCAGCGCGCGCAATATCGTCAGACAGCAGCGTCATGCTCACACGCGCGTTGGTCTGCAGTTGAGCTGTGTCGCTGCCGCGTATGCCGTTGGATTCGAGGCTCGTGAATGAAATGAAAATAAGCAGACCAAGCAATGTTGCCAGCGCTAAACCGACGAGAAGCTCGATCAGGGTGAATCCTTGGAAGCGTCGCATCTCAAAATCCGTCCTGCAGAATGAATGTGCGCTGGATGCTCCCGCCAAAGGCCGACTTGACCGTGATCACTGCGGTGATCTGGCACGGTGCTGTGGACGTGCAGGGCGTCGGGCTGGTCGTCAGTCCAACACTGTTCAAATCGGGGTAGGCTTGGGTCTGCGCAGTCCACCAAGTCTGAATGGCTTGTGGAGCCGTCGATGCGCCCGGGCCGCCTGAACCCAGTTGGACACCGTTGAGGCTTCCCAGATCGGCCGGATCACCTTCGATCATGGCAATGAGGCTTTGCGCCGTGGTCGTTGCCGAGAATGTCCGCAAGGCCTGCGCATTGGCTATGTAGGCATTGTTGATAAGGAGCACAAGGGCGCTTGCCGCGACCAAAAAAACCAGCATGGCTACCAGCACTTCAAGAAGCGTGATGCCGCGTTGTCTGCGTGCTGCACAGGGTTCTTTCTTGGCCGCGTGCGCCATGGTCACGAGGGTCGGAGGATGTTTCATAAAACGCTCGTCGAGATGACGCCGCCAGGCGAAACGGAGATCTGCCACGTGCTGCCGCCGCCTGCGACGGCGGAGCTGATGGTGCCTGTGGGCGCGTTACAAGACAGTCCCTGCGAGCCTTGCGAACACAGGGCAACGGATCCGTCCCCAAGGAAGAAAAGAACCTGCGCCATGGGCTGGCAAGCGACGCCTGAGGGGACGCTGCTCGGCCCCGCGAGCAGTTGAGTTCCTTGCTGCGTCGCCACCGAGTAATTGCATCCGTTCGGCGTGTATGTGACAAGATTTGAGGTGTTCAGGGCATATTGCCTGGCAAATTGCAGGGCATCGGCCATCTTGGTGGCGACGGACTTGGCGTTGGCCGATGCGACCTGTGGCTGAAGATTCGGAAGTGCAATGGCTAACAAAATGGCCGCAATTGCAACGACGACAAGGAGTTCAATCAGGGTGAAGCCCCTTTTTCTGACGGTCTTGGTCATGCGCTCGGATCGATAGATGTGCACTGGGAAGATCTTCGTCTGAATGGTGGTTAGTTGCACAGTTTGTCGCAAGGGCTGTCCGATAAAAGGTAGAAAACGGCCGACAAGCGTGATGCTGTGACGTCAAATTCCGACAACAGGGCGTCGTGGCGAGAGCTCACCACATCGTTGCCGTGCTGCAGGAGAATGCCTGACGATCAGGCAACGGATCCGGGCGGCGGGGCGTTTGTCGCGGGCCATTTCCAGCGCCGAACTGGTCGCGGCTTGTGTGGCGGTTCAGCCGTGATTCAGCGGGGGGCGCGTGTGCAGCGCTGTAGAAGATGCGATTTAGGGTAAGGGTCTTACGCCGCGGCAGAGCCAGTCAGGCCGGTTTGGGGCCTGTCTCGGGTTCGTGGCATGGTGGCGAGCGCCCGGATTTGCAGGACGCCCTTCACGGCCGACCCAGAATAGAGCGCGCTGTGTTTCGTGAGTCTGCGTCAGGCCCGCCGGGAGATCGCCCGCGGAAGGCTCGACGACCACGAGCGGTGACACGCGTCGTGTCGTCGAGCCAATTTCTCTCTGTCTGAGCTCACACGCTGTTGTGACCCGCTTGCCGCAGCGGCGACTTCCAAGGAGCTTGGCAACGAATGGCTTGAAGTCGCGGGCTAAACGCACAGATCGATAGCACGAACTGCAGGCATGATTCACTCACCAGACCCGGCGCCCGCAAGGCGCGGTCAGGCGGCATTGCAACAGGGCATCAAACGCGGCCCTTGTATTCCCCGGTGCGCGTGTCGATCTCAATCTTGTCGCCAATGGCCACGAAAATGGGAACGGGAATCTCGGCACCGGTAGAAATTTTGGCTGGTTTGAGTACCTTGCCAGACGTGTCGCCCTTTACCGCCGGTTCCGTGTAGATGACCTCGCGCACGACGCTGTTGGGCATTTCAACCGAAATGGCCTTTCCATCGTAGAAAACGACTTCGACTTGCATGCCGTCTTCCAAATAGTCGAGCGCATCCCCAAGGTTGTCCTTTTCCACTTCGTACTGGTTGTACTCGGTGTCCATGAACACATACATGGGGTCAGCGAAATAGGAGTAGCTGCATTCTTTGCGGTCAAGCACGATTGGATCCAGCTTGTCATCAGCTTTGTAGACCAGCTCAGTACCGCCACTTGTCAGTAAATTCTTGAGTTTCATTTTCACCGTGGCGGCATTGCGGCCTCCCCGGCTGTATTCGGTCTTCTGCACCACCATGGGGTCCTTGCCTACCATGATGACATTGCCGGCGCGGATTTCTTGAGCGAGTTTCATAAATCGGGTAAAGAGGAGGGGTCTGTTGGAAAGTCAACGCTCCATTTTAGCCGGGGCCAGCGGTACGCGCGGTCGAATTGCGGGTGAAGCGGCCTAAAGCAGCGGTGCTGGGCTGATTCGCTGGGCATGTCCAGCCGCAATCAACTGATGAGCGAGATCAGGCTGGGCGGCCATATGGTTGCACCAGCGGAGAGCGTGGCGCCGCAGCTGCGGCAGGGCGCCGATGAATTCGGACCATGCGCCTTCGAGGTCGAGCCCTTTGTTCCACGCGGTCCATAATGGGACAACAGTCTCGCGGACCTCGGGCGGGGCATCTTTCAGGTAAAGATCCATAAAGGCGCCAAGCTTCGCCTCGTGCGCATCATCGCGCTGGGGATAGATGTGCCAGACCATCGGCCGTGCCGCCCATTGCGCACGCACAAACGAATCTTCCCCGCGCACGATGCAGATGTCGGCAGCCCAAAGAAGTTCGTCGAAGCGATCCTGCGGCACGTATGGCAGCGAGCATAAAGTGAGGCTTCCACGCACTGTGGTCTGTCCCATGAGCAGTTCCATGTGGAGCCAGTTGTTGACGGCCTCCAGAATGGGGCCGGGGCAGATCCACAGCATTGTCGGCCGATCGTCCGCAGCGAGGCTCTGCAGCCAGGACTCCAGGCGGTTGCGCGCATAGCTGAATAGCAATACGGTGAGCGCGTGCTCGGGCGGCGGCGGCAGGTTGAGTGACCGCAAGGCGATGCGTCGAGCTGCTGGCATGGCCTGCCAGGCGTCGCGCCGGTTCAGCAGATCAGCTTCCCGGAGCAGGCCACCAGTGGCGGGCGTAAATCCGGGGAAAAAAAACAGCTTGTTGATGCCGCCGGGTTGTGGCGAGGGTTTGAGATGGCTGCCTTCAACCCACCGCTCCGCGCTGAGATGCTCCAAGTTGATCCATCGGACCCGGTCAGGGCCGCGCTGCTGGACGCGCTCGACGTAGGGTTGGGCAAGCCTGCAGCCGAAGAGTTCAACGACCACGTCGCCAGGTTCGAGTTGGAGTTGTCGACTCCATGAGAAGACCCGGACACCGTCTACGCTCTGCTGTGCAAGCCGCGGGTTAATCTGCGGGCAGATGAGTCGGTACGTGTTCAAATCGTCGACGAACAGACGTACGTTGCGGCCATGCTCGTGCGCGAGTTGGCGCGCGAGGCGCCAGCCCACGCCAATGTCGCCGAAGTTGTCCACGACATGACAGAACAGATCCCAGGTTTCCCGATGATTCATCAGCAAGATGGCGCAAGCGCCGCAGTTTCAGACGGTGTGGTGTACGACGTACATTGTCGCCGTTGCGCACGCTTGGCAGATTATCGCGACGCTGTGCATGCACGTCACCCCTCTTATGCGTGCCTGCCGGTGCCGTCGTTTGGCTCGATATCCGCCCCCTTGCTGGTCGTGGGCCTTGCGCCGGGGCTGCATGGAGCCAATGCCAGCAACCGGCCCTTTACCGGCGACGGTGCAGGTCCATTGTTGTATGGCACCCTCACTGAGCTGGGTTTGGCGCGGCGCAATCCACCGGTGGCAGTGACGGACGATCAGCGTAGCATCACCGCGGGCGATGGCCTGGAGCTATTGGGGTGCCGCATTTGCAACAGCGTGAAGTGTCTCCCGCCTGACAACAAGCCGCTCCCAGTGGAGGTGCGTACATGTAACGCCTTCGCGCGTGCGGAGCTTGCGGCCATGCCGAATTTGCGGGTGATCGTGGCTCTTGGCACGGTAGGGCACGGTGCGGTCCTGATGGCATTGGGTCTCAAGCCCTCGGCCGCGCGCTTTAGCCATGGGGCCCGGCACGAGCTCGACGGTCTGGTTCTCTACGATAGCTACCACTGCAGCCGCTACAACCAGAACACGGGGCGCTTGACTGCGTCCATGTTTCGTTCCGTGTTCGCGCGGGCAGCTGCTGAGGCCGGCGCAAGCTTGGCCCTCGCGCGCTAGGGCGAGTTGTATGTCTGCGACCGACGATTCCAAAAGCGCATCTCCGGATGCCAAGCGCGTGCCGCCTTCTGACGCTGCCGTGACGCAGGATGGGCTGCAGCGCGCTCCCGTCGAATCGGCAGCGCTGGCTCGCCAAGTTGCTGCATTGCCGCATCTGCCAGGGGTCTACCGATACTTCTCAGCTGACGACACCCTGCTCTATGTGGGCAAGGCGCGCGACCTAAAAAAGCGCGTGTCCACGTATTTTCAAAGAGAGCACGGCGTCACCCGCATCGGCCATATGGTTTCGCGCATCGCGCGGATGGAAACCACGGTTACGGGTTCCGAGGCAGAGGCATTGATTCTGGAAAACAACCTGATCAAGACCCAGCATCCGCGATTCAACATTTTGTTTCGCGATGACAAGTCCTATCCGTATCTCAAGCTGACGACTGGGCATGCCTTTCCACGCATGGGTTATTTTCGGGGTGCGGTGGATCGCAAGCACAGCTATTTCGGCCCTTATCCCAGCGCGTGGGCCGTCAAAGAGAGTATTGCCATTTTGCAAAAGGTCTTTTTGCTGCGCACCTGCGAGGACACGGTATTCGCGAATCGAAGTCGACCCTGCCTGCTGCATCAGATCCACCGCTGCTCGGCGCCCTGCGTCGGTCGGATTTCGGAGCAGGCCTACGCGGAGGATGTGAATGCCGCCGTGCGGTTTTTGCGCGGCGAGCACGATGGGGTATTACAGGATCTGCAGGCACGGATGCACGACTTGGCCTCGCTATTGCGGTTCGAAGAGGCAGCCGCTGTGCGCAATCAAATCAGTGCGCTTTCGCGCGTTCTGCACCAGCAGAGCATGGAGGTGGATCGCGATCAGGATGTTGATGTTTTGGCTGTTGGGATTCGGGGTGGTCAAATTTGCGTGAACTTGGCGATGGTCCGTGGCGGTCGGCATCTGGGCGACAGAGCCTATTTCCCCAGCCATGCAAAGGGGGTTCAGGCCTCGCATGAGCCCGATATTCTGCAAGCAGTGGGCGATCCAATCGGAGAAACCGTCCTCGACGCCTTTGTCGCCCAGCACTACCTGGACTTGCCGCTGCCGTCGGTGCTGATCAGCAACCTTCCGGTTGATCCTGAAATCATCTCGGCTTTGCAGGAGCACAGCGGTCGGCATTGCCAACTGGTCACAGCACCGCGGGGAACACGCAGACGCTGGTTGGATATGGCAGAGCAGGGTGCTCAGCTGGCGCTGGCGCGGTTGCTAGCCGAGAAAGGTGCTCAGCATGAGCGCACCCGCGCGCTAGCCGATGCATTGGGGCTGGACACCCAGAACCTGGATGCGCTTCGTGTGGAATGCTTCGACATCAGCCACACAGCAGGCGAAGCGGCACAGGGATCATGCGTCGTGTTTCAGCACCATGCCATGCAGCCGTCGCAATATCGGCGGTTTAGGGTCGACGGAATTACGCCCGGTGACGACTATGCCGCCATGCGCCAGGTGCTCACGCGTCGCTACGTTCGACTGGCCGAGGATGCGGATGCCAGCGTTCCCGAGCTTGTGTTGATTGACGGGGGGAGGGGCCAAGTGTCGGCCGCGCGCGACGTCTTCGAGGAGCTGGGCTTGGATATCTCACGCTTGGTGGGCGTGGAAAAAGGTGAGGGGCGCAAGGTGGGTCTTGAAGAACTTGTGTTTGCCGATGGCCGTCCGAAGGTGGCGCTGCCTCCGGACAGTCCGGCGCTGCTGTTGGTGGCGCAAATCCGCGATGAGGCCCACCGCTTCGCGATTACAGGCATGCGTGCCCAGCGCGCCAAGGCGCGCACCGGGGGCTCCAAGCTCGAGGACATCCCGGGCATTGGGCCGAAGCGTCGCGCGCGGCTTCTAGCGCGCTTTGGCGGTGTGCGAGGCGTTGGCTTGGCGAGTGTGGAGGACATGATGACGGTAGAGGGTATTTCGCGCGAGCTGGCGCAGACGATCTATGCTGCCTTGCACTGAACAGGCAGGAAAGCCCGAGTGAGTGAAATAATGCGCTCCACCATGACAGTGCCGACATTTCTGACTTGGCTGCGGGTGGCGGCTATTCCCCTCATTATTGGTGTTTACGCACTGCCTGAGTCGTGGCTACCAATGCCTGCAAAGAATTTGGTCGCCACGGTTCTGTTTGTGCTCAGCGCGATC
>JAKBCY010000132.1 GCA_021807445.1 Pseudomonadota bacterium
ACACAGTACAAGTGGCTCGCCGCTGTGGGGGTGATTGAGTGCCAGCCTGGCCGCGTGCAGAAACATGCGGGCGTTGGCTGGCAACCCCGGCAACAGACCGCCGCGTGCCAGAGCCCTGTTGGAGGCTTCCAACCCATACTTTTCATCGCCCACAATCGGAAATCCCAAGCTTTGCAGGTGCACGCGAATCTGATGGGTGCGCCCCGTGTGAATCCGCGCCTCAATCAACGTCATGCCCGGTATGCCCGTCGCGACGCCGAGCGCGGAATCAGGCCAAGGGTAACGCTCCAAGGCCCGAAACTGGCTTCGCGCCGGTTGGCCCTCGCCAGCCGCCGCCACCCTTACACGCCGCTCGCCCGAGGCTGTGAGAAATTTATGCAGGGGCTTGTTCACCGTGACTGCATCGCCCTTCCACAATCCGGCCACGAGTGCGAAATACCGCTTGTCAGCCTCGCGCTCGCGCAGGCTGGCGTGCAAGGTGATCAGTGCGCTTCGCTTTTTGGCCAGCAGCAACACTCCGGAAGTGTCACGGTCGAGCCGATGAACCAACTCCAGAAAACGCCCGTCCTGACCCGCACGCATGGACTCGATCACCCCGAAGCTCAGACCCGAACCGCCATGCACGGCGACTCCCGCTGGCTTATTGATGGCCAGTAGCCACGCATCCTCATGGAGAATGGGGTATTGCCGAGCGGGTGCTTTCGCCCCTGGTGGCGTGGTGCGGATCGGAGGTACGCGCACGTGGTCAGACCCATTCAACTTCTGCGAAGCTTGCGCACGCGCCCCGTTGACGCGCACCTCGCCCGAACGCACGATGCGATAAATGTGGCTGCGAGGCACCCCCTTGAGCACTCGCGCAAGAAAGTTATCCAAGCGTTGGCCTGCACCCGATTCGCCCACGGGGAGCACGGTAGCGGCTGCTGGAGCAGGAGGGTGCATATAATTGGCGTACGAAGCGCGTGCGAACAGAGGCCGGCTGAGTGGAGGGATGTGCATCTGAATGCCGTAGAGCCTGAATCAAATTGAAGGATTCACGCCTACTGAGTTGGCATTTTAGGTCCGCATCCATGCCGCTTCCGAGGATTCCGCAAATGGGAGTCCCGGAGTGGCAACCCAACCGATGGGCATGGTCTCTGCGCAGCGCCGAAGTCCGCAAATCCGGCGGCCCAGACCAAAGAGGTTGTCTGGCCCGTCGCTGGATCAGCAAGCTCGAAGTCTGAACGAACAGAATGCCCCATTTGACCCGGCCGCAAGCCGCGGTCCATGACAAAACGCATAACGTGCCCATTCCCAACTGTCATTACCCTACCCCGCGCACTGCGCCCGCAGTCGGCATCCCATGCCGCGCGGCGCTTCGTCTGGGGTTGCGGTCAGCGGATGGAACGTGTGAAGCCTCTCCGTGTCTGGGCATGCATCCATGCGCAGATCCCGGTGGCTGCGCCTCACGCACGAGGTTTTTGTCCTGAAAGCGGAGGCGAGCTTGCTCGCCTCCGCGTGGTCATTCTCCAGTCTGGCACCGTGCCTGCTGCGCGAGTTGGGTCCGAGTGGCCCCGTTGCAGTCACGCAGCCCGCCCAAGGGGTGGGATGGAGAAATTGAAATGAAACGCATGTTGTTTAACGCGACGCAGGCCGAAGAGCTCCGCGTCGCCATCGTCGAAGGTCAGAAGCTGCTGGATATCGACATCGAGCAAGTCGGACGCGAGCAGCGCAAGGGCAACATCTACCGTGCCGTCGTCACCCGGGTTGAGCCATCACTCGAAGCATGTTTCGTCGACTACGGCGAGGAACGTCACGGTTTCCTCCCGTTCAAAGAGATCTCGCGGCGCTACTTCAAGGAAGGCGTGGCGCCCTCGCAGGCACGTATCCAGGACGTGATCCGCGAAGGCCAGGAAATGTTGGTGCAGGTGGAAAAGGAGGAGCGCGGCAATAAGGGCGCTGCGCTCACCACTTTCATCTCTCTGGCAGGGCGCTATCTCGTGCTGATGCCCAATAACCCGCGCGGCGGTGGCGTGAGTCGCCGCATTGAAGGCGATGATCGCCAGGAACTGCGCGAAACCATGGAGCAGTTGCAGTACCCTGACGGCATGAGTTTGATCGCCCGGACGGCTGGCATCGGGCGCAGCGCTGAGGAACTCCAGTGGGACTTGAACTACTTGCTCAAGCTATGGACGGCGATCGAGGAGGCCGGCGGATCGCAAAAAGGGGCTTTCCTCATCTACCAGGAATCCTCCCTGGTCATTCGCGCAATCCGCGATTACTTCACGAGTGACATCGGCGAAATTCTGATCGACACACAGGACGTGTACGAGCAGGCCCATCAGTTCATGGCACATGTCATGCCCGATAACGTGGATCGGGTGAAGCGGTACCGCGATGATCTTCCTTTGTTCTCGCGCTTTCAGATTGAGCACCAGATCGAGACCGCATACTCGCGCACGGTGAACCTGCCGTCCGGCGGCGCGATCGTTATCGACCACACCGAGGCCCTTGTGGCCATCGACGTCAATTCCGCGCGCTCTACGCGCGGAAGCGCAATCGAAGACACAGCACTGCGCACCAATCTGGAAGCTGCGGAGGAAATCGCGCGCCAGATGCGGCTGCGCGACTTGGGCGGACTCATTGTCATGGACTTTATTGACATGGATGAGCCCAAGAACCAGCGTGCTGTGGAGGATCGACTGCGTGACTGCCTGAGGCAAGATCGCGCGCGCGTGCAAACAAGCAAAATTTCCAAGTTCGGCTTGCTTGAGGTCTCGCGCCAACGCCTGCGGCCTGCTCTGTCCGAAGGCGCTTACGTGACTTGCCCGCGCTGCAATGGAACGGGTCATATCCGCGATACCGAGTCCAGCGCGTTGCAGATTCTGCGCATCATTCAGGAAGAGGCGATGAAGGAAGGCACGGCAGCGGTGCACGTGCAAGTTCCGGTGGAGGTCGCCTCCTTCCTGCTCAACGAGAAGCGCGCCGAGATCACCAAGATCGAATTGCGTCAACGCGCCTCTGTGCTGTTGGCGCCGAACAAGCAGCTCGAGACCCCGAATTACAAGCTCGAGCGCCTCAAGCACGACGATCCACGTCTGGAAAATCTCCCCGTAAGCTACCGCATGGCGGAAGAGTTCGAGCAGGAAACGACCATCCTGCGCAGCGAAAAGGATGAGCGGCCACGCCAGGAAGCCCTCGTTCGTGGCATCACGCCCGAAGGGCCGGCGCCGTCTGGGCCTGTTGCATCAGGCACGCCTGCTCCTACCCCCTCTGCTGCCCCGTCGGTCAAGGTTGAGACTTCCGCCATCCCCGGTGGCACCGGATTTTTCGGTTGGCTGCGCAAAGTATTCGGGGCCGGCGAGACGCAGGCCTCTGCTCAGGTCACGGCGGCGCCTGCGCCGGCACCCACACCATCCGCTCCGGGCAGCGCACCGAACCGCAATGGCAACGGCACGGCCCGAGGCAATCGGGGTCGCGGGCGCGACGGTAGCCGGCAGGGCCCCAAGGGCAACGAACGCAGCGCACGTGAACCCGCGGCACCAAGCGAGGGGCGCCGCCAGGGGCAAAGCGAAGGCGCCTTGGATACGACAGCCGCCAAGGGCCGCTCCGGTCGGGGTGAGCGCAGCGTGGTCGGGGGAGGCCTTGCGCAGCAATCCACCAAAGGCACCCGGTCCGCACAATCGGGCGAAACACTGCCCACCCGCGCTGAGCGCACAGAGCGTGCCGACCGCGGTGAACGCCAGGAGCGCGGGCAACGCAACGGGCGCCAGCCGCCGCGCCAGTCTCAGGCTCCCGCAACTGGGGAAGAAACCTGGGAGAGTTTCGGGCTGACCTTGCCGGTGCCCGCGCGTGCGCCGTCCGAACAACCCGGAGCTTTCCCGCCAGACGAATCGATCAAGCCGCCCGTCGCGCCAACCGAGATCACAGCATCGCCTGCGCCCGATGACGCGGCGCCGCTGCCGGACAGCGGCAGTGGCGACGCGACCCGTCGAAGCCGAAACCGCCGGCGTCGTGGAGGCCGCGGTGGCCGATCGCAGGAGGCGGGGATGACCGATACCGCGAACGCTGAAGACCAGGAAGCCCTGGTTCGGCAGGACACAACCCCTTTGGATCAAGTGCCGACCTCACAGCTCGCCGCTGAGGCGCCATCCCTGCCAGATGTCGAGTCCCCTCCTGCCACCTATACGGTGGCGTCTGTGGCGGGTGCGGGGACCGAGATCATGCCTACGCATGCCAGCGGTCAAGCCGAAGATGCCGGGCAACCGAGCGCCGAGGTAGCTGAGCGTCCTGCGACCGCGCAAAGTTCGGTCGAGCCGCCTGCATTGATTGCGGCTGAGAGCGCAGTGACTCCTGCGCAGGCCGAGCCCGTTATCCCCAGCGACCAAGATGTCCGCTCCACTGCCACCCCCCTGGAGTCGTTGCCCATTCCTGAACTCAATGCGGTGGTGCAGGCTGCCGGGCTGCAATGGGTGCAGTCTGATCCCGTGCGCGTCGAACAGGCGCAACGCGCTCTGCGCCGGGCGACGGCGCCAAAGCATGCGCCGCGCGAGCGCAAGCCCTTAGCGCTGAAGGATGAGGGCCCATTGATGCTGGTCGAGACACGCAAGGCATTGCCAACATTGAACATCCCGGAAAACAACGCCTCCGCGCGCTGATTCTGCACACGGCCGGGGAAACGGGCGGGTCAATCTGCCCGTTTTTCTGAGCCCGATTCTTCTGGCAGGGCGCGCGACCACTCGCCTCGGAGCCCTTGCGCTACGTGTGGATAACACAAAACTACGCCAAGTTCCGTGCGCATGCGGGTATTGTCCAATATGCGCGATTCCGTCATGAAGGTTAAAGCCATGGGTGAGATGCCGCTTGCCAGCGCCTGCGCCAGCGCCACCCGACGTGGCGGCGACATCCCATACTCTCGCGCAGCAAGATCAAGATACTCACCCATCTTGATGCAGCTATCGTCGCTTGCGTGGTAAATCCGGTTGGGGTCGGCGCGAAACAGCGCCAACAGGACGATACGCGCCAAATCATCCGCGTGGATATGGTTTGTGTAGACATCATCCAGCGGGCATAGAGCCGGGATGCCTTGGCGCAAGCGCTTTGCCGGTGAGCGCTCGCGCGCGTCGTAAATTCCAGGCACGCGCAGAATGCCGACGCGCGCGTGAGCGCTTCGGCCAAACCCGCGCCAACGGACCTCGGCATCCAGGCGCCGACGAGCGCGTCCGGACTGGGGATGGGGAGGACGCGTCTCATGCACGCGCGCGCCCGCACAGTCGCCATAGACTCCCGAGGTGCTGGCGTAGACCAAGCGCATCGGTTGGGCGCGCGCTGGACCTATCATTCCTTTCCGCAACACGGCGGCGAGATGCATTGAGCGCGGATCGTGCAACCCGGCGGCAGGTGGCGGCGCCAACATGACCGTCCAACGCGCCAAGCCGGCAAGGCGCCAAAGGCTGTTCATATCGTCCAGATTGCCAATCAAAGGAACAATACCCGCCTGGCGCAGGACCCCCGCGCGCTGCGGATTTGATGTGAGTGCGATGACGCGAAAGCGCGGTCGCGCGAGCTCAGCCAGCCGCATACCGACGTCGCCACAGCCGACGATGAGCAATCGAGGTTTACGAAACACACGCATCAACATGGAATCAAGTCAATCATGAGCCTGACAGTAAGAGTTTTACCCAGCGAACATCAGTTCGAAGTTGGCAATGGCGAAACCGTTCTGGCCGCCGCCATTCGGCAGGGCGTGGGGCTTCCCTATGGTTGTCAGGACGGGGCTTGCGGTTCATGCAAATGCCGCTGGATTTCGGGTGAATTCGAACTCGGCGTGCATCAGCTTAAGGCTCTTTCGGAAGCCGAACGCGCAGCAGGTTTCGTCCTGGCCTGCCGCACAACACCGAAGACCGACCTCGTGATCGAAAGCCACGAGCTGCCCGCTGCAGGTATGTTCCCCGTGAAAAAAATGCCTTGCCGCGTCATCTCAATCGTGCGGCCAACGCCTGACGTAGCCATCATCCATCTGCAGCTTCCCGCAAACGATCGCCTCGACTATCACGCCGGTCAGTATGTGCAGATTATCCTACGCGACGGCACCCGGCGCAGCTATTCCATGGCAAATGCGCCAAGCGCCGAGGACAAGCAGATCGAACTACATGTCAGGCACATGCCCGGGGGCAAATTCACGGATCATGTCTTCGATGCGATGAAGGACAGGGACATCTTGCGCCTGGAAGGCCCCTTTGGCAGCTTTTACCTTCGGGAGGATAGTCAAAAACCGCTCGTGCTGCTGGCCTCCGGTACAGGGTTGGCGCCGATCAAAGCCATCGTTGGAGCCATGCAAGCGCGAGGCAATACGCGCCCCGCAGTGCTGTATTGGGGCTGTCGCACCAAGGCCGATTTGTACTTACATGGTTGGGCTGAGGCACAAGCCGCGGCGCTACCTTGGCTGGACTATGTGCCTGTACTGTCAGAGCCCAAGGATGACGACGCTTGGAGTGGCCGTACTGGATTCGTGCACCACGCGGTGATGCACGACATCCCGGACCTTTCGAACCACGAGGTCTATGCTTGCGGTGCGCCGGTCATGGTGGATGCTGCCCAATCAGACTTCACCACACTATGCCACCTCCCCGAGGATGCCTTTTACGCCGACGCCTTTACAACGGAAGCTGACAAGGCGGGGCCGGCCGCCTGAGCCGATTTGACGCGTCCACGCCGCGCGCACCGTTGCAAAGGCACGTGCAGCGGGCCGTGCAGCGAGAAGTCCAGACCACCGTGCGCTGCGTCGACCCCACTGCCTCATCTACTCACCGAGATAAGCGGCTCGCACTCGTGGGTCGTGCAAAAGCTCATGAGCTGAGCCGGTCATGGTGACGGTGCCGGAGTCCATCACGTAGCCACGCTGTGCCAGCTCCAAGGCTCGCTTGGCGTTTTGCTCGACAAGAAGAATCGTCACCCCCTGCTTGGCAATGTCCGCCACAACCTCGAAGATCTTGTCAACCATGATCGGCGACAAGCCCATGGACGGCTCATCGAGCAGCAGGAGTTTCGGCTGGCACATCAACGCCCGTCCCATGGCAAGCATTTGTTGCTCACCGCCCGACATGGTGCCCGCAAGCTGAGTACGCCGCTCCTTCAAACGGGGAAAAATGCTAAACACACGGTCGATGTCCGCTTCGACGCCCTTCTTGTCCTTGCGGATAAACGCGCCCAT
>JAKBCY010000133.1 GCA_021807445.1 Pseudomonadota bacterium
CATCACATCACATCACATCACATCACATCGCTGCGAGGCGTGCGGCGTCGGCACGGCAAGACTGAGCTTGCCCGTATGCGGCGTCTTATCAGTCGAATACGCTTTCGTCGTGCCCCAGAATGCGTGCACGATCGCGGCATTGCTGCCCGGCCTGGCTGATACACCTTGCGCTGCAAGCGTCGGATCGCGGCGTGGCCGTTTTCTCCAGCCGCCACTTCTGTGCATGGGTGCAATTGGTCGCCTGACCGGTGGGCGCCATGACGGCAATAGCCACGCCTAGGTCCGCCCTAATCGTGCCTTGCTCAGTTCCTCGCGCGCGAACGAAACCAGCCCGCCGGCGGGCTCCTGGAACGGAAACATGGTGGCGGCGGAGCGCGCCGGCCACCTTGAACTGCATTCGATCCTACAGACAATGTCTTCGTACCGAGGTTCCGCTGCAATGACATGCATGGGCACGCGCAGGGGAGCCGCCCATTTCTGGCAATGGCAGAAGATCGTCTCACACGCCTCTCCATCGGCGGCATTGCCAGACAAATTATCGGCGACGGTCTGGCGTGCGCCTCACTGGCATTAAGCCCGAGGCATCTTGCCGACAGGCCGAGAACATCCGGGAGTGCTTACAGGCGGCACTCGATGCGACTGGACTTACTAAACTTGCCAAGGCGTGAATCGACGCGGCTCCCTTTTTTCCCGAGCACGCGAGGGTCGTCAAGTCGCTCCTCTGTCAAGCAGACAAGGCCCCGTAACCGGCAAAAGCGCGAGGTAGCAAGCACGCCCGACTTTACGCCCCGACCGGTCGACGAGCGTGGCCGCGCTCACGAAGAAAGACGCTGAGGGCCTGCGCGGTGTGCCCACAAATTCCGGCATCGACGTACTCGGCTAGCGGACCTTGCCGGACCAAAGCGCCTCCACCCGCCCCACCCTCAGGTCCGAGGTCGACAATCCAATCGCTTGACGCCATCACGTCCAGATTGTGCTCGATCACCACCACAGTGTGACCAGTCTCAGCGAGACGCAGCAATACGCGGATCAATTTCTCCACGTCAGCCATATGAAGGCCCACGGTGGGCTCGTCAAGGACGTACAAAGTGGGCCTGGGGGCCGCGGCTGCAAGTTCGGTCACGAGTTTCAGCCGCTGAGCCTCGCCGCCCGAGAGCTGGGGACTGGGTTGCCCCAAACGAAGATAACCCAGCCCGACGTCCTGGAGGAGTTGCAGCGGGCGCGTGATACGCGGATGCGCCGCGAAAAAATCGAGAGCCTCATCCACGCTCAAATTCAGCACCTCGCCGGCCGAAAGTCCTCGCAGCTTGACGCTCAAGGACTCGGCGTTGAAGCGTAGCCCGCCGCAATCGTCACAAGGCTGGATGACGTCCGGCAGAAAGTTCATTTCCACCCGCACCGCTCCCTGGCCCTCGCAGCTCGGGCAGCGTCCCGGGCCGGTGTTGAAAGAGAACCGACCGGCGTTAAAGCCGCGCATACGCGCTTCCAGCGTGTCTGCGAACAAACGCCGAATCACATCCCAGATGCCTACGTATGTGGCCGGGCATGATCGTGGGGTCTTGCCAATAGGCGTCTGGTCCACCTCGAGCACGCGCCCTATCGACTCCATGCCCAAAACGGCTGTGCAGCCTATCGAAGGCTCTTCGCCCTCCAATAAAGATTTGGCGCTTGCGAATAGCACGCCACGCGCAAGGCTCGACTTCCCCGATCCTGAGACCCCTGTCACCACGGATAGTCTTCCAACCGGGAATCGCACATCGATGTTGCGCAGATTGTGCAGATGCGCGCCACGCACATCCAACGCTGGAGTTTGATGGCTCGTAGCGGGCCGCGGCACCAGAGGGTGACGAAGTGGCTCGCGAAGATAGCGGGCCGTGATTGAATCTGGGTGGTGCATCAGTTCCTCGAGCGTGCCTTGAGCGACCACGCGGCCGCCTTGGCTCCCTGCGCCGGGCCCAATGTCAAGAATGCTGTCTGCGCGCCGAATTGTGTCTTCATCGTGCTCAACCACCACGAGAGTGTTGCCACGCGCGCGCAGATCATCCAGTGCGCTAAGCAAACGCTGGTTGTCACGCGGGTGAAGCCCAATGGTCGGCTCATCGAGCACATAGGCAACGCCGCGCAGGTTGCTTCCGAGTTGCGCGGCGAGACGAATGCGTTGTGCCTCGCCACCTGAGAGCGTCGGCGCCGCACGATCAAGCCCTAAATAGCCAAGGCCCACGCGCTGCAAAAACTGGAGGCGTGTTTGAATCTCGTCAAGCACGTCACGCGCAACCGCCTGCTCACGAGAGTCCAGCAGCAACTGGGTCAACCAAGCATGCGCGGCGTCCACGGCCAAGGCCGAAAGATCTGCAATGGACCGGTCGCGGAACCTTACAGCCAGCGACACGCGATTCAGGCGAGACCCATGGCACTGCCCGCACGGATGTGCCTCACCCCGTTCCCTCCAAGCGCCCTCTTCGCCCGTCTGTTCGGCATCAAAGCCCTCTAGATGCACGCCAGTGCCAAAACAGGTCGAGCACCAGCCCGCGGAGGAGTTGTAGGAGAACTGACGAGGGTCGAGCTCAGGGAAACTGCGCGAACACACCGGGCAGGCGCGACGCGTGCTGAACTGGCGTAGATCCAGGCCAGCGTGGGCGCCGACGACGTCGCCGGCAGCCATTGCAACTCGCAGTTTAGGCAGCGGCCATACCACTTGAACCATGCCCTTGCCGAGTTGCACAGCTTCGTGCACGAGCGCACGCAAGCCCGGCTCGTTCTCCGGCGCCACCGTCAACTCGCCCAGCGGCAGAGAAATGTCGTGCTCACGGAAGCGATCAGGCCGTGGCCAGGGATCCGTAGGAAGAAACAGACCATCCACCCACAAATGGCTGTGGCCGCGCTTGGAAGCCCATTGCGCGAGCTCGATATAGATCCCTTTGCGCCGGACCACGAGAGGTGCCATGACACCCACCGTCTGCCCCCGAAGCTCACGTAGCAATTGCCCAACAATCATCTCCTCGCTCTGCGGGGCGATGGGAACTTGGCAGTCGGGACAATATTGGGTGCCCAGCTTCGCGTAGATCAAGCGGAGGAAGGGATGAACCTCGGTGAGGGTACCGACCGTGCTTTTGCGCCCCCCACGGCTGGTGCGTTGGGCGATCGCGACGGTTGGAGGAATGCCAAAGATGGCGTCGACATCCGGGCGGGGCGGCGGCTGCACAAACTGCCGCGCGTATGCGTTGATCGATTCCAGATAGCGGCGCTGCCCTTCGCTGAACAGTACATCAAAGGCAAGGGAACTCTTCCCGGACCCCGAGACACCAGTGATGACCGTCATGTTTCCACGCGGCAAATCGACGTCGATATTGCACAGGTTGTGTTCGCGGGCGTGGCGGATCGCGATAAATCCCTCGCGCGCTCGCCGCACTGCCTGCGCCAAATAAGCGCCTTGCTCCTTTTCGACCTGCTGAAGGTCAAAGTTGCTGGCACCCCCGTGAAATGCGTCCGACAACGCCAAGGCACGCGGATCATGCTGTTCACGCGCTGGCACGTGGATTGCGCGCGGCATGGCCGGCGTCCGATTTGATTCTTCCCATCTCCCGACTTGTGATCGGTAGGCTGCCAAAGCTCGACCCGTACTCGATACGACGCACGACTCCACTGCATCTGGCGGGCCTGCAACCACGATAGTCCCTCCCCCATCGCCACCGTCAGGACCGAGGTCGATCACCCAGTCACTTGCTGCGACCATATCCAGATTGTGCTCGATCAATACGACGCTGTGTCCGGCGTCAACGAGTTCGTGTAAAGCGCGCAGCAGCTTGGCAATATCATCGAAATGCAAACCCGTCGTTGGCTCATCGAGCAAAAATAAACTGCCCTTACGCGCGCCGCGTCCCACCATCTTTCGCGCCTCGGCGAGAAACGCCGCAAGCTTGAGCCGTTGTGCTTCACCCCCGGACAGAGTGGGCGTCGGTTGACCCAGCCGCAGGTAATCCAATCCGACTGCGGCCAGCGCCTTCAGTCCAAACTGCAGATCGCGATCGCCAGTGAATGCACTCAGTGCCTGGGCAACAGTGAGTTCCAGAACATCGGCAACGCTCAGCCGGCGGCCGTCGGTGAGGTCGATCTTGACCTCGAGAACTTCGGCGCGATAGCGCCGTCCGTCGCATTCCGCGCAGCGCAAGTAAACGTCAGAAAGGAACTGCATCTCGACGTGCTCGAAGCCTGAGCCCCCGCAGGCGGGGCATCGACCGTCCCCACTATTGAAGCTGAAGGTCCCCGCCGTATAACCACGCCTCTTCGCCTCGGGCAACGCGGCGAAGCGCTTACGCAGGGCATCAAAGGCTCCCACAAAACTCACTGGGTTTGATCGCGCCGTCTTCCCCATGGATGATTGATCCACCAACACAACATCCGCGACCTGCTCCGCACCCAGCAAACGGTCATGCGCGCCCGGCTCGGACGCTGTCTTGCCCAGCGCGCGCGCAAGAGCGGGGTAAAGCACATCGCCCACCAAGGTCGACTTTCCGCAGCCGGACACCCCCGTTACGGCCACCAGCGCGCGCAACGGAAACTCTGCGGTGATGGCCCGTAGATTGTGCTCGCGCACGCCTTCCAAGATGAGCCGCGGCGCAGTGAGGCCCCCAGTGGCATCAACGGCGAGACGGCGCGGTGCACGATCGGGCTGCACCCGTCGTTCGCCCCGAAGATAGGCACCGGTAAGCGTGGGCGCTTGTCGCAGGCCGGCGAGGTCTCCCTGGAAGACCAGCTGCCCCCCGTGTTCACCCGCACCAGGGCCCAATTCAAGGAGATGATCGGCCGCCAGCATGACCTGTGGGTCATGCTCGACGATCAGCAAGGAATTGCCCGCTTCTTTCAGACCTTTCAGGACGGTATTCAAACGGTGAAGATCGCGCGGATGCAACCCAATGGACGGCTCGTCAAGCACGAATAGTGTCTGGGTGAGCGACGTACCCAGCCCCGTGGTGAGATTGATGCGTTGCACCTCACCGCCTGAAAGGGTGCGAGACTGTCGATCAAGCGTGAGGTAACCTAGGCCTACGTCGAGCAGGTAGCGAAGGCGCGCACGGATTTCGTCCAGCAGCAGACGCGTCGCGGCGTCCGCCCCAAACTCGCTCTCCATGTCTGCGAAGAACGCGTGCGCGCGTTCAATGGGGAGTTGCATTACATCATGCAAAGATAATCCGGGGACCTGCCCAAGCACCACGTCGCTCCAACCGACGCCAGGCGGCCGAAACCTCTGGCCGCCGCCCAGCGCCATATCCGCCATCTCGCGACTGCCGACGCGCCAGAGCAGACCGTCGAGCTTGAGGCGCGCGCCTGCGCATGCCGGGCAAATGCTGCTACTGCGGTATTTCGAGAGCAGCACGCGCACATGCATCTTGTAGGTTCTGGTCTCCAGCCAGTCGAAGAACCGGCGAATGCCGTAGTACTGCTTTTCCCATTGACCTTTCCAGTGCGGGTCTCCCTCAATCACCCAATGGCGCTCGCCGTCGGTCAGTTCGGCCCATGGCACATTGAGACGCACGCCAGCGCCTTGCGCATATCGCTCCAAATCCTTCTGGGCATCCTTGAAGCTTGCGGTCTGCCACGGCTTGACGGCCCCTTGGTTCAGGCTTTTGCGCGCATCCGGAATCACCAAGCCCCAATCCACGCCCAGCGTACGCCCAAAGCCGCGACAGGTCTCGCAGGCCCCTACTGGAGAGTTGAAGCTGAACTGGCCCGGGCTCGGATCGCGGTATGCGATGTCACAATGCGCGCAATGCAGGTCGGAGGAGTAGCGCCAAGGGTGGACGTTTCCTACAGCGTCAGGTGCGCTAGGCTCGGCAAGTGTCCACACCGCTATTCGGCCCTGCCCCAAGCGCAGGCCCGCCTCTACAGCCTCAATCAGCCTCGAACGCTCGACCGTACTCCAGCGGAATCGGTCCTGGATGACATGCAAGATCCGGTCGTCCCGATGGTGAATACGCGTGTAACCCTGGGACACGAGACCGTGCAAGATCTCGTCCTCCGTCAACCCCTCAGGGATCGTCACGGGAAAGGTAAGCACCAAGCGCGGATCGCCTGCCCGGGCGGCACGCTTATGGAGGTCCGCCGCAATGCTCGCCGGGTTATCGCGGCGCACCTCTTGGCCGCATTGGCGGCAAGACAACCGACCGGAGCGCGCGAACAAAAGTTTGAGGTGGTCTGCCAACTCAGTCATCGTCCCCACGGTCGACCTCGAGGTGCGTACCGTGTTTGTCTGATCAATGGCAATGGCGGGCAGGATGCCGTGGATGCGATCGACCCGCGGTCGGTCCATGCGATCCAGGAATTGACGCGCATAAGGCGAAAAGGTCTCAACATAGCGCCTCTGCCCCTCCGCATAAACGGTGTCGAACACCAACGAACTTTTACCGGAGCCGGACACCCCCGTGACCACCACGATTTGCCCCGTCGGAATGTCCAAACTGAGATTTTTCAGATTATTCTGGCGTGCACCCTCGATCTGGATGGCAGGGATTGGAAGAAGAGTGGAAATGGGAGCGCGGGCGGTCATCACGTGACTATACGCAGGCGCCAAGTCCGTCTGCCGATACGGGGGATTAGCCGCGCCCACTCATGAACTGCAACTGGCACCGGCTAGGATGGAGCATGGATGTTTCCACATCGCGCCCCGCTTTAGCCGCCACGCGCAACATCGGCCCGTTGCGGCAACTGCTGCCCTTTATACGCCCCTACCGCGGGCGCGTTGTCCTGGCATTGCTATTCCTTCTGCTGGCGGCCTGCAGCACGTTGGGCTTCCCCCTGGCGCTGCGTTGGCTGATCGACGGCGGTCTGAGTAACCCGGCAAAGATTGCGAGCAGCGGCGGGTTAGCTATCCACTTTGCCGGACTCTTTGGCTTGGCCCTTCTGCTCGGCGTGTTCTCAGCTGCGCGTTACTACATGGTCAGCTGGCTGGGCGAGCGCGTGACGTGCGACCTGCGCAGCCGCGTATACAGCCATGTACTCGCCCAGTCTCCGCAGTTTTTTGAGCATACCCAAACAGGGGAAGTGCTCTCGCGACTGACCACGGATACAACCCTGGTGCAAACCGTGGTGGGATCGAGTCTGTCAATGGGGCTACGCAATTCCCTTGTGTTGCTCGGCGGCATGACGATGTTGATTGCCACGAGCCCCCGTCTCATGCTC
>JAKBCY010000134.1 GCA_021807445.1 Pseudomonadota bacterium
AAATCTTCGGTGGGAGCGACGGCCGTGAACCCATGATCTTCCCTTTGGCTATTCCGCTACTGGCCGGGCCCTCGGCGCTGGCAGCTGTGCTGCTTCTGACCGCGCGTCAACCTGGACAACTGTGGACGTGGGTGGCTGCTCTTACAGCAGCTATCGTCGTTACAAGCAGCCTTTTCCTGATCGCTGAGACTCTTCTGAAGTGGGTCGGCGATTCAGTCATGCGAGCGGGGGAGAAACTCATGGGGCTGATTCTCACGGCGATCGCCGTAAACATGTTGCTAAGCGGCCTGCGCACTTACTTTCTGGCTTAAGAGGAGGAGGGGCTTTCTGGCTAGCATCCCTGCTAGCTGTCTCGCCATTAACCTGGATGCACGGCGAGCCGCGTCTTTCAAGACGGAGAGAAAAACCGCGCAGATGCTTGTGGCATCCTTGTAGGCTTGCGATTGGTTCGCTATATGCTGTAAATGGATGCAGCCATGAGGGCGGGGTGCCCGGGATCGCTAGCATCGAGTCAGTAAGGCGTCTAGTCCAATGCGCGCCGGAGCAACACCCGCAGTGCGCCAGCGAATTGGTTCACGGCCAGTCCGCCTAGAACCAAGACCCCAGCCGCGATCTTCCACGCCTGTAGGGTTTCGTGTAGAACCAAGCTGGCCGACACCATGCCGGCGACTGGCACGAGAAGGCTAAAGGGCGCAACCTGTGCTGCCGGGTAGCGGCGCACGAGCATGGACCAAACGCCGAAACCGAGCAGCGTGTTCGGGTAAGACTGGAAGAGTATCGCCAACGAGGATTCGAGGCTCAATGCCTGAAGGGCATGCCATATCACCCGTGGCCCTTCGATCAAGACCGAGGCCATGAATAGCGGCGGTACGGCGATAAGACTGCCCCACACAGCCAAGGCCAACGGCTGCACCCGGCCCATGCGCTTAGCCAGAATGTTTGCCATCGCCCAGGACAGGCCCGCGCCCATGACGAGCAGCAATCCGGTCAGCGTGGCTCGTGTGTCAAGATGCCACGCCACGATGCCCATTCCGCTCAGTGCAATGCCAGCCCCGACCAACTGGCCAGCGCGCGCATGTTCATGCAAAAGCACCCAAGCCAAGGCAATAGTGAAAAAAGCCTGAAGCTGGATTACCAGTGACGACAACCCAGCTGGCATGCCCAGCTTCATGCCGACGAAGAGCAAGGAAAACTGCAAAGCGAATTGCGCCAGCCCCCAGCCCATTAGTAGAAGCCAAGGAATTCCCGGCTTGCGCACAAAAAATACGAGAGGGAACGCGGCAAAGAAAAACCGCAAGGTGGTAAAAAGCAGCGGTGGAAGATCGAGCAGGCCAATCTGGATGACGACAAAGTTGAAGCCCCAGATCGCCACCACGATCAGCGCCAGAACGATATCCCGTGTTCGCATGCGAAGCGTCTGGTCAACGTTCATTCAAGGTATTGGCGACGCTGTTGCCGCGGTTTGCTCGAGCCAATCAATCTCGGATTGCGTGAATCCTGCTTGCAGCCGGGCTGTGTGGTTGAACGGCGCTTTCAACCGTGGCGCTTGATGGCGGACGCTCAGCTCGGCGTACGCGGCAACGGGATCCAGGCCAGCTTGTTTGCAAGCCCAGCGGTACCAGCGGTTGCCAATTTCGACGTGACCGATCTCGTCGGCCAAGATGCGGTCGAGAATGGCGGCCGCGGTGGCATCGCCCGCGGCCGCCAGTTTGGTGCGTATAGCGGGGTTGACGTCCAGGCCCCGTGCCTCCAACGTGCGCGGCACCAAGGCTAAACGGGCAAGCACGTCGCCCCCTGTTTTTTCGGCCATGTTCCACAGCCCGTTGTGTGCTGGAAAGTTGCCGTAGTCGTATCCCAGGGCCAGCAGATGCTCAAGAAGAAGCGTGAAGTGAAGCGATTCCTCGGCCGCTACGTTCAGCCAATCGCGGTAGAACGCCTCGGGAAGGTCGCGGAAACGCCAGACGATGTCTAATGCCAAATTGATGGCATTGAATTCGATATGGGCTATCGCATGAACCAGTGCGGCGCGTCCCTCCGAAGTGCCAAGACGGCGTCGAGGCACTTGTTGGGGTGGCACCAGTACAGGGCGAGCCGGGCGACCTGGTAGCGTTGCTGACGGCGGGTTGAAGATGCGCTCGGCGCCAATGGTGAGCGCGCCACGTCTCAGATCATCAAGCAAAGCCAGGGTCAAGCGCACCTTCGTCGTGGGGTTGCCGCAAAGTAAAGCACGCAGCGCCGCCTCGCGCGCGCAGCTTCCCGCATCAGGTGCAGCGTTGGTTTGTGCGCGATGCCCGTGACTCAAGGTTGCAAACTTACTGGGTCTTCTTCAGAACAGCCATCGCCGAGGCGATCAGCCCGGCCGCTTGGCTCATGTCGTTGGGCACGACGAGAGTTGTGCTCGTCTTTGCCAAGCCTGCATATGCTTCCAATGCCTGCTGAGCGACTTTAAGCTGCACCGCATCCACGCCGCCAGGCTTTCCAATAGCCGATGCAACAACTTCGAGCGCGCGCGCTGTCGCATTGGCCACGGCCTCAATTGCCGCAGCTTCGCCTTGGGCGCGGTTGATCGCCGCTTGGCGCTCGCCCTCTGAGCGGGCGATGAAGGCTTGCCGCTCTCCCTCGGCTTGGTTGATTTGTTGCTGGCGTGCACCCTCAGACGTTGCGATGACTGCCCGCTTTTCGCGCTCCGCCGTGATCTGCCGTTGCATGGCGTGCAGAATTTCCGCCGGTGGCGTGAGGTCTTTAATCTCATACCGCAGCACCTTTACGCCCCAGTTGGCCGCCGCCTCGTCGAGAGCCGACACGACGCTGTGATTGATGAAATCGCGTTCCTCAAACGTCTTGTCGAGTTCAAGCTTGCCAATCACGCTCCGCAAGGTGGTTTGAGCTAACTGCGATATTGCGAGCACGTAGTTTGAGGAGCCATAGCTTGCGCGCATTGGATCCGTGACCTGGAAATAGAGAATCCCATCCACGGTGAGTTGAGTGTTGTCACGCGTAATGCACACCTGGCTGGCAATGTCCAGTGGGACTTCCTTTTGCATGTGTTTGTATGCCACGCGGTCAACGAAGGGGATAATAAAGCTCAACCCCGGCGCGAGCGTGCGGTCGTATTTGCCTAGGCGCTCAACCACCCATGCATGTTGCTGCGGCACGACCTTCACGCCGCGCGAGACAATGATGATGCCAATGATGGCCAGAATGAGTGCGAGTTCCAATGCGTATCTCCGGAATGGGCAGGTTGCTGGGGTGGCAGTGCCTGAAGAGGGTAACCCGTCAGGATGAATGAGGCCCTGATTGTGCATGCGCGGGTGCGGTCGCGCTTGCTGCAATCGGTTCAAGCACCAGAGTGTTGCCATCAAGTGCCTTGATTCGGAAGTGACCGGGTTGCAGAGGACCCTTTCCGCCGAAGCGCGCTTGCCAGTCGCTGCCGCGGTAGCGGATGCGAGCTTCGCCGTGATCATCCCAAGCATCAACCTGGACCACAGAGCCGATGTCAAGATTGATATCGCGATTGGCCCCCGGCGCCGGGTTGATGCGTTTTTTTCGCATCGAGTGCAGCGCGTATACCGAGGCGGTTCCAACTAGGGCTGCGCTCACCCACTGCAGCGGTGCGCCCAACCCAAGGTGCGCGGCCATGGCCCCAGCCACGGCTCCCACTGCCAGCATCAGCAGATAAAAGGTGCCGCTGGTGAGTTCCAGTGCCACCAGCAGGGCAGCGGCGATCCACCATTGCATTGGGGTGCTCATCATGGCTTTTCCTCAAACGAGACGTTCATCATAGATCTGAGGCACCTGATCGTCGCAAGCATCGAGATTGGCGCTCGGCGCGCCACCCCATGCCGAGCATGAGAACTTGTGAACTCCCTTCGAGTCGGATTGCCGCTGCGGGTCCCCGCAAATGCAGTGGATGGGAGCCCACCAAGAGCCCGACGCATATTGTTCTCTAGTGCAGGCGGCTGCGCGAACGCGGATCGTGTCGTGCGAGGGAGGGATTCCACCTTCAGCGAATTGGCGCTTACGCTCTAGATCCGAGGTGCAGCAGCCGTCCGGGCGGCTTTTGACGAGATTCATTGCTCGATTGACCAAATTGTGGCCGTTGATGGCGCTCAGGGGAGGTTAATCGAATCGAGATGGCTAGGGGATGCAGCCAGTTTCGCGCCTTTGTGCTTGAGGCGAATATGGCAGTTGTTTGCGCTGAAGCAAACACACAAGCAGCTTTCGAAGCGTAGGCTATGAATCGTGAGAGTGACAATGGACGATGCGCGTGATTAGGCGCGCGAAAAGCTTGGAGCCTGTTATGCAGATCGACGAAGAAACCCGCGATGATCTGGAAAAGGGCGTCGAAATCCTCAGTGGGATCTTGGATGGCGAGCCGATTGATCCGGATCTCATGCACTACTTGGGCATGCTTTGTTTGACGCTATCGCAGGAAGCGCGCGAGGCCGATGATGACGAAGATATCGGCCCATTGATCGAGCCAGCCTAGCCCCAGCAAGGCGTCTCTCGACGAACGCAGCAGAGAACAACCATGGGCCATACAGTGCCCGCCGCCTTGGTCGCGGCTTTGCTCTCAACGCACGCCTGGTTAATGTGGCAGCTCACTCGTGAGCATTGGAGCGTGGACAGCGCGCTGCCTGAGTGGCGCGCAGTCGACCCATTTCAAGACGGCTAGGGAACCACAGGCGGGCGCCAAGCCCGCCTTACGTTTCTCGCCGCATTGCGGGCTGGGCCGGCGGCACGACAATTTCATCGTGCCTACAGGATTTTCTACACTTCATGTTTCGCTCAATTCCTGAGCGGGTCCCTCACCGGAGCTCATCATGCGCTTTCGTTTTCCTATCGTCATCATCGACGAGGACTTTCGCTCCGAAAACAACTCTGGCTTGGGGATCCGCGCTTTGGCGCAAGCCATTGAGGCCGAGGGGATCGAAGTTTTGGGGGTGACGAGTTTCGGCGATCTCTCTAGCTTTGCCCAACAGCAATCACGAGCGAGCGCCTTCATTCTTTCCATCGACGATGAGGAATTCGCTGCAGCCGAGGCGGGGGCAGAAGCGCCAGTGGTGCAGACCCTGCGCACGTTCATTGAGGAAATACGCTTTCGAAATGCCCAGATTCCGATTTATCTCTATGGCGAAACCCGGACGTCGCGCCACATTCCAAACGATATCCTGCGCGAGTTGCACGGGTTCATCCACATGTTTGAGGACACGCCTGAATTTGTCGCGCGTCACATCATTCGTGAGGCGCGAACCTATCTAGACTCGCTCGCGCCACCGTTTTTTCGAGCCTTGGTGGGCTATGCCGCGGACGGGTCTTACTCGTGGCACTGTCCGGGCCATTCAGGCGGGGTGGCTTTTCTGAAGAGCCCGGTGGGACAGATGTTCCACCAGTTTTTTGGTGAAAACCTGCTCCGTGCGGATGTGTGCAATGCCGTGGACGAACTAGGGCAGTTACTCGACCACACAGGCCCCGTGGCGGCGAGCGAGCGCAACGCAGCACGTATCTTTTATGCCGATCATCTGTTCTTTGTCACGAACGGAACATCCACATCGAACAAGATGGTGTGGCATTCCACTGTGGCGCCCGGGGACGTTGTCGTGGTGGATCGCAATTGCCATAAGAGCGTGCTGCATGCCATCATCATGACCGGCGCGTTACCTGTTTTTCTGACGCCTACACGAAATCACTACGGCATTATTGGGCCGATCCCGCGCGACGAGTTCAAACCCGAGAACATCGAACGCAAGATCGCCGCCAATCCGCTCACTGCGCATCTGGCCGGGAAGGTCAAACCTCGTGTGCTGACCATCACACAATCCACATATGACGGCGTGCTCTACAACGTGGACACCATTAAGGGCATGCTCGACGGCTATATCGACACCCTTCATTTCGACGAGGCGTGGTTGCCACACGCCACCTTTCATCCTTTCTACACGGGCATGCACGCGATTGGGCAAGGGCGCGCGCGGACTCGGGAATCCATGGTTTTCTCGACCCAGTCGACGCACAAGCTCCTGGCTGGCTTGAGCCAGGCTTCGCAAATTCTTGTGCAAGATTCGGAAACGCGAAGCTTGGACCGATCCCGATTTAACGAGGCCTATCTGATGCACAGCTCCACCTCGCCGCAATATGCCATCATCGCATCCTGCGACGTGGCCGCGGCCATGATGGAGCCGCCAGGAGGTACAGCGCTAGTCGAAGAAAGCATTCTGGAGGCGCTGAATTTTCGCCGCGCAATGCGTAAGGTTGACGAAGAGTTCGGTCATGACTGGTGGTTTCAAGTCTGGGGGCCAGACGAGCTGGCGCCAGAGGACATTGGCGCACGGGAGGATTGGCTGCTTGGTCCGCAGGCCAACTGGCATGGTTTTGGGGAAATGGCGCCCGGCTTCAACATGCTCGATCCCATCAAGGCCACGGTCATCACACCAGGCCTTGATTTGAACGGGCGCTTTAGTGCAACGGGTATTCCAGCGGCCATCGTGACGAAATACCTGGCTGAACATGGCGTCATCGTCGAGAAAACAAGCCTATACAGCTTTTTCATCATGTTCACCATTGGCATCACGAAGGGTCGTTGGAACACCTTGGTGACTGCATTGCAGCAGTTCAAGGACGACTATGACCGCAACCAGCCGCTGTGGCGCATCTTGCCCGAGTTCATCGCCAAATATCCCGTCTACGAGCGCGTTGGGCTGCGTGATCTTTGCCAGCGCATCCACACCGCTTATGAGGCCGCTGACGTGGCAAAGTTAACGACTGAGATGTACCTTTCGGATCTGCAGCCTGCCATGACACCCACAGAGGCTTACGCGCGCATGGCTCACCGGGATATTGAACGAGTCGGCATCGACGAGTTGGAAGGGCGGATCACGACTGCGCTACTTACGCCGTATCCGCCGGGCATACCACTGCTGATCCCGGGGGAGCGATTCAACCGCAAGATTGTTCAGTACCTTCAATTTGCGCGGGAATTCAACCGGCAGTTTCCAGGCTTCGCGACCGACATTCACGGCTTGGTGGAGGACGATGGCCCGAACGGCACGCTTTACTGCGTCGATTGTGTGCGGAGTGATACGGCAGGAGGGAACAAGCGGAGCGGCGTCGCCTAGCCAAGCCGAGCCCGAGGCAATCAGCGCTGCCGTTCGCGGTATTGCTCCC
>JAKBCY010000135.1 GCA_021807445.1 Pseudomonadota bacterium
CTTGGCCCGCCGCTTCTCGACCGTCTGCACCAGCGCGTCGAGTTGGCTTTCCGTCAGGGACGGGACCTGCGCTAGCAGGGCCTGGAACGACTTGGCGTTCATGTGCAACTTCTCCTATGAGAAGCACCGAATTTTAAGTCAAATCAATACGATTCGCGAACAGCGCCTAGTTTATCCAGCCAAGGGCGGAACAACAAGCGCAAACCGCCCGCTTGACCCCCTCCTGACCGGTCGGCGTTGCCTGGGCGACACTGCGTGTCGGGCCGGACGAGGAAGGGGAATGCGCGGGCATATGTTCAATCTTTGTTCTCAAAATCTTTGGTGGCCGTCCGGAGGATTTTGAATTTTTGTTCTAGTTTTTTAAACTTTGTTATCCGAAACCTCTTATTCTTTCCATGCTGAATTACCGCATCATTCCAGTCACGCCCTTTGAACAGAATTGCTGCCTCTTGTGGGACGACGCAACGGGTCAAGCTGTGTTAACGGATCCAGGAGGCGACCTGGACCGCGTGTTTGCAACAGTCGCGAGCGAGGGCGTCGAACTCCAAGCCGTGTGGCTGACTCATGCACACATCGATCACGCGGGCGCTGCGGCCCCTGCCGCGAGACGCGCAGGCGTACCCATCGTTGGCCCTCATTCGGACGACAAGTTCTGGATTGACATGCTGCCCCAGCAGGCGCAGATGTTCGGTTTTTCGTCTGCCGAGTCCTTTACACCCGACCGCTGGCTTCAAGACGGTGACACCCTCGCGCTTGGCACTCTGCGCTTCGACGTTCGCCACTGCCCGGGCCACACGCCCGGGCACGTTGTTTTTCATGAGCCCCAGGCACGGCGATGTTGGGTCGGGGATATCCTGTTCGCCGGATCCATCGGTCGAACCGACTTTCCCCGCGGCAACCAGCAGCAGCTAATCGAAAGCATCGTGCAGAAGCTCTGGCCCATGGGTGACGACACCACATTCATCCCCGGGCACGGGCCGGAATCGACATTTGGCGACGAACGCCGCCACAACCCTTACGTCCGGGGAACCTGAGCACAGTTCCCTCGACAAGCGGCTTTGCGCTGAAGGGCGTGGCCGTCACGTGTGGAGTTGCAGGTCACTCATGACGAGCTTCACGCCCTGGGTGGCGCGCGCCACCTGAACCGCGCGGGCCGCCTCTTTCTCACTGGCGGCTGCGCCGCTCAAACGCGCAACACCCTTGCGAGCCTCCACACGGATATCCAATCGTCTCAGGATCTCATCCGTCGAGAACGCTTCCTTAACGCTGGCGGCAGTGCTGGCATCATCGCTATACATTTGGAACCCGCGATTTGGCCACCAAAGACCTGCCGAGTCATCACGTGGACGCGCAAACTTTGTCACGCTCGGCCGCTGCACGACCTTATCTTGCGTCGCCGCGACAGCCTGGCTGCGAACGCTGCCCAAGGCCAACAAGAACACGGTTGCGCCGGTGGCGGGAATCACCCTGCCAAGACGGGAGTTTGTAGTCATGCGAGGCTCCTTGCTTTGAAGTTGCGGGCAGCTATAACGCCGCCACCCAACTCACTCTAAGCAAACGGCGTGCCTGCGTGTCCACCCCCTTTGAAATCATGACGTTAAGCACGCCAATCCCGGCCCCGCTCCCCGATTGAGAGTCACATCAGATGGTTTTGGAGGCGTGATGTCGCCATGACCCGACCGTCTTGGCGACATCGACGCCATGTCAATGATTACAAATCACTTTATTCGTCGCCTCACGGCGACAATGCACTCTGAATGGTGCGAGGCGGGGCAATCTGCCAGCAAGAGCACTCAAGGCGCTGAAACACCGTAACGCTCGCGGTACTCCCGGACCTTCGGTAACCATTGCGCGAGCTCGGCGCTGGACGTCGAGGCGAGCGCTTCGAGCAAGGCGTCAAGGTTTGCGATGGCCACCACCGGTAGTCCGTGCACAGCCTGCACGTGCTGCACGGCGGATGCCTCCAGAGTCTGGCCGGCTGTTGCAGCCTTTTCCTGGCGATCCAATGCAATCAGCACCGCAACAGGCGCTGCGCCCGCTGCACAGATCAAGCGCACGGACTCCCCGATCGCCGTGCCCGCGGAAATGACGTCATCGACAATTACCACCCGACCGGTCATTGGCGCGCCCACAAGCGTGCCGCCTTCACCATGGTCCTTGGCCTCCTTGCGGTTGTAGGCAAAACCCACGTTGCGCCCGCGCCGAGCCAGCTCAACGGCGACCACGGCGGCCAATCCAATGCCCTTGTACGCCGGACCGAACAATAGGTCGAACTCGATGCCACTGGCGAGCAGCGCATCGGCGTAGAACGTCGCTAACCGACCAAGCTTGGCGCCGTCGTCGAACAAACCCGCATTGAAGAAATACGGCGTATCGCGCCCGGCCTTTGTCACAAACGCGCCAAAACGGATGACACCGCTGTCTACAGCGAAGCGGACGAAATCTTGGGCGGTCGGGTGAGATGGCATCATGGTTCAAACGAAGTGGGCGGGTTATTGGGCGTGCGAAGTGAAGCCTGGGGAGCGGAGGCTATGCTACGGCCTGTCCTCGCTCGCACCGCATGTCTGCCGCCGCCCCAAACCGCACTGAAAGGCTTCCGCCCTGGGTCTTGCTTCGCCAGGTATTCGCGAATCGGCGCATGGCCGCACTGCTTCTTCTTGGCTTTTCCTCAGGCTTGCCGCTGGCGCTCACGGCGGGCACGCTGCAGGCCTGGCTGACAGTCGAAGGCGTGAGTTTGAAGGCCATCGGTTTCGCCACGTTGATCGGTCAAGCGTATGTGTTCAAGTTCGTATGGGCGCCGGGCATGGACCGCATTCGACCACCGTTGCTGCTGCGCGGACTCGGACGTCGGCGCGGATGGCTGCTGTTGATGCAGGCGCTTCTTGCGGCCAGTTTGGCCGCGATGGCCATCGTTGGTATTCCGGCGCCCACCGCGACAAACGCCTGGCCGGGGCTCGACCGTCTGGCAGCGGCGCTGGGACTGGCCGCGCGGGATGTGCGCTTGTTACCGGTGGGGATGCTGGCCGTCGCGGTGGCCTTCTTTTCGGCATCCCAAGATATCGTGATCGATGCCTACCGGACGGACTTGCTGCCGCCGGAAGAACGCGGCGCCGGCGCGGCGGTAGCGGTGCTCGGGTACCGCCTAGCGATGCTCGTCTCGGGAGGCCTAGCCCTGTGGCTGGCAGCCGAGTACCTGGGTTGGCGCGGCATGTACGCGCTGATGGCTGGCATCATGGCTGCGCTCATGCTTGCCACGTTCTTCGCTCCCCCAACGCCGAGCAACATCAAGGTGCCACGCAGCTTAACCGAGGCCGTGGTCGAGCCAGCGCGCGAGTTTTTCGCGCGCCGCGGAGCCGTGGCTCTGCTTATCACCATCGTCCTGTACAAACTCGGCGATGCCTTCGCCGGCGCGCTTTCAACCACCTTTCTCATTCGCGGCGCCGGCTACAGCCCTGCAGAGGTCGGCCTGGTTTACAAGACGATGGGCATCGCGGCCACCATCGTGGGCGCATTGCTGGGCGGGGCGTGGCTTGCACGACTCGGGCTTTGGCGTTCGCTGGTGTGGTTCGGCATTGGCCAAGGTTTGTCCAACCTGGCCTATTGGGCCCTTGCCGTACTGCCCTCAAACCTGGCACTGATGGCCGCGGCCGTGGGGATCGAGAATTTCACTGGCGGCATGGGCACAGCCGCCTTTGTCGCCTTCCTTTCCGCGCTGTGCGACGCGCGTTTCTCGGCCACGCAATTTGCGTTGCTATCGGCACTTTCGGCCGTGGGTCGTGTCTATGTGGGTCCGGCCACGGGGTATCTCGTCGAGGCGTGGGGTTGGCCGCATTTCTATCTCCTGACTGTGGTCGTGTCGGCGCCCGGAGTGCTAATGGTGGTGTGGCTGCGCCGTGTGATCGAGACGCAGGACCGCATTCACGCCCCGCGCCAAGCCGGCGGGTAGGCCAAGTCCACCGAACGACGCCTCGCCCTCCTGCTGCCTATACTGCGGGCCGATGAACCCTGCATTTAACCCCGAACAGGCCCTCAAGCTGGGCCGCAACACCCTGGAAATCGAGGCGGCTGCGCTCCAGGCGCTGGCTGTGCGCATCGCTCAGCCACCGCTGGCCACCGCTTTCAAAGATACGGTCCGTTGCATCCTGGGTTGTCGCGGACGCGTCGTGGTATCGGGCATGGGCAAAAGCGGGCATATCGCACGCAAGCTGGCCGCAACGCTCGCATCAACTGGGACCCCTGCCTACTTTGTCCACCCAGCCGAAGCGAGCCACGGCGACCTGGGCATGGTGACCGACACCGACGTGTTCATCGCGTTGTCAAACTCGGGGGAAAGCGAGGAACTCGTGCGCATCGTGCCGCTTGTCAAGCGATTGGGCGCGCGGCTTGTCGCCATTACCGGCCGCGCCGACTCGACGCTGGCGCAGCACGCTGACATTCATCTTGACTGTGCGGTCGAGCAAGAAGCCTGCCCGCTCAACCTTGCTCCCACGGCCAGCACCACGGCCCAGCTCGCACTGGGCGATGCGCTGGCCGTGGCGCTTTTGGACGCGCGCGGCTTCGGCCCGGATGACTTCGCCCGCACTCACCCGGGAGGCAGCCTCGGGCGCAAGCTGCTCACGCACGTGGCCGACGTGATGCGCACAGGCGACGCCGTGCCCAGCGTGCCTCAATCTGCACCCTTCTCTGCTGCGCTGCTGGAGATGACGCGCAAGGGACTGGGCATGACGGCTGTGGTCGATGAAACTGGGCAATTGTTGGGAGTGATCACCGATGGTGATCTGCGCCGGTTGCTCGAGCGAGGGGCAGATTTGCGCCAGCTCTCCGCCGGCCAGGCCATGCACCCTGATCCGCGCACCATTGCAGCGGGGGCACTGGCCGTGGAGGCGGTGCAAATGATGGAGGAGCATCGCGTCAACCAAATGCTCGTCGTCGATGCCAAGCGACACCCGATCGGCGCACTCAATATGCACGATCTTTTCGCGGCCAAAGTGGTGTGAGGCATGACTGAGCTGCCCGTATTCGACACGCGCCCACGTCTTCAATTTGAGACAGAGATTCTCTTGCGTGCGCAGGATATCCGCGTGCTTTTGCTGGACGTGGACGGGGTGCTGACCCCTGGTGATCTGGTGGTGGGCGAGTCCGGCGAGACGCACAAGCGATTTTCCACGCTTGACGGTCACGGCTTGAAGCTCCTCAAGGCCTGCGGCATTGCGCCGGTTGTGGTTTCCGGGCGCGACAGTTCGGCGCTGCGTACCCGACTGCGGGAATTGGGCCTGCTGGAGCGCGCCGTGCTGGGGCGGGAGCACAAGCTGCCCGGCGCCGCGAGCCTGTTGCATGACCTAGGCCTGAGCTGGGAGCAAGCCGCCGTTATGGGCGATGACTGGCCCGACTTACCCCTTCTGGTTCGTGCACGGCTGGCCGCCTGCCCTCCGGTAGCACATCACGAAGTGCTGGCACGGGCACATTACCGCACCCAGGCCCAGGCTGGCTTCGGCGCCGTGCGCGAACTGTGTGACCTGCTGCTGGTGGCGCAGGGCCAGTACCGCCGTCTGCTCGAGCAGGCCATCACCGGAGGCTGATCGCCATGCAGCGCCTTGTCCGGCTGTGGCGCCGCCTCTCCCTCCTTCTTCCTCCCCTGCTCATGGTTTTGCTGGCCGCCTTGAGCTGGTGGGTCGCGCAGGAGGCTGGGCGCGGCGCGGGCGGTGGCAGCGGCGCACACGAACCGCCACAAAAACCCGATTATTTCCTGCATGACTTCCACACCCGCACCTTCGATGCGCAAGGACAGATCACAGCGCAGCTGAGTGGGCAGGCCATGCAACATATCCCTGGCAACGATACGGTGCGGATCACCCAGCCGAGCCTGCGCGCTCAAACCGCCCAAGGTGTGATCACGACCGCTCAAGCGCAAGCGGGCATCAGCAACTCCGATGGCAGCGACGTGCAGTTGCTCGGCGACGCCGTGGTGCATCGCCTTGCTCCCAACGCACCCGAACTCACTGTGCGCAGTGATTTTCTCAACGTTTTCCCGAACGCCCAGCGCATCACTTCGAACAAACCCAGCACGGTACAACGCGGCGACTCGTTGTTTTCCGGTGGAAACCTCGAGATGAACGGGTTGGATGGCACCTTCGCGATGAAGGGCCAGGTCAGTGGCACAGTTGTACGGCCTAGGCCCTGATCCGACCAGAGGCCCTGCGTGAATTCCTCTACACACCCAGCCCTCCGAGATGACGCGCCCGTGGCATTGATCACAGGCGCGTCAAGCGGCATCGGATCGGCGTTGGCCGAAGCTTATGCCGCGCGTGGCTGGCGCGTGGTCCTTGTCGGGCGCCGCGCCTCGGCGCTCGATGCGACGGCCTTGGCCTGTGCTCAACGTCAGGGTCTTGCGACGGTCGACCCGGCCCGACTGCGCATCGTGGCCGCGGACATCCGCGATACGAAAGCATGGTGCGAGCAGGCCTCGGCTCTGATCGGTGACTGGGGGTGCCCGCAGGTCGTCGTGGCCAACGCCGGAATCAGTCACGGCGTGGATCTCTCCCACGCGCATGATCTCGAAGTCGCACGGGAGGTGATGGACACCAACTGGCTCGGTGCCTTGGGCACGCTTGCGCCTTTCGTCGCCCCCATGCGTGCGCGGGGCAGTGGCTCGCTCGTTGGTATCGCCAGCGTGGCCGGAGTGCGCGGTCTACCCGGACATGCCGCCTACAGTGCGAGCAAAGCTGCGCTCATCCGATCGTTGGAGAGTCTGCGCGTGGAGCTGCGCGGCTCGGGGGTTCGGGTGGTGACGATTAGTCCCGGTTATATCGCCACGCCGATGACGTCAGGCAACCCGTTCCCGATGCCCTTCCTCCTCTCTCCTGACGTGTTTGCACACCGTGCCCTGCGCGCCATTGACGCCGGTCGGGCATACGCAACCATTCCTTGGCCCATGGCGCTGGTGGGCACGTTGCTGCACATTTTTCCCCGTGTTTGGTACGACCGTCTCATGGCGCGCCAGAAACGCAAACCGCGCAAAGCCCGATAAGCTCGCAAAAGGTGCGTGGCCTGCTTCATGACTGCAACTGGCGTAGGGCGGGCGCAAGCGTGGCGACATCCGCGCGCCTTCACGCCCGGCCGGGGCATACCACCGATCAAGGCGCCATCATGACTTCTGGAGTTTTC
>JAKBCY010000136.1 GCA_021807445.1 Pseudomonadota bacterium
CATGAAATCGATGCCTGCGCCGTTGCCCACGACCACGATTTTGGCCGTGGGATCCGCCGAGAGGTGGTTGCGCACATTGCCCAAGGCACGCGAAGCCTGCGCGTCCCCCTGCGTGATGTGATACAGGACCTTGACTGCCCCTGCCGTCTCGGCCACTCCAGTGGCACGGGCCGCGGTCGTGAAGGCAGCCGCGCCCGCGGCCGCCGAGGCCACCAGCATCTTGCGGCGCGGTGCTGTGATGGAAGTCATGCAATGGCTCCTCGTGTTGGTGTGTGCAACGGGCCGGCATGGGCGCAAACCCCTGCATGCCATGACGCCCCCGATTGGCGATTGCGACTGATGATGCGTGAGTTCGTCCGCAACCGCAACTGGGTGTAACGCGAAGAGCATGCCGCGGGAAAGACGCTGAAATGGAAACGCTTGGCCGCTCAGCCTCGACGCTGCGCAAACCTTGCCGCTGCGCGCCGGCCCGCCCAAGCACGACGCGTCAGGGCTTGATGTAATACCAGCCTTCGGACTGGAGCTTGACCAACTCATAAACCCCTGCTGGCACAACGGTAGCTTCCAGCACCAACCGGTCCGTCGGAATCTTGAGGTAGGTCAGTGTGTTGTTGCAGGCCTTGAACTGCACGCCCTGATTGGCCAAGTCGCCGATCAGGCCCTCAAAAAGCGCCCCTTGAGGAGTCTTCGCACCATTGAGCAGAAACCCGATGGCCTTGCCATAGCCGACCACAATGAACCGCATCTTCGGGTCAAGCTCGAGGACGTTCTGGACGTTGATCAACCCCTCGTAGGCCTGCTCCAAGCTATCGCTGATCTGCATGGCCACCTTCCACGGCTCGCTGGAAATGGGTTTTGCGGCCACGGGCCCCTGACTTTGCGCGTCGGCCCGGCTGGCAGTGCCCAAGCCGGCCAGCCCTGCGCCGAGGATTTTGATGCGATCACGCGCGTTCATGCTGTGGACTCCAGGGGGACGAGTGCGGCAACGCATGCGTCTTGCCGGACGTCATGCGGATGCATCCTCAGGCATCAAATAGACGCTGAGGCGGTGAAGGCCGAAGCGCTGCCGACGGGCCAGCGCCCGGTAGGGCCAATACCCGATAAGCGTTGCGAACATCAGTGCCAAGGCATTGAACAGAACAGCGCCCAGAAACACGCCCAGCACCTGTCCTGCCGCAAGCTCACGCCAGTAAATCCCCACGGCGATGGCCGAATTGATGACCCCGACACCCATGCCGATGGCTGCCATGATGCGCAGCAACGTGGGGAGTGTGAGGACGCCGGTGAAGTGTTGTGGAGTCATGGATCAATGGGCGTGGCTAAGCCTACTCAGGTGCGAATTTCACCCTCACCCAAGACCATCCACTTCTGGCTCGTCAGCCCCTCCAGGCCCACCGGGCCGCGGGCATGGAACTTGTCGGTGGAAATGCCGATCTCGGCACCTAGTCCGAACTCAAAACCGTCCGAAAAGCGCGTCGAGGCATTGACCATCACCGTGGCTGAGTCCACCTCACGCAAGAATCGCATGGCGTGCGCATGGCTGGTCGTGAGAATGGTATCGGTGTGCTGCGACCCGTAGCGGTTGATGTGGGCAATGGCCTCGTCCAGGTCCTGCACGACCTTGATGGAGATGATGGGCGCGAGATACTCGGTGCTCCAATCGTCTTCGGTGGCATCACGCAGCAGCGCGCCGGCACCGGGCACGCCCTGGAGTAAAGCGCGGCTTCGCGCACAGCAACGCATCTCGACACCCTTGCGCGCGAACACGGCGCCGATGCGCGGCAGGAACGCAGCCGCTGACGCGCTGGCAACCAGCAGCGACTCTGCTGCATTGCACGGGCTGTAGCGTTGGGTCTTGGCGTTGTCCGTGACCGTCACCGCCATGTCCAGATCGACTTCGGCGTCGACGAAAACGTGGCAGTTCCCGTCCAAATGCTTGATCACCGGCACACGGGCCTCGGCACTGACGCGTTCAATGAGACTCTTGCCGCCGCGTGGGATGATCACATCCACGTATTGCGGCATGGTGATCAGCGCGCCCACCGCAGCACGATCCGTCGTGGGCACGAGTTGCACCGCGTCCGGCGGCAGGTCGGCCTCGACGAGTGCCAGCGCCACCAGCGCGGCCAGGGCACGGTTGCTGTGGATCGCCTCTGATCCCCCGCGCAGGATGACGGCATTGCCTGATTTGATGGCCAACGATGCTGCCTCAATCGTCACATTGGGGCGGCTCTCATAGATCATGCCGAAAACTCCAAGCGGCACGCGCATACGGCCTACGGTGATGCCACTGGGGCGCCGTCGCAAATCGGTCATCTCGCCAATGGGGTCGGGCAGGGCAGCCACCTGTTCGCAGCTCTGTGCCATCTGCGCAATCACCTTGTCCGACAGCGTCAATCGATCAATGAATGCAGGATCCAGCCCGGCAACGCGCGCTGCCTCCACGTCTTGCGCATTGGCCGCGCGCAAATCAGCCGCCTGAGCACGGATCACCGCCGCCAGTGCCTGCAGGGCCGCGTCTTTTTCTGCAGTGCTGGCGCGCGCCATATGGCGCGAGGCGGCGCGGGCGCGTACGCCGAGATCGACGACCAGGGCGTGTGTGGAGTCGGTGGCAATCTGCATGGCATTGTTTCGAAAACGTCCGCCATTGTCGCAAACTACAGGCGACATTGTTGCTGCGTTGCACACATGCCGGCACGTGGCTCGCTGCAATCGCTTCCAAAAGCCGACCACGCGCTGGCCGCAAGCGGGCACGCAGCGTTGCAAGCGCACGGTCAGCCGCGCTGGAGCGCCTCAAAATGCGGCTCTGGCGCCTTGCCTGAACCGCGACAGAAGGTCCAACACGCCCTGCTGCGCGGCAGCCGCACTCGGGCAAGGCGCGTGTCCTGCGCTCAGGCTGCGATCGCCTCGACAGGCTTGCCAAGTACTTTGGCGATCGCCGTGTAAGGAAGATTCAAGGCCTGCGCCACGGCCGGGTGCGTAATGCGCCCGGCTTGCACGTTCAACCCGTGGCCCAAGTGCGCATCGTCGGCACAGGCCTGCCTCCAGCCCTTGTTTGCCAAAGCAAGGGTAAACGGCAGTGTGGCGTTGTTCAGTGCATAGGTGGACGTGCGCGCAACCGCCCCAGGCATATTGGCGACACAATAGTGCACGATACCGTCCACAACGTAGGTTGGGTCGTCGTGTGTGGTGGCGCGCGAGGTGCTGAAGCACCCTCCTTGGTCAATTGCAACGTCCACGATCACAGCGCCTGGGCGCATGCGCGCGAGCTGCTCTCGCTGGATGAGCTTGGGGGCGGCCGCGCCTGGCACCAACACCGCGCCCACGATCAGGTCGGCTTGGGTAACAGCTAGGTCGAGCGCGTGAAGGGTGGAGTATTGGGTGTTGACGCGCCCGTCAAAAAGTTCGTCGAGCTGGCGCAATCGCGGCAATGATTTATCGAACACCGTGACACGCGCGCCCAACCCGACGGCCATGCGCGCCGCGTGGGCACCGACAGTGCCGCCGCCGATGACCACAACATCGCCGGGCGCAACGCCGGGTACACCGCCGAGCAGCACGCCACGCCCGCCGCTTGCCTTTTGTAGCGCCACAGCTCCCACCTGGATGGCCATGCGCCCAGCCACCTCGCTCATCGGAGCGAGCAGCGGCAGACCGCCATGGGCATCAGTGACCGTTTCATAGGCAATCGCCGTGCAACCGCTTTGCACCAACAAGGCCGCCTGTTCCGGGTCCGGAGCCAGATGCAAATAGGTGAAGAGCAGCTGATCTTCACGCAACATGCGGCATTCATTGGGTTGCGGCTCCTTCACCTTGACGATCATCTCAGATTGGGCGAAAACGCTTGCCGCGTCAGGAGCGACTTGCGCACCCGCAGCCTGATACGCCGCATCGTCTGCGCCGATCCCGGCGCCAGCGCCGGTTTGCACCATAACCCGATGGCCGTGATGGATCAGTTCGCGCACGGCGTCGGGGGTTAGGCCGACGCGGTATTCGTGCACCTTGATTTCCTTGGGAACGCCGACTCGCATGCTTTTGCTCCTTTTGATTGTGGGTGAGGCGCCATCGGCTTCGCGTGGCGCGACGGTAGAAGTATCGGCCCAATCACGCGCAACGCGATTGCAAGATCGATACGATCTTTCCCTAATTCGCGCAATGTTTGATTGATTACATGGCTAAAGATGGCATCTAATTGACCACCAACCCCGGTTTAAGCGCAAATGATTGAATTGGATCACCACGACCGTGCCATTCTCGGCATCCTGCAGACGGATGCGAGCATCGCCAATGCCACGCTCGCCGATCAGGTGGGGTTGTCTGCTTCAGCTTGTCTGCGGCGCGTGCAGCGCCTGGAGCGCGCTGGTGTCATCGCGCGCGTGGTGGCCCTTTTGGACGCCCGTGCGATCGGGCGGGGCACCACGGTATTCATTGAAGTGACGCTGGATAGTCAGCGCGAGGAAGTCCTGGGCGCATTCGAGCGTGCGGCGGCTGCATGCCCCGACATCCTTGAATGCCACCTGATGGCCGGAGATTTCGACTACCTGCTGCGCATCGCGGTCAATGGGCCGCAGGAGTACGAGCGATTGCACAAACAGGAACTCTCGCGCCTGCCGCATGTGGTGCGAATCAAGAGCAGCTTTGCGCTGCGCACCGTAGTCAAGCGCACAGACTACCCACTTTGAGCCCTGCTGCGCATTGCGCTTAGTGCGTCAGGCGACGCATGATGTGCACGTAGTAACCAATGCGCGCAGGGCTTTGTTCCAACCCGGCACGACTGTGTTCCACCATGAACAGTTCCTCGGGCACACCCTGACTCACCACGGCGCGGCCACTGAGGCGATACGTCCCGCGTACAGGCAATTGTTCCCCCGCCACAAGCGCGATATAGCCCTGACCGTCGTCGTCAACCACGATGGCATCAAATCCGTGCGCCTCGGCCACCGCTTGGATGGTTACGGGCTCAAGCCTGCACATGCCGAGGTGGTCAATATAAACCTGCGCAATGCGCGCCAAGCGATCCGCGGCTGCAGGGTCGTTCAAAGCCAAGCTGGCTCCTGGCGCCACGGGGCTCTTGGATGAAATGGTCTGGGCCATGATCTATGTCCTTCGCTTCTGTGGGGAACTCGGCGACCGGCACGCCTGGCCGATCAACCTGGTTCGCACTTTAGGAAGGACGGGAGATGGCGTCCGTGAACGATTTCACGAAATCACTGAAAACCTTTGCCCACCGCCTCGACGCCACGGCTGCGGCCGACTTACCAGCTCACCTCGCGTTCGGGCGTGGACGTGATCTTGTGAATTGACAAATCCGCACCTTCGAACTCGGCTTCCGCGTCCAATCGCAGCCCGAGGGTCAGCTTGAGCAGGCCGTAGACCACAACGCCACTGATTAACGCCCAACCCACACCGCCTAGCGTTCCCACGACCTGCGCCCAGAAGCTCACGCCGCCGACGCCTCCCAGGGCGGTTTGGCCGAAGATACCCGCGGCGATGCCACCCCACGCGCCGCACAGCCCATGCAGGGGCCAAACACCAAGCACATCATCCACACGCAACCGGTTTTGCGTCAGCGTAAACATGGCGACAAACAGCCAACCAGCCACGGCGCCGGTGATCAGCGCCCCGACCGGATGCATGATGTCAGACCCCGCGCATACCGCGACAAGGCCGGCGAGAGGCCCATTGTGCACAAAGCCTGGATCATTGCGCCCCGCCACAAGCGCGGCGAGCGTGCCCCCTACCAAGGCCATGAGGGAGTTCACCGCCACAAGCCCGGAAATCTTGCCGATGCTCTGAGCGCTCATGACGTTGAAGCCGAACCAGCCGACGATGAGAATCCACGAACCCAGCGCAAGGAAGGGAATACTTGATGGCGGATGCGGGTTGACCCGGCCATCGCGGTAGCGCCCCCGCCGCGCACCCAGCAGCAGCACGGCTGGCAGCGCAATCCAGCCCCCCATCGCATGCACGACCACGGAACCGGCGAAATCGTGGAACTCGGCACCGAAGACGCTCTGGAACCAAGCCTGGACGCCGAAGCGATTGCCCCACATTGCACCCTCGAACAGTGGGTAGGCCACGCCGACGATGACGGCTGTGGCGATGAGTTGAGGCCAGAACTTGGCCCGCTCAGCAATACCACCCGAGACGATGGCCGGAACGGCGGCAGCAAAAGTCAACAAGAAAAAGAATCGCGTGAGCGCGAAGCCATCATCGAGCTTGAGCTGGGCTGCTGGAACGAGGAAATGCACGCCATAAGCGATGCCGAACCCGACGAAGTAATAGGCCAGCGTCGCCACCGAAAAATCCGTCAGAATTTTGACCAGGGCGTTGACCTGGTTTTTCCTGCGAACCGTGCCCAACTCCAAAAAGGCGAAACCGGCATGCATGAAGAGCACCAAAATGGCGCCCAAAAGGACAAACAACACGTCGCTGCTTTGCTGCAGGGCTTGCATCGTAAGGAACTCCGGAATGTAAATTCAATGCACCATGATTGGGACGTCACCGCCCCAGGCGCAAGCAATAAACGTTCCAAAAGCGTGCGAGCGCACCAAAACCGTCCGGCTCTGAAGCAATACGGTCGATGGTTATCCAGAAATGATGACCGCCCAAGCGGTCGAGACGCGATTGATACGCATCGCCGCAGTGCGCGTTCCACACAAATGCCCCATTTTGGGGCGATTGAGGCCCCAATTTGGCGCACGCGCAAGACGGACGGGCGCCCGGTTTGCGCTGGCAGGACGTCTTTGGGCGATGGGCGATGGGCGATGGCATCGGACGGGCCGGAGCCCTATTGGGCCAATCTCGCGATGCACGCCCTGCTTGCGCCCCAAAGAAACGCGCGCGCCCCAGTTCAGCGCGTTGATGGCGCTGCGCTCAGGGCGTTAGTCTTGATTCTGTCGTGGCGTGCGAAGAGTGCGACGAAGGGCAAGCGCCAAGCCCACGATCAAACTCAGTGCGGCCGCACCGATCAGATATGCAAGAAAGGGATACACAGACATGGCTCAATGTATGTTGTTCGCGCGCGCGGCGCTCATCCAGCCTAACCCATTGGACAAATCGCTACCCATAATCCCGAAACAGTGTTTGCTGCTTACACCGCCCACGTGAGTAAGTTCCAATTGAAACACCAAAGTTCAACGTTTGTGTCCTTGCCAC
>JAKBCY010000137.1 GCA_021807445.1 Pseudomonadota bacterium
GACACGAACATCTCCTCTGTAGTTGCCGTATGGCTATTTTTCGCCCGCAACGCGCCAATCTGCGCCCGCGGAGCCGGGATTATGTGGGTGACCCTAAAACATGTCTAACCTATTTTGTAGGCCACATCTATCGATTTTTTTGTTAACTTGATCAAGGCCTTGAGTGGGCGCAAATTTCATGGAGCAAAAGACAAAAAACGCACCCAAAACAGCACTTGTGTACGGCGGGAAATGCGTTCGCGTCGTATTTTGCTCGTATTTGTTACGTTTGGCAATTATTGCGCCGGTCGATCGTTGCGCATGAAACCGTCCCACGTCGAGCGGAAGAAGGATGGGCATGCTCGTCCGCGAATCCACCATGCTCATCATGGCCTGTATGCGATGAAGGTAGGTACGGAATTCAAAATATTTTGAGCGCGCGCAGGTGTGACTTGAGCATGCGGCGGCTTCAGGAAGAACGCACACATTACCTGAAACCGGATCTCTTCTTTGAGGGCCATGGGTGTTCAAAGAGTCGTGCCAAAGCTATCGGGCGACATCCGCACCTGCGCTGGACTCCTCTCCACGCAGGATGCGATGAACGTCGAGGAAAATGACGGAGTGGAAGGCATTCCGCGCTGGCCTGACCCTGGCGACGAACCCTGCGATGCTCACCACATCGCCCGCTTGTCTCGATCGCGCCCCAGCGCGCTGCGCGTGGCAGATCAGTGCCAACAACTCCGCAAATCGCTGAGATATTGCAAGGCGCTCATGGCCTAATTTATTGTTTTCATTGGCCTGCCCGGAGGGAATCGAACCCCCGACCCACAGCTTAGAAGGCTGTTGCTCTATCCGACTGAGCTACGGGCAGCGTACGGCTGATGCCGGATTTCCGGCGCCGATAAGTGTAGTTTGCCCGCATCCATGGTGGCGACATGCGCGCGGCGCACCGAGCATGCCGGCGGTGTTTCAGGTCTTGTCCGTGGCGCTGTACCCGGCCTTTGTGACGGCGTCAATCAAGAGCCGCACGGGCGCACTGCCATCAACAGAGGCCTTGCCTTGAGCAAGATCCACTTGAGCGCTCTGGACGCCGGGGACCGATTGAAGTGCCTTGGTGACCGCAGCAACACAGTGTTGGCAGGTCATGCCGCTAATGCCGAGTGTCGTGGTTTGCATGATGTCATGTCCCTAGTGGAAATTATTGACAAAAGAAAATGTGGAGGCAACAAAGGACGTACAAGCCCGTGCCTTCGCTTATGGCGACGCATGCACGGCACCAGCCATCAATGTCGTGGGCTGCGTTGGCGTTGCTCGAAGCTGAACGGGGCGCAACCTCTTCAGGCGCATGCTGTTACCGAGCACGAATATCGACGAAAGGCCCATGGCCACCCCGGCCAGCATGGGATTCAAATGCAAACCCCACGGTGTGCCAAGCCCGGCAGCGACGGGAATGAGCAGTACGTTGTACGCAAAGGCCCAGAACAGATTGCCCCGGATCGTCGCCATTGTCCGGCGCGCCACACGAAGTGCCGTAAGCACACCGGGCAATTCACCACGCGTGAGGGTAACGTCCGCAGCCTCGATAGCGATATCCGTCCCGCTGGCCAACGCCATGCCCACGTCGGCTTGGGCAAGCGCCGGTGCGTCATTGATGCCGTCGCCCGCAAAGAGCACGCGGCGTCCTTGCGCCTGCAATGCCCGCACCACCTCGGCCTTGCCCTGGGGCAGCACCTCAGCGTGTACGCTGGTGATACCGAGCTGCCTGGCCACCGCCTGGGCTGTGCGTGCCGAATCGCCCGTGACCATCTCCACACCGACCCCCAGACCCTGCAGGGCCGCAATCACGGCAGCCGCATCCGCTTTCAGCGGATCGGAGATTCCCAGCACGCCAACCACTCGCGCGTCACGCACGACGAAGACGGTCGTATGGCCCTCAGTCTGAAGGCGCTCGGCTTGTGCTGCGGATTGACCGGGATCGATCCCCTGCTGCTCGACATAACGCAATGCCCCGACATGCACCCACGCGCCGTCCACCACGGCCTGCGCACCATAGCCGGTCACGGACGAAAACTCACTCGCAAGCGGCGGAACGACTCCGCGCTCGCGCGCAGCCTGCAGCACCGCAAGAGCCAATGGATGTTCGGAGCCCGACTCAACCGCAGCAGCCCAGCGCAACACGTCGCTTTCACTGAATCCGGGGCAAGCCCAGATCGTGGTCAATGCCGGACGCCCGCGGGTGACCGTTCCCGTCTTGTCCAACAGCACGGTATCGACGTGCGACAGGACCTCCAGTGCCTCGCCTTTACGAAACAGTACGCCAAGCTCGGCTGCGCGCCCGGTACCCACCATGATTGCAGCCGGAGTGGCCAGCCCCATGGCGCAGGGGCAAGCCACCACCAGAACGGCCACGGCCGCAAGCAGCGCCTGAGTGATCGCCGGGGGTGTCCCAATCCACAACCAGCCAATAAAGCTGAGGGCTGCAATCGCCAGCACCGCAGGTGTGAACACACGCACGACGCGGTCGGCCAAGCCCTGAATCGGAAGCTTGCCACCCTGCGCCTGCTCGACAAGACGAATGATTTGCGCCAGCAACGTGCCTTGCCCCACCGAGGTGGCCCCGATCACGAGCAGCCCCTGCTGGTTGACCGTACCGGCTCGCACGGCGTCGCCTGCGCGCTTGGCAACCGGTATGGGCTCTCCACTGAGCATGGCTTCGTCCACGTATGAGCTCCCATCGACCACGCTACCGTCCACAGGCAGGCGCTCACCGGGGCGCACGATAACCTGGTCCCCAACGTGCACGTCCGCAATGGCCACGGTCACCTCGACGCCATCGCGCCTGACCCGCGCATCCTTGGCCTGCAGTTTGATCAAGGCGCGAATGGCCCCTGCTGTGCGGCCCTTGGCCAACTCCTCAAGATACTTACCGAACAGTACGGCGGCCACCACCACGGCGGCAGAATCAAAGTACACGTGTCGCGCATCCGGCGGCAGCAGGTCGGGCGCGAGCAGAACCACCATGCCAAAGAGCCAGGCAGCGCCCGCTCCCGTCGACACGAGTGAATTCATGTCGGGTGACAGGTGCCGGTAGGCGGCCCAGCCCGGGCGGAAAAAGCGCCGCCCCGGACCGAACAGCACGCCGCTAGTGAGCAAGGCCTGCACCCAGTCCCAAAAACGGGGAATCGTTGCTGGAACGACCGCATCCAACCACTGCCCGAAAGCGGGCGAAACCATGCTGCCCATCGCCAGAATCATGACCGGCACGGCGAGCCCCACCGCCCACAGCACGTCGCGGCGCATGGCCTGCAGCTGTCGAAATTTGTGCTCTGCCTGGGAAGCCTCCAGCGCCGCAGCGTCACCATCGGGCAGACTGGCTCCATAGCCAGCATCCACCACGGCCTGGATCAGCGCTCGGGGCTGCACACTAGCTGGGAGATACCGCACGCTGGCGCGCTCAGTGGCCAAATTCACGCTCGCTTCGATAACGCCTGGAACAGCCCTCAGTGCGCGTTCGACACGCCCCACGCATGATGCACATGTCATGCCGTCCACCTGCAGGACAGCCTGCGCCGTGCGCGGCGTATAGCCGGTCTCGCGGACCGTATTCACCAGCTGTTCAGGCTTCACCAGTGCTGGATCAAAACGCAGTTCGGCGCGCTCGCTTGCCAAGTTCACTGTGGCCTGCACGCCCGGCATCGCGTTAAGCGCGCGCTCGACTCGGCCACTGCACGACGCACAGGTCATGCCATCGATATCCAGCTGCAAGGCACAACTCGAAGACGAAGAGTCCTGCGGCTCACGACCGGTTTGCTTGCCGCCAGCCGCTGTCGAGGTTATTGAGCTATTCATGTGATTCTCCCTTGCACATCACTCAGGCGTGCGGTTCACGCGTGAGCGCCGCCAAGATGGGGCATGCGTTCGTTGGGCCATGCCCCGGACACTGCTGAACAAGTGCATGCAACCCCGCCTTAAGCTGCTGCAGGTCAGCGATGCGCCCATCGATCTGCGCAATGCGCTCCTGCACAATTCCCTTCACTCGCCCCATGTCGGCGCCCGCGTCGGCATGAAGTCCAAGCAGCTCGCGCACTTCCGGCAATGAAAATCCGAGCGCCTGCGCGCGACGAATGAAGCGCAGACGCTCAACTGCCGCACTGTCATACACGCGGTAATTGGAGGCCGTGCGCTGGCTCGGAGCAAGGAGCCCCATACGTTCGTAATGCCGCAGCGTTTCTGTTGCGAGCCGGGCTTTGCGAGCAAGCTCCCCAATACTCAAACCCCTATCCGGGTTAGCCAATGATCGTTTCATGTTCAACATTATAGTCGGTTGTAATGTTTATGCACGACCAAACGCATTGCACTCTCTCTTGCGATCATCGGCAGCTTCAGGGCTCGCGACGCCAACAGCTAAGCGGATCTGCCGCAGTGCGAGCTTGCGCAGCCTTTGAGCGCGCGTGCGCTCTTCGCGGGCGCTAGAGCCCGGCGGCTGTGCGTGCCAGGCTTTCGAGATCCGGCCTTGGCTCACCCGTCCTCTGAGCCAGGGAAAAGCGGATCACACCCTGTGCATCGACGCTGCGCAGCAAAGCCCCATCCGCCCACAACCGATGGGCATGGGCAATCGCCTCGCCGAGCGCGAAACCAAGCTGATGTGCGTCGAGTTGACGCTTGAATAACACCGGCACCATGTCGGCTGCGGTGAGCGCCTGCCCTTCACACACCTGAAGCACGCGGGCCAGGCGCTCGGCGTGGTGTTGGTGCAACTGCCGAATACGGGCGTGCGCTCCTGTGAACGGCAGTCCGTGGGAAGGAAGGACGCGCATTGCTGCGGGCAATTGGGCAAACCGGGCCAAGGCGCGCAAATATCGACCGAGCGCGTCGGCCTCAGGCTCGATCGGAAAAACCGACACATTGGTGGAGATACGGGGCAAAAGCAAGTCGCCGGCAATCAGAATTTCGCGCGCCTCGCACCATAGCGACGCATGCTCTGGGCTATGGCCACCGCCTTCGATCACCTGCCATTCAGATCCACCGATGCGCAGCATCTGCCCGTGCATCAGGCGCTGAAAATGCAAAGGTATCGATGGCACCATCCGGGCATAAAAATTGCCGCGACCCGCAATTTCCTGCAAGTGAATGCCATCTGCCCCGTGCGCGCGGAAGTGCGCCAACATGGACGCCGTGTCGGTTGGTGGTAAACCGGCCGAAAGCAAGCGGGCGTTCAAGTACTCCCCTTGCGTCATCAGCAGCGGGGCCTCCCACCGCGCGCACAGCCAGTCCGCCAATCCCAAATGATCCGGATGCATGTGGGTGCAGATCACGCGCCGGATCGGTCGTCCCTTCATGCCTGATGCGAACAAATATTCCCACGCCTGACGCGTGGCATCAGTCGTCAGCCCACAGTCCACCGCTGTCCAGCCGGTCCCGTCCTCCAGGAGCCAAAGGTTGATGTGATCCAGCGCCAGAGGCATGGGCATGCGTAACCAGTACACGCCGGGCGCCACCTCATGCAGCTGGCCCGGCTCCGGCGGCGCGGTTCCGGCGAAGTAGGCCGGTTCGAAGGCAGAAAAACTCATTGGTGATCAAAGATTGGGCACGGCGCGAGATACACGCCGAGTCAAAGGGTTCGCCGACGGCACTCAGGCGCCGATGCCTTCCAGCAAGGTGCCGAGTTCGCGCAGCACGACGGCGGCCGTTGGGTGACGCTCGGCAAAGCGCACCGAGATTTCGCGCACCCGTTCCGTCAGGCCCGATTCAATGCGCGCCGCATTACCTTCCAATGCACGGCGAATATCGATGTCAAGGGCCGCCAGGTCGGCTTTGATTTGGTCGTCAAGCGGCGCACCGGAGTCGAGTGCTGCACGCAGACGCTCCAGGCTTTGTCGTACGGATTGCTGATCCACGAAAGTCCTCACGGTGGGGATGTCTTGCCTGCCATCTTAGACCCGCTCGGCTTGCAGGCGTATCCATATTGCCAAGCCGAGCTCTTTGCGTGCGCAGTCAATGCCTGGTGCAAGCGCTACTGCCGGCATTTCGCCTCACAAGGACGCCTCACACGTGGCATACTTGGACACCTCGCAAACGCCTTCGCTTCGACTTATGGATCCGCACACTTGGCTGTTGTATGCCGCCACCGTTGCCGTCATCTCGGCGATTCCAGGTCCCAACATGCTGCTGATGATGAACCACGGAGCTCGCCATGGCTGGCGCCGTTCCACGGCGACGATGGCCGGTTGTCTGGCAGCGTTGCTCTTGATGATCTCCATATCCGCCGCAGGGCTTGGTGTGTTTCTCCAAGCCTGGCCAGCGTTGTTTGACACACTGCGCTTGGCTGGAGCGGCCTATCTCATCTACCTGGGCGTCAAAACGTGGCGCGCAGCCAAGCAGGCCCACGCATTTCAAGCAACGACGCCTGAGACCGATGCGCCGATGCACAGCGCGCATCGCCCCATGGCTCTGTTTCGTAACGGCTTCCTCGTCGCCAGCAGCAATCCCAAGGCCATCCTGTTCGCAGCCGCGCTTCTACCCCAATTCATGAGCCCCAAGGCACACTGGCTGCCTCAATTCGCGGTGCTTGTGGGCACCTTTGCCCTGATTGAAGTCAGCTGGTACTTCGTCTACGCGGGATTTGGCTCGCGCTTGGGTGTGATGTTGCGCAACGCAAACGTTGCACGCGCATTCCAACGCGCAACCGGCAGCATTTTCGTCGGGTTCGGCGCGGCGATGGCAGCGCTGCACCGTTGAGGGAACCCCGTTCTTGCAGTGGGCACGGGCGCTGGACTTAAGCGAGAAAGGCGATCATGAGCGAACAACTCCGCGAAATCTGGCAACGCTTCGACGACTTGGTGGATAAAGCGCAAACGCCGGAAACCAAGATACTCGTCGAGGCGATCAAGCTGCAGACGCAATTGATCAACCTGAGGCTTGCCGTACTGGAACACCTGCCAGCAGTTTCGGCGTTGAGCAAGCCAGGTCCTTAATTGCGATCCACCTCGCCCATGTCATGATGCCACCGCTTACGCGGGAAGGACGGGGCTTCCTGTGGCGCTCGGCATGAGTGACCGCGTGCGCAGTCGCTTCAGTGGGGTCTTGCTTCGCAGAGGGGTCCGAATGCGCCACCTCACCAAAGGGCGCAATGCGGTGCAGATCGG
>JAKBCY010000138.1 GCA_021807445.1 Pseudomonadota bacterium
GACGATCTTTTGGGCCGCCCGGTCGATGACCAGCCCGGCGTAGAACTCCTTGCGAATATCAGCGCCTTCCTCGATGAGCAAACGACGTACCGTCTGGCCATGCGGACCGGTCTGGTGGGTAATGAGTTGCATACCGAGCATCTGCCCAGCCAACTGGCGCACCTCGTCCACGGACCGAGCCAACTTCACGCCGCCGCCCTTTCCTCGCCCGCCAGCGTGAATCTGCGCCTTGACGACCCACACAGGCCCACCCAGCTGATCCGCCGCGTGCACGGCCTCGTCCACCGTGAAAGCCGGCGTACCCCGCGGCACTGGTACGGCATACTCCTTCAGGATTTGTTTACCTTGATATTCGTGGATCTTCATTGCGGGGGGTCTCCATTGGGTTGTTGGTGCCGCGTGCGGCGCTCAGGTGGTGGATGGTGATGAAATTTGGGCATGGGCTTCATCGGCGGGTGCTCCTGTGGCGGGCGACTTCCACCATCGCGGGTAGTAGCGCAGGACAGCGGGCCCATCAACGCGAAGAGCGTGGCAGCGGTCGAGCTGGAACGGCTGCTCGCGGTCTCCCGCTTCGGGTCGTATCACCTCACCGGCGAAAGCTTGGATGGCTGCAGTCGGCAGAACACGCGTGAGCTCGGTGATGTGTGTGCAGCCGAGCACCCCATGCAGGTGCTGCTTGACCGCATGGGAAAAACCGCGCAGCAGGTTCATTCCGATCAGGGCGCGGTAGGCAGCACCGTAGTCTTCGCAATAACCGGGATATGGGGATGCATACGTCTTCGCCTCGGCGTCAACCACGTGGAAGGTGGAGTCGATCGTGAGGCGCAAATGCATGTGGTGAATCGGCTCATCCGCGCGTCGCAGACCCGATGCGAACTCAATATCCCGTGCCTTGATGTCAATGAGCTCGGCCTCGACGTCCCACAGGTCATCGTCGCGCGCATAAACCTGCACATTGATCGTGCGCTTGTGGACCAAGCGACGCGACGCCGGTGGCGCCATGTGCTCATGGCGACCAGCAAGGTATGCGTCAGGGAAGGTTTCTGTCAGCGGCACGGGAATTGATGCAGCGCAAAAAATCAAGTTTAGCAGCGCGCCGCCTCGAACAGGCAAGGTGCGGGCTTGCTTGGACGCGTTACGGCCTTGTCTTGTCACCAAAACCGAATGCGTCATCAACGCTCATCGGCGTCCGTTGCCACATCCGCATCATCGACGCCGCCTTGCCCACGCGTCGCCTGTATCACCACCTCGCGGTCGAATCCCCGAGCCAGCAGGAAGCGCTGCTGACGCGCACGCTCCTGGGCACTCGCTGCAGGGTGCGGATATCGCTTGCGCAGGATGTGCTGCGCCCGAAGCAGCTCTGGCTCGCCCGGCGCACACAACACCTGCTCGACCAAGTCCGCCTGCAAGCCATGGCTGCGGAGCTCAAGTGCAATCCGCTGACTGCCATACTTGGCCGCGCGCCTGCGTACCAATGATTCGGCAAATCGCTGCTCATCGAGAAGACCCAAAGCCTGCAGCTCGTCAAGCAATCCGGCCAGGGCCGCAAGATCCGGTGCGACCGCGTTCTCTCTGGGCTTGATCGCGCGGGCAAGTTTGCGCTCGAGCTCCGTTCGGCTGTATTCGCGCGTTGCCAACAGGCGAAGGGCACGGGCTCTGAGGCTTGGCGCGGGCGCGGCCATGATGCTTCACCAGCCGAGTCGGTCGCCACCAAGCCAGCACGCGAAGTCGGCTGTGCAGACTCGGCCCAGCACTGCTCCCCAGCGCTTCCAGTCGGCACCGGGTCCTGCTTTCCAGGGATGCGCTCGACGTACAACCGCGACAGCATTATTCATCCATCTGTGGCTCCGCCACCGGTTGCATGCCTGGAACGCCGAGTTGCTCTCGCACGGCATTCTCAATCTCACGGGCGATGGCCGGATTTTCTTTAAGAAACTCGCGAGCATTGTCTTTGCCCTGACCAATTTTCTCGCCCTTGTATGCATACCAGGCCCCGGACTTGTCCACGACCTTCGCTGTCACACCGAGATCAATGATCTCTCCCTCACGAGAGATGCCTTCGCCATAGAGAATGTCGAACTCGGCTTGCTTGAAAGGCGGAGCGACCTTGTTCTTGACAACTTTGACCTTCGTCTCGGAGCCGATGACCTCCTCACCCTTCTTGATGGCCCCGATCCGCCGTATATCCAGACGGACCGACGCATAGAACTTCAGGGCATTACCACCTGTGGTGGTTTCCGGGTTACCAAACATCACGCCGATCTTCATACGAATCTGATTGATGAAGATAACCAGGCAGTTCGTGCGCTTGATTGTGCCTGTCAGCTTGCGCAGAGCTTGGCTCATGAGTCGCGCCTGCAGGCCCGGCAACGAGTCACCCATCTCGCCCTCGATCTCTGCCTTCGGCGTGAGGGCAGCAACCGAATCAATCACGATCAGGTCAACCGAACCCGACCGCACCAAAGCATCTGCGATTTCCAGAGCCTGCTCGCCGGTATCGGGCTGAGAGATGAGCAAGTCCTGCAGCCTCACCCCCAGCTTCTGCGCATACTGTGAGTCCAGTGCGTGCTCAGCGTCAATGAAAGCACACACCCCGCCGAGTTTTTGCATCTCCGCGATGACTTGCAGAGTCAGGGTCGTCTTGCCCGATGACTCCGGTCCGTAGATCTCCACGACGCGCCCACGTGGCAAACCGCCGACGCCAAGCGCGATGTCTAGACCCAATGAGCCGGTGGAAACTACCTGGATGTCTTCAACCACCTCGCCTTCGCCCAGACGCATGATCGATCCCTTGCCGAACTGCTTCTCGATCTGCGACAAGGCCGCTGCCAGCGCTTTGGACTTTTCTGCGTTCACCATGCTCTTGCCTTGTTCCATTTCTCAAGCCCCGTTCATTGCGTAATAAAGCACAATTTACCATAACTGTATAAACCAACAGCCTCATTGCGCTCAGCCTCACCCGTACCGCGGCTTTGTGCCTCCCCGAAGGCTGCGCCGCTCATTGGGCGCCCTGCGAATTTCGACGCTGACTCCGATGGCTGTCGCCCTTGCCTTGCTCTTTACCGGCTACGGCGGCGTCACACCTGACGAAGCATTTGGCGGCGCGCGCTCTCGATGATTAATACGTGTGGGGACCGGAAACGCCACCTTGCGGATCCTGAACGCGCGATCCGTGGGACGCGCGCTGCAGGCGGTCGCGCACGCCGTCCCAGGCCGGATCCGGCGGCGGTATCTCAACCCATATGGCGTCCAGGTTTCGCATGTCCAACTCGCGCAAAGTGCCATAAAGCTCATGGGCGAAACCGGCTGCATCCGAAGGTAGCGTGAGCCAAATTCCCGACGCATTGATCGCTGGCTGGCGACCCGTAGCGATGACGCCAACGTGGTGCGTCGCAGACCAACTGGCAGCAATCTCCGGGGCCGGGCGCAAAAAAAGTGGCGTTGCCGGCGCGTAATGCGCCGCAAGCGCTCCCGGGACTCGCGGTGAGGAGTCCGGGCTGTGGGTCTGGCCAGCGATCCGGGATTCGACAGCTTGCTCACCTCGGCTTGGCGCCTCCGCTTGGGCAGATCTCGGTGAGACCAGGAGATCGGGATCACACCCCAGAATGGTGGCAATCGCCCCGGCGGGAAGCCCGCCCGGGCGAAGGATGCGCGGGGCGCCGCCACTTTGTGCCTGCGAACAGTCGACGATGGTGCTTTCAATGCCCACCGTACAAGCCCCTCCATCCAGAACCATGGCTACTGCGCTTCCGAGTTCGACGCGCACGTGCGCTGCTGTCGTCGGGCTAATGCGACCAAAGCGGTTGGCCGAAGGTGCGGCCAACCCTCCTTGGCCGTTCCTGAAAACGGACAGCACAGCTTGAGCCATCGGGTGCGCGGGACTGCGTAACGCGATCGTGTCCTGCCCACCGGCACATGCCTCGGCCATCCCGGATCGACGTCGAAGAACAAGGGTGAGGGGACCGGGCCAGAATGCGTCGATGAGCCTGCGCGCCGCGTCCGGTAGCCCGACCGCCCAGCGCTGTGGATCTGCGTTGGAATGCAGGTGGACGATAACCGGGTGATTCGCAGGACGTCCCTTGACCGCAAAGATCTTGCGCACTGCATCCGCGTTGTCGGCGTCTGCCGCCAAGCCATACACCGTTTCCGTAGGCAAACCGATGAGTTCGCCGACATCCAGCAGCCGAGCCGCCCGCGCGATCTCAGATGTGTAAATTTCGGTTCCGCTGGCCACCACTTGCGTGCCTCGTCGTGTGCGATTCAAAATGGTGCCAAACCCAATGCAGCACATGCCTGCAGCGCGCTTATCCGCGCCGCCTGAGGCGTTGCTGCCGTAAACGTCAAGTGCCCCATCTTGCGCCCCAGCCGCGGGTCACGCTTGCCATACAAGTGCAAGTGCGCACCGGGAAGACACAGCACGGCTGGCCAGTCGGGTTCGCGCCTGCTGCCCGCCGCGTCAAACCACAGATCTCCCAGCAGGTTGATCATCACAGCCGCGCTGTGTAACCGCGGCTGCGCCAAGGGCGCACCCACAAGAGCGCGCACCTGAAGGTCAAATTGGGAGCAATCGCAGGAGTCGAGCGTGTGATGCCCGGAGTTATGGGGACGCGGGGCCATTTCGTTGGCTACGAGTGCACCGTCCTTCAACACGAAGAACTCCACGCACAGCACACCCACGTAGTCCAGCCCATCAGCAATGGCCAGCGCCGCCTTCACTGCGCGCTCGGCGATGATCGGTTCCAGCTCAGGCGCCGGGGCGAAGCTGGCAAACAAGATTCCAGACCGGTGCAGATTCTGCTGCGGTGGGAAGTGCACCATTTCCCCATCCCTCGCCCGCACCAAGATCACCGAGAGCTCCAGATGCAAATCAAGCTTGCGCTCCAGCACGCAAGGCACACCACCGAGCGCGCGCCAGGCGCCAGGCAGCTCAGCGGCGCTCGTCACCACGGCTTGGCCCTTGCCGTCATACCCCATGCGCGCGGTCTTCAAAATGCCCGGCAAGAGCGCCGCGACTTCGGTGGATCGCGCAGCCTCCTCACTATTAATCTGCACATGGGGTGCGCACGGCACGGCCAAACGGGTAAACAAGGCTTTTTCGGCTGCCCGGTCCTGGCAAGTTGCGACAGCTTGCGCGTGTGGAGCCAGCTGCACATGCGTGTCCAGCCAGCGCAGTGCGGCGGCCGGCACATTCTCGAACTCCACGGTGACGGCTGCAGCGCTGCGGGCTAACCGGTGCAGGCCATCGGCATCATCATAGGCAGCGCTGATATACATCGGTGTGACCTGAGCCGCAGGCGCGTGGGCGTCGGGCTCCATGACGACGACGCCATAGCCGGCCGCCTGCGCCGCTTGTGAGAACATGCGGCCGAGCTGGCCGCCGCCGAGTACGCCAAGCGTGGCGCCTGGTGCGATGTAGGGAAACGATGCAGTTTTCATGGATCCTTGGCGGTAACCGCCGCGTGCGACTGTGCTACGACCCTGTATGGCCGGATGAAATCGGGGTTACGACTGCTCAAAGCCCAACCTTCATGGCCGCTGCCTGCGCCGTCTGCTCGGCGCGGAACGCGCCCAGGCGCGCCTCCAGGGCCGGATCAGTTGCAGCAAGCATGGCCACCGCGAACAGTGCGGCATTCGCCGCTCCCGCCTCACCGATGGCAAAGGTGGCCACCGGTACGCCCTTGGGCATTTGCACAATCGACAGCAGGGAATCTTCCCCGAGCAGGTATCTGCTCGGCACCGGCACGCCCAGAACGGGCACGGTGGTCTTGGCCGCCAGCATGCCCGGCAAGTGCGCCGCACCGCCAGCGCCGGCAATAATCGCGCCCACGCCGCGCGCACGTGCAGTCTCCGCGTAGGCGAACATGGCATCCGGCATACGATGGGCCGACACCACGCGCGCCTCGAAAGGGACGCCAAAGCGCGCAAGAATCTCTGCCGCATGTCGCATCACGTCCCAGTCAGAACTTGAACCCATCACCACGCCAATCAACGCCATGGACGCTCCCATCGAAACCCAACATTTTACGGGGACCGGTATGCTTTGACCTGAAGCCCCACGCGCTGGAAATGTCGCGCCTTGGCCCCACATACCGAGTTTTGGAGCAACCATCATGATCGACGCAACCATTGCCAATTTTGAAACCGAGGTGGTTGAGACCTCAAGGAGCATTCCCGTACTGGTGGATCTATGGGCGCCATGGTGCGGCCCTTGTCGCACCCTCGGCCCCGTGCTTGAAAAGCTGGAAACAGCCTACGCCGGACGTTTCAAACTCGTGAAGGTCAATACGGAGGAGGAGCAGGATCTCGCGGCAGCGTTTGGCGTACGGAGCATCCCCATGGTGGTGTTGATGAAGGATGGCCAACCCGTCGACGGCTTCGTCGGTGCGCTGCCCGAAGGGCAAATCCGGCAGTTCCTCGACAAGCACGTACCTGCAGCGGCCGAGCCGGAGCAAGCCGAGGATGAGGCTCAAGCACTTGAAACGCTTGCAAGCCATGACCCCAATGCGGCGCTGGAGAATCTGCAGCAGGCGCTGGCATCGAATCCCGCCAACGACATGGCTCGCGCGGACTATGTCAAGCTGCTTCTTCAGCAACAACGGACGGAAGATGCACGCCGCGCTTTCGAGCCTCTTGAGAGCAAGGTAGCGCTGGATCATCACGCAGCTGCGCTGCGCCAGTGGCTGGATGCCATCGATGCGGCAGCATCGTCACCCGACGAGGCTGCTCTGCTGGCCTCAATCACCGCCGACAAGCGCAACTTTTCTGCACGGTTTGCGCTGGCTCAGCGCCGTATGGCGGCACAACAATGGACGACCGCCATGGACGATCTGCTGGAAATCCTGATGCGCGACAAATCATGGAACGACGAGGCAGCGCGCAAAACTTACTTGGCGATCCTCGAAATCATTACGCCGCCAGCCGCCAAACCCGCCGAAGGGAAAGCCCCTGCCACGGACCCGACAGTGGAAGCGTACCGCCGGCGCTTGAGCATGGTGGTCCTGAGCTAAGGCGCCGTCGGTGACACCCCAAGGATGCCTCCCGCCACCATGAAACTCGGGGTGGATCTCCGAGATGCGGCCGTCACCCACAGGCATCACAGACTGTT
>JAKBCY010000010.1 GCA_021807445.1 Pseudomonadota bacterium
CATCGACGCGTTCAATACGCAAAACACGCCTGGAACGGGCGTGGCGGCGAGACCCAAACCTCTGCCACGGCAACGTGGCAAGTCCAAGTCTGTGACCCGCGAAACCCCCACGACAGCGCCGCCCGGCGCTTAGTGGCGGGAGAGTGCATGGCTGGAAGTTGTGATTAACCGCTGGTTGAGCGCGGACTACTTCGCAAGTGTCGCGCTGCCAAGTCTTGGCGCGTTGTGGATGCACCTGACGCGACCACCTGGCGCCAGGACGTCGCCCAAGAAAAATTGCTGCAAATCGTGGATCTGATGGCCGTAAGGTTGGCCATACTCAATGCCGCGCGCGTGTTCGCCGTGGTTCTGGCCTGCCTCATTGTCACGTTGACAAAGGCCGAGCGTCGTTATTCAAATTCCATACCTCAATCCGTTGCTTGAACCATGGTGAACCATTGGACCCGCTTGGATTATTCGCTAGACCGATTGGGGCGCTAATTCAGTCGACAAACACTGAACCGTCCGCGCTCAAGAAGCGACGTAAGATAGCCAGCGACGCGCGCACAACCGCACTGAAGCTCGCCGCATCGGAGCCGGCCATGACAGATACGATCGCCCCGACATCCATCACTGGTCTCATCCTCGCTGGCGGCCGCGGGTCGCGCATGGGCGGCCAAGACAAGGGGCTGCAGCCATTTCGCGGGCAGCCGCTGGCGATGCATGCATTGCTGCGCCTGCAACCGCAAGTGGGCACCGTGCTCATTAACGCCAACCGCAACCTTGCCGTCTATGAAAGCTTAGGCGTACCGGTCTGGCCAGACGAAGACCCGCATGCCTTCGCCGGCCCGCTGGCTGGTTTTTCTGCTGGCCTTGCCCACTGTGATACGCCTTATTTGCTCACCGTGCCCTGCGATTGCCCCCTATTTCCGATGAATCTGGCGCGAACCCTTGCCAGCGGCCTCAATGCTGCCTCAGCGCAAATCGCCATGGCACGTGCGTGCGGTCGCGCCCAGCCGGTTTTTTGCCTGTTGCAAGCAGCGCTGCTCGAAAGTCTCACGGCCTTTCTTGACGCCGGTGGCAGGAAGATCGACGCATGGGCCGCCACCCTGCGCACAGTCCAGGTCGATTTTGACGATCCTGTTGCATTCGAAAACGTCAACTCGATGCCCGAACTGCACGCATTGGAACAAACGACGCTGCCCACGCATGGTTTGCCTGCCTGAGCCGAATGCCATGACCGAAGATTCCGCACAAATCGGGTCTACCCTGGGCCCCGATCTCGCTCATGTCATCAGCTGCGTTGGTGGCTATGACCCCAAAACGCTACCCGTGGCGATGGCGCAGGAGGTCATCGGTCGCTTTGTGCAGCCCTTGGGCGTGGCCGAACGGGTCGATCTTCGCACCGCTCTTGGTCGCGTGCTAGCCGAGGACGTGATTGCTCCGATGGATGTTCCTTCGCACGACAACTCGGGGATGGACGGGTATGCGCTGCACGGCACCGACCTCGGAGCCGATGGCTCCGCCATCCTGCGAGTGGTTGGCAAAGGTTTAGCGGGTCACGAGTTCACGGGACTGGTGCCAGCGGGAACCTGCATTCGCATCATGACCGGCGCCGTGCTTCCTGGCGGATGTGACACCGTGGTTCCTCAGGAGTTTTGCCAGGTCGTCGGTGATGCGGTGCACATTCCGGCAGGGGTACTCAAGCTAGGCGACAACGCCCGCAAGCGCGGAGAGGACCTTCGTGCCGGTCAAGCCTCGGTGCCCAGCGGCAAGCTTTTGCGCCCCGCTGACATCGGTCTGATTGCCTCGCTCGGCCAGGCAGAGGTCATGGTCTGGCGCCGGCTTCGCGTCGCCTTTCTTTCAAGCGGCGATGAGTTGCGGTCCATAGGCCAGCCGCCCGAGACAGGCACTGTGTACGACAGCAACCGCTACACCCTGTGGGCCATGCTTCAGCGCTTGGGATGCGATGTCCTCGATTTAGGCGTGGTGAGGGATGACCCCGCGTTGCTGGAGAACGCGCTGCGTCTCGCAACCGAAAATGCGGACGCCGTGATCACCTCTGGAGGCGTAAGCGTGGGCGAGGCCGATTACATGCGGCAAATCATGGCCAAACTGGGCGATGTTGCCTTCTGGCGCATCGCCATGCGCCCGGGGCGGCCAATGGCCTTCGGCCGCATCGCAAGCCGCGGCCACAGCGCGGTGCTTTTTGGCCTTCCAGGCAACCCGGTGGCAGTCATGGTCACGTTCTATCACTTCGTTCGCGATGCTCTCCTTCAGATGATGGGCGCTCAGGTGAAAGCTTTGCCCCTTCTTCCCGTGGTGGCACAAGTTGACTTGCGCAAGCGCCCCGGGCGAACTGAATTTCAGCGCGCTGTGATTCACCCCCTGCCGGACGGGCGCTACACCGCGCGCATTACCGGTGACCAGGGCTCTGGAATCCTGCGCTCGATGAGCGAAGCCGACGGTTTCCTCGTTCTACATCACGAGCAAGGTAGCGTACGGGCCGGCGAAATGGTCGACTTTCTGCCATTTGAGGGGCTGGTGTAGCCGTGTCGCGTTCGACTGTGAAGGTCAGAACAGCTTGTTAATGAGGTCTTCGCCCAGTCCGATTCCAGCACCCATTTCCATGGCTTGGCCAAAGCCGGACCCGAGGAAACCACTGAGCGCGCCCATCAGTCCTCCCGATCCAGCGGGCCGACTAAAAGCCGGCGCAGCGGCATTCTGCAACATGGATTGCGGTAGGTAGCCCCCTTGCGTAGCGGCTGGCATGGCCTGAAGCTGGCTCTGCCACATCGCGTGAATAGCTTGAAGCAGCTGGGTCATTTGTTGCTGCTGCGCCTGAACTGCCAATGCCACCTCGCGCAGGTCAAGCAGCCATTCGCGCGCGTCGGAGTTGCCCCCTTGTGACGCAGCTTGCAATTTACCTGCCAAACCCTGCAATTCCTGCGCGATGCTTTGATCCTGCGCCTGCACTTGCTGGTAAAACTGGTCGATTGTCTGGATATCCATGACGTTTTCGCAATCTAGAACTGGGATACCTAGATTGTGAGGCCGCAAGCGCCCATGACAAGGGGCGGCATCGTAAGCGAAGGTAAACCGCTGGACCAGAGATTGCGCTTAGACCTTGAATGCGGGGTGTCGCAAGATGGCCACACCCCTAAGATGCTCAAATCATCCTACACACCGTTAGCAGCATCACGCCAATGTGCGGCATTGCAGGCTTATTGAACTTCCGACACCCGCCCGATCCGGAGCACTCGCGCGCGATGATTGCCAGCCTGCGTCACCGCGGTCCGGATGCACACGGCTTTTATACAGAGGGGCCGGTGGCGCTTGGCCATGCACGCCTTTCGATTGTTGATTTGGAGGGCGGTGCACAGCCTATGTCCAGTGCCGACCGCCGGGTATGGGTGAGCTTTAACGGAGAGATTTTCAATCATGTGGAGTTGCGCGCGGCCCTGGAGCGGCACGGCCATCGTTTTGCCACGCGCTCGGACACAGAAGTCATCGTGCAAGCCTATCTGGCGTATGGTGACTCCTGCGTGGACCATCTCAACGGCCAATTTGCCTTTGCGTTGTGGGATGCAAGTCGTCAGCGCCTTCTGTTGGCACGTGACCGTTTAGGCATTCGCCCGCTATTTTTCACGCGCACCGGGAGTCAACTCGCGTTTGCCTCAGAAGTGAAGGCGCTATTCGCTCTCCCGAATGTGCCACGCCGGTTAAACCCGCAGGGCCTTGGCGAGATTTTCACAACCTGGGCAGCGTTGCCGCCAAACACTATATTCGAAGGCGTGGCGAGTTTGGGGCCCGGCGAGTGCATGACAGTCGATGCGGAAGGTTCACGCATCTGGCGCTATTGGGATTGGAATTTTCCCTGCGCTCCCGGTGTCGAGCCTTATGCGAGTGCCGATGATGCAGCCGAAGCGCTGCGCGAACTTCTGATTGACTGCGTACGCCTACAGTTGCGAGCCGATGTGCCGGTTGGGGCTTATCTCAGCGGTGGACTTGATTCGGCGATCGTGGCCACCCTTGCACGCCAGTTTACCGACACGCCCCTGCGCACCTTTTCCCTCACCTTCGACGACGCAGAGTTCGATGAAAGCGCTGAGCAGCGCATCCTTGTTGATCACCTCGGTGGTGAACACACTACATTGCGCTGCACGCGCGCGGATATTGCCGCCTCTATGCCGCAAGCGGTCTGGCATGCGGAGTCGCCCATCCTGCGCTCGGCACCGGTACCTCTGATGCTGCTTGCCGCGCATGTCCGTGCAAGCGGCTACAAGGTTGTCCTCACCGGAGAGGGCGCCGACGAAGTGTTCGGCGGCTATGATCTTTTCAAGGAGGCAAGAATCCGTCGCTTTATGGCCAGGAGGCCGCAATCGGCTTGGAGAGGATCGCTCTTGGAACGACTCTATCCGTACCTGCGTCACTCCCCTGCAGCAAGCCGGGCGCTAGCACAGCGATTTTTTGCCGATGGCGCGGAACATCTGGACGAGCCCGGTTTTGGCCATCTGCCGCGATGGAACACGACGCGGCGTGCCTGGCAATTCCTCGCTCCCGACGTGCGCGCCCAACTGGGCGATTGGGACGCACTGCACGCCATGGCGGCCCAGGTTCCGCCGCATTTCCAAAAATGGCACCCGCTGGCTCAAGATCAGTACATCGAGGCTCACACGCTGATGAGTGGATACCTTTTAAGCTCGCAAGGCGACCGCATGGCCATGGCTCATTCCGTTGAAGGGCGCTTTCCCTTCCTCGACCACCGGCTCATTGCATTCGGAAACAGGTTGCCGCCCCGCTATAAGCTCATGGGTCTAACCGAAAAGTGGTTACTCAAACGCGCGATGCGTGGACTGATTCCCGAAGCGATCCGCATGCGCACAAAGCAACCCTACCGCGCGCCCGACAGCCAGAGCTTTTTCGAGCATGGTGAGCCCGTTGATTATGTAGCCGATTTGATGAGCTCCAAAGCCATTAGCGACGCCGGCTATTTCGACCCCAAGGCGGTAAACAAATTATTCGCCAAATGCCAGGCGGGGCGCGCCATCGGCTTTGCCGACAACATGGCCTTCATGGGTGTGCTGTCAACAATGCTTCTCCACAGCCAATTTATGGGTGCGTCGATCCCCCAAACGCGGGACGAAAAAGTGCCCGTGCTGTCCTAGTCGCGTTTGCATAATATGAAGTCACGGCTTTCTATGAAGTCACGGCTTTCAGTTGACATCCATCCTGTGCTGCTCCACGATTTTTTTCTAACAACCGCTGCGCGCCTTCCCACAAAAACGGCCCTTGTATGCCAAGGACGGCGCAGCAGTTATGCGGATATCGCCGCCCGCGCCGGGGGGCTCATGGTCAGTCTGCGTGAGAATGGACTCTCACGCGGTGACAGGGTTGCCCTGTTTCTCGACAACTCTGAGGAAATGATTGCGGCCATCTTTGCAGTACTGCAGATTGGCGCCGTGTTCATGCCCGTCAATACGTTAACCAAGGCTGACAAGCTCGCCTACATGCTGAACGATGCTGGCGCCAGCGGCCTGATCACACAAACTGCGCTAACCCCGGTGGCGCGTGAGGCTTTATCCAACGCACAAGGCGTTCGGGCCTGCTGGACAGTTGGTACCACAGAGAGATCGATATTCAACGCGACCGAACTCGTGGGTTACCCTGCTGCGCTCCCGGCGGACGCAGCCCTCCCGGCGCCGGACCACAACACGATCGATCAGGATCTGGCCGCCATCATTTACACCTCTGGATCCACTGGCCACCCAAAGGGGGTGATGCTTACACACCTGAACATGGTGTCTGCTCAGGAATCAGTCAGCCAATATCTGGGCCTTCGGGAGGAAGACATCGTCGCATGCGCGCTCCCTTTGGCGTTCGACTACGGCCTTTACCAGATGCTCATGGCGTTCAAGCTTGGCGCCTCAGTGGTCCTGGATCGCTCATTCACTTATCCTGTCCACGTCCTGCAGACCATGGCGCGAGAGCGAGTCACGGTGTTTCCTGGCGTCCCCACCATGTTTGCGCTGCTCATGGCCCTTAGCAATCTGGATGATTTCGATCTCTCCAACCTACGCCTGATTACAAACACTGCCGCTGCACTGTCCGAAACGCAGATTCGCCGCATTCGCGCACTCTTTCCCCAAGCCCTTCTGTATTCAATGTATGGCTTGACTGAGTGCAAGCGCGTGACCTACCTGCCACCTGAACAACTTGACATCCGCCCAACAAGTGTCGGGAGGGGAATGCCAAATGAAGAGGTATGGCTTGTGGATGAGGCCGGGACACGACTGCCGAATGGCAGTACCGGGGAATTGGTCGTGCGAGGCAGCCATGTAATGCGGGGCTACTGGAACAAGCCCACCGAGACTGCCGAGCGCCTGCGCCCCGGACCGGGACCGTTCGAGACCGTGCTGTACTCCGGCGACATCTTTCGCACGGACGAAGAGGGCTGGCTCTATTTCGTGGGGCGTAAGGACGACATCATTAAGAGCCGTGGCGAGAAAATCAGCCCACGCGAGGTCGAAAACATTCTTCATGAATTGCCTGGTGTCGTGGAGGTCGCTGTGGTGGGCGTCGATGACGCCTTGCTCGGGCAAGCGGTAAAGGCCTTCATAGTCCTCGTACCCGGCAGCAGCTACAGCGAGCGCGACGTATTGAAGCATTGCCACGCGCGCTTGGAGAGTTTCATGGTGCCAAAATGCGTGGAATTCGTGGATAACCTGCCACACACCAACACTGGGAAAGTCAAGAAAATCGAACTTCGATAGATCTTTGCGCAAGCGAGGAGCAATGATCCTGGATAGGGGGAAACACTATGAGCGACGTCAAAAATCAGGTCCGACGCTATATCGACGACAACTTCATCATGGGTTCGGACTCAGCACAGTTCTCGGATGCGGATTCGCTGCTCGATCTACACATCGTTGACTCTACGGGCATCCTCGAACTGATCCTGTTCCTGGAGGAATGCTTTGGCATCCGGGTGCAGGATGCGGAAATGGTTCCGGAAAACCTCGACAGTCTCGATGCCATCGCCGCATACATAGGACGTAAGCGCCAAGCGCAGCTTGTAGCATGACCACGCAACGTCCCGAGCGAGCAGACCAAGACGTAAAAAGCGCAGACACCTCGGTGCCCGGAGGGGCTCAAGCCAACGGGGCGGCCAGTCATGTGGCGTTCGGCCCGGCTGTCTTTGATCTGGACTGCCAGCGTGAGGTCGAACGCATCACGTCGTTCATGCGGCGTACCTTGGCGGGCATGCACAAGCGCGGCGTCGTGCTGGGCCTTTCAGGTGGGGTGGACAGTTCCGTGTGCGCTGCAATTGCCGCACGCGCACTCGGTCCCCAAAAGGTATTGGTCCTGTTGATGCCGGAGCAAGATTCCAATTGCCAAAGCACGAGCCTTGGTGCTGCCGTAGCCTCCCATCTGGGTCTTCGCTGCAAAACCGAAGACATCGCACCGGCGTTGACAGCCTTGGGCTGTTATGCCCGGCGCGACGAAGCGATCCGCTCTGTGTTTCCCGCGTATGACTCCAATTGGAAAAACAAGATCGTGATTGCCGGCGGGAACGATGGCAAAATCCATTTCTTCGATCTCATCGTCCAAAACCCGAAAGGAGCAACATCACGCGCCCGCCTGCCGCTACGCGAATACCTTCAAATTGTTGCGGCCACAAATTTCAAGCAGCGCGTGCGCAAAACGGTCGAGTACTACCACGCCGACAGCCTCAATTACGCAGTCCTCGGGACGCCCAATCGCCTAGAGTTCGATCAGGGTTTTTTCGTGAAAAATGGTGATGGCGCGGCCGATCTGAAGCCCATTGCTCACCTTTACAAGACCCAAATTTACGCCCTTGCACGGCATCTGCACCTGCCCGAGTCCGTGTGCACCGCCACCCCCACTACGGATACCTACAGCTTGCCGCAAGGCCAAGATGAATTCTATTTTGCCTTGCCTTGGGCGCAGATGGATTTGGCGCTTTGGGCCTTCAATGAAGACCTGCCCGCAGCGCAACTCGCGCAAACGCTGGGATTGCCAACAGTGCAGGCCGAACAAATCTACGCTGACATCGACGCCAAGCGCCGAAGCACCCGTTATCTGCACCAAGCCGCGCAACTGGTTGAGCCTGTATTCGCAGTGACAACACACTCCGCACCGTGAATATCAGATCTCCAGCATCCGTGCTCACGCAGGCCGAGAGCCAATCCCTATCGCTCGAGAGCAGCCGAGCCTTTATCGAGCGCCACCAGCAGTTGGAGCAAGCGCTGCGTACGCTGCCCGATAAGCCCGAGGAAACCCCCAATGCAGCCTTGCGTGCGCTATGGCATCTTGCCGCAGGAACGGCCTTGTCCGCGGCTCAGGCGACGGAGTGCAGCTTGAAAGACCTTAATTCTGAACAATTCGCGACCCTGGATGCGCTGATGCGCCAGCGACTGCAAGGTATGCCGTTGGCGTACATCACTGGTCGCCAGCGCTTTATGAACTTGGATCTTTTGGTAAGCCCGCAAGCACTCATCCCGCGACGAGAAACGGAGATGCTGGGGTTCGCGGCCTTGGCCCGGCAACGAGAACTGGCCGCTCTGAACGGCTGTGTTCGGGTCATCGACGTATGCTGCGGATCAGGAAACATTGCTCTCGCGTTGGCGCATGCAGAGCCGCGAGCACGCGTGCATGCTGCCGATCTCTCGTTGGATGCATTGGAGCTTGCACGCCGCAACACCGCGCTCCTAGGGTTGTCACCACAGCTGAGCTTTCACCACGGAGACCTCTTGGAACCGTTCGACTCACCGGCATACCATGGGCACGTCGACATGGTGGTGTCCGCCCCACCATACATTTCTACGGCCAAGGTGGACACTCTCCCGTCCGAAATCATTGGCTATGAGCCGGCCCTGGCCTTCGACGGCGGGCCGTTCGGTGTGGGCATCCTGATGCGTCTGATGAGGGAAACCCCGGCGCTGCTTCGTACAGGCGGCTGGTTGGGTATGGAAGTGGGCCTAGGCCAAGGCACTGCCATGCTCCAGTTGTTGCGCAAGCACTTGGCCTTCGACCGCGTGGATACGGTCTGCGACGCGGACGGGAACATCCGTGTATTAATGGCCCGCCGGGGTGCGCCACCGAATGCCAGCGTTTCAAACTGTGCGTGACGAGCAAGGGCAAGAGCCCTACCGAGTTGAGGCGGCGAGTCTTGATGCGGAGGCCCAGGAGATCATCAATCTCTGGGCAGACAATCTCGGCCACCCCGAGCGCCGCGCCGCGAAACTCGAATGGTTCTATCGTTGCAACCCCGTGCACCGTGCCGAAGTCTTCCTGCTGCGTGATGCGCGCCAGCCGCAAGCCGTCGGAGTAACAGGGCTTGCCTGCCGACAAATTCGCATAGGCGAGCACTTGGTCGACGGCGGACTCATGGCGGATTTCGCAGTGGACGCACACCACCGCACCTTGTTTCCGGCTCTGACCCTTCAACGCACCGTCTTGCAGCTCGGGCTGACGCACTACGATCTTCTCTATGGATTTCCGAACCCGAAATCGCTGCCTGTTGTCAGGCGAGCGGGCTACGAGGTATTGGGGGGCATGTCGCGCTACGTGTGCGTCTTGCGCACACGCGACTACCTTCCTCGATGGATTCCCGCCAGTGCGCGTGCTGTGGCTGGCCAAGCACTTGATGTTCTGCTGCGTTTACGCCGTGGCCTGCTGCCCCGACTTATTCAAACGGATGCATATTCAGTGGCGTGGGCTGACCAACCCGATGATCGATTCAACGCTTTGTGGGCGACACGACCAAATAACGACTTGCAAGTGATCGGGATACGCGACTGCGCCTTTCTGGCGTGGCGGTTTGCCCCCAAGCCGTGGCACCGCTACCGGTTTTTCGTCGTGAGCAACCCGGCAACAGACCAAATGCTGGGATACGCGGTGTGCGAACCTGACAATGGAGTGTTGCACGTGCGCGATCTTCTGGCTGCAGGCCCTGAGGGCCATAATCTACCCATACTGTTGCGTGCCCTGATGCGTGAGGCACGGAAGCAAGGCCATCGCAGCGTCTCGCTCGAATTCATGTGCCCGGCCGATACCGTGAAAATTTTGATGCGCGCCGGACTGCGTGCACGCGAACACTCCAGCCAACCGATGATTCTCGCAACCTCGGAGGACCTTAGGGTGAAGTTGCAACCCTACGCTTGGTACCTAACGCGCGCGGATATCGACGAGTAGCCGCATGACCTCGTACCCATACGCATGCGGCTCTAAACCACTCCGTGCCCACCCTATTCCTTGGCGTGATTGACCGAGTACTTTGGGATCTCGATTGTGACGTCCTTGTCGCTCAGGATAGCCTGACACGATAGACGTGACGTCGGCTCCAGACCCCAAGCACGATCCAGTAAATCGTCCTCGCACTCATCAGCTTCGCCCAGCGAAGCGTAACCCTCGCGAACGATCACATGGCAGGTCGTACAAGCACAGGACATCTCGCAAGCATGTTCAATCGGAATGTCGTGTTCAAGCAGCGCCTCGCAAATGGAGGTCCCGCGCTCGGCCTCGACCCTTGCACCTTCGGGGCAATACTCATGGTGCGGCAAAACGGTAATCACGGGCATGGATTTAAGGCTCGGTAGGGGCTGCCGGGTCAAACGCGTGTGTCTCACCGGCCAAACTGTTAACGCTTCTCCCAGCTAGAGCACGACGAATACTGCGGTTCATGCGCTGCGCAGCGAAAGACTCGGTAACCTTTGCCAGCTGTTCGATCGCGCTGCGAATGGCTAGATGGTCCTCGCCGCGGGAGGCTTGGGCGAGGTTTGCCATCGCCGCATGGATACCATCCATCTCCTCCGCCCCCAGCAAGTCGGAGTCAGCGCGCATGGCATTGCGAGTGGCGTCAAGCAAGCGTTCTGCGTCCACTTGCTCCTCGTGCAGCGCACGCTGCGAAGCATCTCGACCCGCTGCGTCAAAGCTCGCTTGCAGCATGTCAGCAATTTGCGCATCGCTCAAGCCATAACTCGGCTTGACCTCCACCTTTGCCTGCACTCCTGTGCTTTGCTCGCGCGCGCTGACTTCCAGCAACCCGTCGGCGTCGACTTGAAATGTGACAAGGACGCGCGCAGCGCCAGCCGTCATTGGCGGGATGCCGCGCAATTCGAAGCGGGCTAGCGACCGGCAGTCGGCGACCAACTCGCGCTCGCCCTGCACGACGTGGATGGACATCGCGGTCTGTCCGTCCTTGAATGTGGTGAACTCCTGCGCACGCGCGGTCGGAATCGTGGTGTTACGCGGAATGATGCGCTCGACTAGCCCCCCCATTGTCTCCAGGCAAAGCGAAAGTGGAATGACGTCAAGCAGTAGCGGATCTCCGTCATTGTGATTGCCAGCCAACGCATGCGCCTGGCGCGCCGCGCCCACAGCCACAACCTCGTCTGGATTGAGGTCGACCAAGGGCTCGCGCCCAAAGAAACCGCGTACCGCCTGGCGCACCACGGGCATCCGCGTTGACCCTCCCACGAGTACGATTCCCGCGATGTCCCGAGCACTGACTTGAGCGTCGCCTAGAACCTGCTGCAACAAAACAATGGTGCGCTTGGTCAACCCTTGCGTACACTGCTCGAATTCTTGTTGCTTGATGGTCTGGACCACGCGTTCACCCGACGGCAGCACCAAGTCGACGCGCACCTGATCCTGGCTGCTGAGTTGCTCCTTGGCCTTGCGAGCGGCGCTCAGCAAAGCAGCGCGCGCATGAGAATCAAGCGTTGACAGGCCACTCTTGGTCGCGATATCCGCAGCCAACAAAGCGTCGTAGTCATCGCCTCCCAAGAAGGTGTCGCCACCCGTAGCCATGACTTCGAATACGCCGCGCGTGAGGCGCAGAACCGAGATATCGAATGTGCCACCACCCAAGTCGTACACAGCGTATACGCCTTCGGCAGCATCATCTAACCCGTACGCTACGGCGGCGGCGGTAGGCTCGTTAATTAAGCGTAAAACATTGATCCCGGCTAAACGCGCTGCATCCTTGGTTGCTTGACGTTGCGCGTCGTCAAAATATGCAGGCACGGTCACGACGGCACCAACGATATCGGTGCCGAGCGCATCTTCTGCGCGCTGCCTGAGCACGCGCAGGATATCGGCCGAGACATCCACCGGTGTTTTGACACCGCGCACCGTTTGGATTCCCACCATCCCTGGCTGCTCCGCGAATACATATGGCAGGTGCATGGCCGGGCTAAGATCGGCAAGACTGCGGCCCATCAGCCGCTTCGCCGAGACAACGGTTCCCTGCGGGTCAGCGGTTTTTGCAGCCAGCGCCTCCCAGCCTACAGTGAGCGCACCCTCCGCGTGATAGCGCACAGCCGATGGCAGCAACACGCGACCCTGCTCGTCGGGTAGACATTGCGCAACGCCGCTGCGCACGACGGCGACGAGTGAATGCGTGGTGCCGAGATCAATGCCGATAGCCACGCGCCTCTGATGCGGATCGGGTGACTGGCCGGGTTCAGAAATTTGGAGGAGAGCCATGCGGCAAAAAGCGCCCTTACTAAGCGCGTTGAATGGGCAACTTAGGCTGCCGAAATAAATGACTGGTTTTTTGCGGCTGGAGCCAGCAAAAGGGCCAGATTTTGGCGGAATTTATCCAAAAACATTAACATCCGCACCAGTGTTGCCGCCTCGCGTGTGGCTTGGTCTTGCCACGCCACTGTTGCCGGGTTATTGCCCATGGGATCCAGCAGTGCGGCCAAACGTGACAGCGCTTGTTCACGCGCGTTCCCCACCACCGTCGACAGCATCTGCATGGCACCCACGTCTTCTGCACGGCGCGCGTCGTCCAACTCCTCGCGCCATTGCAGTTGCTGCATCAAGAAGTCAGCGGGCATAGCGGTGTTGCGCTCAGCATCAATCGGCACACCGCGCAGCTCGCAAAGATAAGCCGCCCTTGCTTGCGGATCCAGGAGCGTACGGTAGGCCGCATTGATCTGAGTCGACCATTGCATCGCAAGACGCTGTTCGGCAGCGCCAGCACCCGCAAAACGATCTGGATGCACTGCCGCCTGCAATCGCCGCCATGACTGGGTCAACGCTTGAACATCTATCGAGAATCGCGCTTGAAGCCCAAAAAGACTGAAATAATCTTGGCTCAAAACGGCCCGATCCCGCACTTCATGGGTGGGATTTAACGACATGCGCGAAACGGTTTCTGAAACGGCACCCAAGCTCAGACTCGGAACGATTCGCCACAACCGCAACGATCGCGCTCATTGGGATTATTGAACTTGAAGCCTTGCTGCAAACCCTCGCGCACGAAATCAAGCTCCGTGCCGTCAAGGTAAGTGAGGCTCTTGGGGTCAATCAAGACCTTCACCCCGTAGCTCTCGAAAACTTGATCCTCCGGACTGACCACGTCCGCATACTCCAATTTATAGGCGAGCCCGGAGCAACCCGTTGTCTTCACCCCTAGACGCACGCCCACCCCTTTGCCACGCTGGGCAAGATAGTTCGCGACGTGCTTTGCTGCACTTTCGGTCAATGTGATAGGCATGCCTTGACTCCTCAATCGCATAATGGCTCAAGCCGCCTTGGCTTGGGATTCCTCAGCTCCGGATGCTGCCTCCGACCGGCGCGTTTGGTAATCCTTTACGGCAGCCTTAATGGCATCTTCAGCGAGAATTGAACAGTGGATCTTCACAGGAGGCAGCGCCAACTCCTCGGCAATCTGCGTATTACGAATCTGCAGCGCGTCATCCAAAGTTTTGCCCTTAACCCACTCGGTCACAAGCGAAGACGAGGCAATCGCGGAACCGCACCCATAGGTCTTGAAACGTGCATCCTCGATGATGCCTTGCGCGTTAACTTTGATCTGCAATTTCATAACATCCCCGCACGCTGGCGCACCCACCATACCGGTGCCGACCATGGGGTCGTCTTTTGAAAACGAGCCCACATTGCGGGGATTTTCGTAATGCTCAATGACTTTGTCGCTATAGGCCATAATGATCTCCTAGTGTGCGGCCCGCACCTCGCTGGGCTGCTGCTCCGGGTGACGGTTTCAGTGCGCCGCCCATTGAATCGTGCTGATGTCGATGCCGTCCTGGTGCATCTCCCACAACGGCGAGAGCTCGCGCAGTTTGGCCACTTTTTCCTTCAGGACGCTGATCGCAAAATCGATGTCCTCAGCGGTCGTGAAACGCCCAATCGTCATACGCAACGATGAATGCGCGAGCTCGTCGCTGCGTCCCAGGGCCCGCAGAACGTAAGACGGCTCCAAACTAGCTGACGTGCAGGCCGAACCGCTGGACACGGCAAGCCCCTTGATCGCCATGATTAACGACTCACCCTCCACAAAATTGAAACTCGCATTAACGTTATGCGGGACACGGTGCTCGAGGTTGCCATTGATGTAGACCTCCTCGATATCCATGATGCCAGCGAGAAGCCGCTTTTGCAGCATGCGAATACGTTCGATTTCAGCACCCATCTCGACCTTGGCGATTCGGTATGCCTCGCCCATCCCGACGATCTGGTGCGTGGGTAATGTGCCTGAACGCATGCCGCGTTCATGCCCGCCACCGTGCATCTGTGCCTCAATGCGCACGCGCGGCTTGCGGCGCACAAACAGTGCGCCAATGCCCTTGGGGCCGTACGTTTTATGTGAGGCCAGACTCATCAGGTCCACGGGCCAATTCTTGAGGTCGATCGTGACCTTTCCAGTCGCCTGAGCCGCATCCACGTGAAAGATGATGTTTCGCTGCCGACAGATCGCACCGATCGCCTGGACATCCTGTATCACGCCAATCTCGTTGTTTACCAATAACACCGAGGCCAAGATGGTGTCGGGACGCAACGCGGCCGTGAAACTGCCGATATCCAGCATGCCGTCGGGCTGCACGTCGACGTAGGTGACCTCAAAGCCTTGGCGCTCGAGTTCGCGACAGGTATCAAGCACCGCCTTGTGCTCTGTCTTCAGCGTGACGATGTGCTTGCCGCGAGCTTGGTAAAAGTGCGCTGCGCCCTTAAGCGCCAAGTTGATTGACTCCGTTGCCCCTGAAGTCCAGACCAACTCCTTTGCGTCGCAGTTCACCAGATCTGCGACCTGAGCACGAGCCCTTTCCACGGCGTCTTCTGCTTCCCATCCCCAAGCGTGGCTGCGCGACGCAGGGTTGCCAAAATGCTCACGCAACCAAGGAATCATTGCATCGACGACGCGCGGATCAACAGGCGTGGTTGCGCCGTAGTCCATATAGATAGGGAAATGCGGAGTGCTCGACATGTTTCAGACTCGTGGATTACGTTGGCATGGAAAGACCAATAGGCTGCAAGGGCGCGTCGATACCCCTCGCCCTCAAGCGCTTACCCCATGTTCTGGGCTAAATTGAACACAGAATTTGGCGCGCGCACTTTTACGGGCTTGCTTGCTGGCATTGGTGACACGGGTTTACGCACCACCGCCACTTCCTCGATGGTCACGCCCTGCGCCAGATTCTGTTCGACCATAGTCTTCAGGCTGACCGAATCGAGAAACTCGACCATGCGAGTATTCAGTGCGGCCCAAAGGTCATGGGTCATGCATCGGCCTTCACCCTCCTCGCCCTGGCAGTTTTCCTTGCCTCCGCACTGCGTGGCATCGAGCGGTTCGTCTACCGCGATGATGACGTCGGCAATGCTGATCTCTTCGGGCTTACGAGCCAAGCTGTATCCGCCGCCGGGGCCACGGACGGACTCAACCAACTCATGCCGGCGCAACTTGCCGAAAAGCTGCTCAAGGTAAGATAGGGAAATATGCTGGCGCTGGCTAATGCTGGCAAGCGTAACGGGCCCTAGATGCTGACGCATCGCCACATCGATCATGGCGGTCACCGCAAATCGTCCCTTTGTTGTCAATCGCATGATGATCTCCAAGTGCAGAAGCGGATGACCGTACAGCCGCCCAATCGGCTGGCACGCATTCCCTCAATACTTGACGAATTCAGTAGGATTCTAGCAGAACCCTGAACGAAACCGTCACCTACCAAGACTTTTGTCCACGGCAAGCTTCATGGACTTTTTTCTTTGTTGACTCTGTTCTTCCATTGCTTGGTGAGACTCATTTGAAAACCCCTGGTTCCCGTCAGGATTTCGGCCTTTTCCAACCCTATGTTTTGACAGTATATTTTCTGAATACCACGGATCGGCCACCCAACAATCGCGCCGCCGCATGTCTTTCCGGTTGAGTTTCCCCAAGTCCTGACATTCACGGCGATGCTTTTTAGCGATTACAAGCGACAATTCAGGCCAACCAATTTGAAATTTCAATGCGTCTGACCCTGAGACAACTCGATGTAATGGTCGCCATCGCTCGGGCTGGCAGCACGACGGAGGCGGGCAGACAGCTCTCGTTGTCACAGTCTGCAGTCAGCGCGGCTCTCGCTGAGCTTGAATCGCAAATCGGCACCCGCGTGTTCGACCGCGTGGGCAAGCGCGTGGTCCTTAATGATTGTGGTCGCCTGTTGCTACCGCGAGCGCTCGCCCTTCTGGACCAAATCCGCGAAATTGAAACGCTGTTTCTTGACGGCGCCGCAGCCCTGCGCGTGAGCGCCAGCACCACGATTGGCAACTACCTCATGCCCGCCGTCCTGGGAGCCTATCAGCGGCAGTGGCCCCAAGCGGAATTCCAGCTTGAGGTGAGCAACACGCAGGATGTGATCGAGGCCGTGTCCGATTATCAAGTCGATATCGGGTTTATCGAGGGTGCCTGCCACCACGATGAGCTTGAGGTCTGCCCATGGGTGACCGACAGATTGGTCGTCGTGGCTGCGCCTGCCGACCCGCTTGCCAAGGAGAGTGCCACGTTCGCGCAACTGGCTGCAGCGCGGTGGATCCTGCGCGAACCCGGTTCGGGCACGCGCGAGACGGTCGAAGCGTTATTGCTGCCGTACGTGCAGCGATTCAGTTCCACCATGCATCTCGGCAACTCCGAGGCCATCAAGCATGCCGTGGCTGAACAGCTCGGCATTAGCTGCCTGCCCCTACGCGTGGTGCAGGATTTGCTCACCACTGGTCGACTCGTTTGCGTAGACACCCAGCTTCCAAGCCTGGAGCGCACGCTTTACCGCATCCATCCCAAGCGCAAGGTGTTCTCCCCGCCGCTGCAACGATTCATTGATCATTGCAACTCGTGGCGTGAGGCTATAGCCTGAGCGTTCACGCGGTATGCGTGCGCTTGGCCATTGCCTTGATCCGCAAGAACCTAAGCCTCCACTCTATAAACGCATCTTTATGTCCCAGGAACACCGTACCGACGTCGCTCCTCGTCTCACATCCCTTTCTCATGGCGGTGGCTGCGGCTGCAAAGTCGCCCCGAGCGTGCTCAGTTCGATCCTGCAACAAAACCCGCTGTTTCCGGCGCCCAAGGAACTGCTCGTCGGCATTGAAACTTCGGACGATGCAGCGGTCTATTTGCTGAATGGAGAGCAAGCGCTGATCGCGACAACGGATTTTTTTATGCCCATCGTCGACGACGCGCGCGACTTTGGAGCGATCGCCGCCACCAATGCCATCTCCGACGTGTACGCCATGGGCGGGCGACCTATATTGGCACTGGCGCTGCTGGGTATGCCCATCAATGTCTTACCGGCCTCCACCATAGCTGCCATCCTTCGTGGTGGACAGGAGGTCTGTGCGCGCGCCGGCATCCCTGTCGCAGGGGGCCATTCAATCGACTCCGTTGAGCCCATCTACGGACTAGCAGTGCTGGGCCTGGCGCGCCCAGAACACATTCGCCGCAACCGAGACGCACGCCCTGGAGACGTCCTGCTCTTGGGCAAGCCATTAGGGGTTGGCGTGCTTTCCGCCGCGTTGAAGAAAGACAAACTGGACGCAGATGGCTATCGCCACATGCTGCAGACCGCGACCCAACTCAACACCCCCGGGCCCTTGCTGGCAGAACTCGAAGGCGTGCATGCAATTACGGACGTTACTGGTTTTGGGCTTCTTGGGCACCTCCTTGAAATCTGCCGAGGCTCCGGCCTGAGTGCGCACATCAACGCTGCGAACGTGCCACTGATTGCAGGTGTGCACGAACTGGCTGCCCAAGGCATGTTGACTGGCGCATCGAACCGCAACTGGGCAAGCTATGGCCAAGATGTTGAATTGCGCTCCTGGGATCCACTCATGCAGGCGCTGCTCACGGATCCACAAACCTCTGGTGGCCTCCTCGTCACGTGCGATGCAGCCGCCGCGGAGGCTGCGCTGAAAGTATTTCGCGACGAAGGGTTCATGCACGCTGCTGTGATCGGCCACATGCTGGACGGCCCTGTGCGCGTGCTCGTGAACTGATTCCACGTTCTGGTCTCACTGGTCACTATTGCACCAACGTGACGCCGCGCGTGCCGTCCACTGCGCGCAACTTCCAAAGTTCAGAACCCTAGGCCAGTCCACGCAGCAAACATCGCCCCAAGCTCGGTCTGGACCATTCCGGCGGTGATACACATGTCCTTTCCGCCCTGTCGCGCGTGGGCCAGGGCCACGCCTTCCGCGAGAATCAGCAGTTCGTGGGCACGCCTCGGACCTAAGAGTCCCGCCTCGAACGCAGCATGCAACGCCGGCGAATCCGCCCTCAGTGCTTTCAGAAGGCGCTCTTTGGCAAGCATTTGAGAAAAACGCTTGGGGCTAATAGTCCAACACAAGCGCTGAATTCGCGTTGAAAATGCCCCGGATTTAAACCGACCGCGGAAGCTAAAGCGTCTAGCGGCAGTTCGTGCCCCGCGATAACCATCCGCTCAATAGCGGCCTGTGCGCGCTTGAACGCAATCTGCGACACCTAGAGAGAGTGCAGGAACCGGCGACGTTCGGCTCGGAGAAGACATGCCATAAGCCTACAAGCACATTCGTCGCACCTGCATTCCGATTCGTTCGATGAGAGGGCCCTCGTTGGCCCTCTCGAGCACCCACCGATGTTTGCACAATGGAAGAGTGCTAGGCCTCCGTCGAGTGCGACTCCAATGCATATTCGCTCACCGGTGGGCAGGCGCATTGCAGATTGCGATCGCCCCAGACGTTGTCGATCCGCCCCACCGGCACCCAATACTTGTCCGCGCGCAGTCCCGGCACGGGAAAGGCGGCCTGTTCGCGCGAATACGGGTGTTTCCACTCGGCGCTGAGGACTGACGCGGCGGTGAACGGTGCGGCCCTCAAGGGATTGTCTTCCCGCGACCAGACGCCCTGCTCGACTTGAGAAATTTCAGCGCGAATGGCGATCATCGCCTCGACGAACCGATCGAGTTCAGCGAGTGACTCGCTCTCCGTGGGCTCGACCATTAGAGTCCCAGGCACGGGAAAGCTCATGGTTGGAGCATGGAATCCGTAGTCCATCAGTCGCTTGGCCACGTCTTCATTGCTGATGCCGCTGCTGTCTTTGACGTTGCGAAGGTCCAAGATGCACTCATGCGCCACAAAACCGCGATCGCCCTTATAGAGCACAGGAAACAGAGGCGACAGCCGGTGCGCCATGTAGTTTGCGTTGAGGATAGACACCGCGCTGGCTGCGGTCAGGCCATCCGCGCCCATCATGCGGATATACATCCAGGTAATGGGCAGCACCGAGGCGTTACCGAGTGCGGCACCGCTGATGGCCCCCACGGCTTTTCCGCCATCCCCGCTCGCAGCGTGCCCTGGCAGGAAAGGGGCCAAATGCGAGCGCACCGCGACGGGGCCGACCCCGGGCCCCCCGCCACCATGCGGAATGCAGAAGGTTTTATGCAAGTTCAGATGCGATACGTCGGCCCCGAACTCAGGTGGGCTGGCCAAACCCACCATGGCGTTCATGTTGGCGCCATCCACATACACCTGACCACCAAATTCATGAACAATGTCGCAGATCTCCCGCACGCGCGGCTCAAACACGCCATGCGTGGATGGGTAAGTAATCATGCAGGCCGCAAGCCTTTCAGCATGGTGTTGGGCCTTGGCGCGCAAATCATCAAGATCCACACTGCCCATCGCATCGCATGCCACCACCACCACCTGCATGCCGGCCATGTGCGCGGACGCTGGGTTCGTGCCATGTGCCGAGGAAGGAATCAGGCAAACGTTGCGTCGAGTGTCACCCCGGCTTTCATGCCATGCGTGGATCGCCAGCAGCCCGGCATATTCGCCTTGTGAGCCCGCGTTAGGCTGTAGGCTTACCGCATCATATCCGGTGGCTTGCGCCAGCCAGTGCTCCAAATCGGCAGCGAGGCGTACATAGCCCAGAGTCTGCTCAGGCGGAGCATAAGGATGAATGGCCGCGAACTCGGGCCAGGTGATGGGAATCATCTCGCTCGTGGCATTGAGCTTCATCGTGCATGACCCCAAGGGAATCATCGCTCGATCCAGCGCGATGTCCTTGTCGGCCAAGCGACGCAGATAGCGAAGCATCTCGGTCTCGCTGTGATAGCGATTGAACACCGGATGCGTTAAATACCCCGTGCTGCGCGCGAGCGCCTCCGGGTAGCGTGTCCCGACGCCCTTGGTATAACGGTCAAACACGTTCTCGGCCAGGGGCTGCGAGCCGTCCGCGCTCCCGAATGCTCCGGCCAGCGCAAGCACATCTTCACGCGTCGCGGTTTCGTCCAGGGTCACGCCAACCCGGTCCGCACCGGCACGGCGCAGATTGATGCCAGCCGCATGAGCTTCGGCGTGGATCGTCTCCGTGTGTGAACCAGTCAGCACAGTGAGGGTGTCGAAAAACGCCTCATGCTGCAGCGTCCAGCCCTGCTTCTTGAGCGCATCGGCCAAAATAGTTGTGAAGGCATGGACGCGTTGGCCGATGCGGCGCAGCCCCAGCGGGCCGTGATAGACCGCGTACATGCTGGCGAGCACCGCCGGGAGAACCTGAGCGGTGCAAATATTGCTGGTTGCCTTTTCCCGCCGGATGTGCTGCTCGCGGGTCTGCAGCGCCAAGCGCAGCCCTGCATTGCCATGAGCGTCCACGCTGACACCAACCAAACGGCCTGGCATCTGGCGCTTGAGCGCGTCGCGCACGGCCATATAAGCGGCATGTGGTCCACCGAAACCTAGCGGCAAACCGAACCGCTGTGTATTGCCTACAGCAATGTCCGCACCAAGTTCACCCGGGGCCGCAAGCAGTGTAAGCGCCAGGATGTCAGCCGCCATAATGACAACGGCTCCTTTTTCTTGTACCCCTTTGATCAACGCCCGAAAGTCATGGACGCCGCCATCCACGCCAGGATACTGCAGTAGAACGGCGAAATGCTCGGAATTGGCTGCATCTTCCGCGGGACCGACCACCACCTGCAAATCGAGAGGGCGTGCGCGAGTTTGGATGACTTCGATCGTCTGCGGCAGCACGTCGTCGGCAACGTACATGCTGCGGCTCGCCGTCTTTGTCGTACGCAACGCGAGCGTCATCGCCTCTGCCGCTGCTGTAGCCTCATCCAGCATCGACGCGTTGGCGACATCGAGCCCCGTGAGATCCGTGACCATCGTCTGGAAGTTGATTAGCGCTTCCAACCGCCCTTGGCTGATCTCTGGCTGATATGGGGTGTAGGCGGTATACCAGGCGGGATTCTCCAACACGTTACGCTGGATGACGCCAGGCATGTGAGCATTGGCGTAGCCTTGGCCGATGAAACTTCGCATGATCCGGTTGAGCTTAGCGACAGCACGAAGCTCAATCAGCGCCTGCTGTTCCCCCAAGGCACTAGGCAGCTCGAATTTGCGCTTTCGGCGAATACCGGTGGGAATGACGGCCTGCATCAAGGCCTCCAGGTCCGGTTGCCCGAGTGCGCGGAGCATGTGATCTTGATCAGCTGTGCTCGGGCCGATATGGCGGCGCTGGAAAGCAGCGCTGTCTTCAAGCTCGGCCAGAGTGGGGTCAGTTTGCATCAACATGAAGATTCTCAGAAAAGGAGGAGCCGGTTGGACGCAGGCACAACTCAGGAACCTTGCAACAACGTGTCGTACGCGGTCTGATCCATCAACGCATCGATTTGGGACAACTCCGTCAGGCGCACACGAAAAAACCACCCCGCACCCTGCGGGTCCGTGTTGGCCAACGCAGGATTGGCCACCAGTGCGTCATTAACGGCGACGACTTCGCCCGCAATGGGCATGTAGACATCGGCAGCAGCCTTCACGGATTCGACGACACCGGCTACCTCTTTTTGCGCGTAGGTTCGGCCCAGACCGGGTAATTCGACGAACACCACGTCGCCCAATGCATCCTGTGCATGGAGGGTGATCCCCACAGTGGCCGTGCCATCTGCTTCGAGACGGACCCATTCATGGTCTTCGGTGAACTTGAGTGTCATAGTGGACTCCACGAGGTGTTGGAACGAAAACGAAAACCTGCGCGACTTCAAGCACGCAAGTAGCGATGTGAGACGAAAGGCATCGACGTGACATGCATGGGAATCTGCCTGCCGCGCACCATGGCGAAGATCGTGGCGCCAATCTCTGCCGCTGAGCTTTGCACGTAGCCCATCGCAATGGGTCTTCCGGCAGTTGGCGTGAGGCTGCCACTGGTCACGTGTCCAATGGCGCGCCCGTTCGAGTCCTGCAATTCAGCCCCCTCACGCACTGGGACACGCTCGTCAGCCACAAGGCCCACGCGTCTGCGCGCCACTCGTGACGGATCGTCGATCTGCGCAAGAATGTGCGCCGCCCCAGGGAAACCGCCAGCGCGAGCCCTGCCCGTGCGCCGCACCTTTTGCATGGCCCATTGCAAGCTCGCTTCTACCGGCGTGGTACGCGCATCCATATCGTGACCATAAAGGCACAGGCCAGCTTCCAGACGCAGGCTGTCGCGCGCCCCAAGTCCGGCCGGTTTGACTTGGGGCAGCGCCAACAATGCAGTTGCCAATCGTTCGGCGTCCGATTGATGCACAGAAATTTCCACACCATCCTCACCTGTATAGCCGCTGCGGCTGACGAAGACCGGGTGCTTGCCAATCGCCGGAGGCAGCGCAAACCACGCCGCGTCCATGAACCGCAGTTTGGCCACGTCGGGAAGCAGGGATTGCAACGCCTTCACCGCCTGTGGCCCTTGCAGGGCCATGAGTGCCTGATCCGGTAACGGCTCAATCTGGCAGCGCGCCCCAATGCGCTCGCGCATCCACGCCAAATCCTGCGTCTTGCAGGCCGCGTTAACGATCAAAAAGTACTCGCTTCCCTGCCCGTCAGCACGAGTCCGGTGGGTGAGCATTAGATCGTCCAGGACACCGCCGTCGTCGTCCGTGAAATAGCCGTAGCGCTGGCGCCCCAAAGGCAAGCCCTGGACATCGATAGGAATAAGGCTCTCCAGGGCAGCCGCCGCTTCTGGTCCCGTGATGCGCACTTGTCCCATATGCGACACGTCAAACAGCCCAGCGGAGCCGCGGGTCTGCCGGTGCTCCGCCACAATGCCCTCCGGGTACTGCACGGGCATCGCATACCCTGCAAACGGCACCATCTTGGCACCAAGCGCCTGATGCATCAAAAACAAGGGCGTTTGCAGCAAGCCAGATTCAGTAGAGGTAGACACAGGCGACTCCAAGGGCGTGCATAAACCAGCCGGGTCAATCCCGGCGATGACGCCCCGCTGTCCTTGGTACCTGAGAGATTGACCGTACAGAGCATGCATGCATGCTGCCCGGCTTGCCCCTTCGGTGGGCCCCAAAAACGCGGGCGCCGCTCTCCAGTGAGGTCACCCCTAAGGGTGTCGTCAGTCCTTTTGCCTGAACGGTACACCCCAGCAGCCCTAAAGCTGATGCGATTTACGCCTTCGGCGGCGTTCGAGCAGCGCGCAATGCGCAAGCCCGTCGGCACTCTCCTGACTGTTGGCGAGTGTATCGCATGCGCATCAGCGATGGCCTGCCTCCACGCTCGATTTCCGTCTTTTACTTGCGTGGGCGCATGCCCAGAAATCTCCGGGCTCGCTCGTTGCGCTCTTTCTTGCGGTCAGCCATTTCACGTTGAGCGCGTTTTTGTGACACAGCAAACATGGGATCAATGATTTCCCACCACAAGAACACCAATGCCAGCGGCACACCGACCCACCACCACGAAAGATTCGCAAAAGGGCCGATTGCGGCCAGCTTCAAACCGAGTAGCACGATTGCAACAACCAAGATCCACATCGCTGTTTCCCCCAAGCCAGAATCAATATTCAACTTTGATTTACATGTAAACACTTGCGCCTCGGTTAGCATTCTCGCTGCTGTTGCGCTGAGTGCATCAAGCGTGTCAACCGTCGGAATGCCGTGGCGTTATAGCGGATAGCTTCGCTCAACCTTGGAGATTTGGAATGAAAAAAATTGTGATTGCTGTCGGTCTGGCCGTTGCCGCCGTGTCGCAAGCGTACGCCGCCGACATGACTGCCCTGGCCAAGTCCAAGAACTGCTTGGCGTGCCACGCAGTGGACAAGAAGCTGGTTGGCCCGTCCTACCAAAGTGTGGCTGCCAAGTACGCTGGCAAGCCTGGTGCTGAAGCCACGCTGGTGAATGCAGTGCTGCACGGCGTATCCGGTGTGTGGGGTCCAGTGCCCATGCCTGCCAATCCTCAAGTCACTCCGGCGGAAGCCAAGGAGCTGGTGACTTGGATTCTCAGCCTGAAGAAGTAATTTTCGAGACCATGCTGTTACAAAAACGGGAGCCTAGAACGCTCCCGTTTTTTGTGGTGACTGGCAAGACCCCGCCGCGCAACGCCAGACTGCTGCGCCGGGTTCATCGGCTGAGTGATGTTTTGTGGCCACCAGGAAAACTTGAGATCGTGATTGAGGGATCAACAAGTTCACCGTCGCTGTTGAACTGAATGTTGGTCTTTGTCACGCCGTCATAGCCAATGTGCCGAATGGCATGGCGGTAAATCTGTGGGTTCACGGAGCCCGCCTTGATCATCGCTTGCGCCAACAGCATTGTGGCGTCATAGGCATAAGGCGCATACAGCTGAAAAGTCGAGGCGCCATATTGGGCATCGAAGCGGCCATGCCACGCCGGACCGGATGGCATACTCGCCACTGGCACGCCCCCTTCGGCACAGATTACATTCGAATTCGCGGCCGGCCCCGCAAGCTTGGCAAACTCCGGCGTGCAGATCCCGTCACCACCAAGGAATCGCGCTTTGCTGCCTTGGCTTCGCATTTGCCGTAAAAAAATGCTTGCTTGGAATGCCATACCACCATAGAAGACGACGTCGGGGTTAAGGCCCCTGATTTTGTCCACAATCTTTTTAAAATCCGTTGTCCTCGGATTGACGCTCTGCTGCTCCAAAATCTGAATGCCCGAGGGCTGTGCGACCTGTTCGAAGGCCTGCGCAATGCCGTTGCCATAGGAAGTCCCATCTTCCACGACGACCGCTGTCTTTGCTTTCAGACCCTTTTGCGCATACAAGGCGAGGCCGGCGCCAATTGCGTAATCGTTCGCAATAATGCGATAGAAGGTCCGATAGCCTCGCTGTGCAATTCTCGGATCGCTAGCTGACGGCGTGATCTCTGGGATTCCGGCCGATGCATAGATCGGCGCGGCAGCCGCTGTGCAACTTGAGTTCAGATGCCCTACGACGCCATTCACATGCTCGGCGACAAATCTGCGCGCTACCCGCACCGCCCTTGAGGGGTTCGCCTTGTCGTCCTGCGCATCGAGCCTCCAAACCACCTTTCGGCCCCCGATATGGATGTCCCTTTTGTTCAGGTCCTCGATGGCCATGCGTACTCCGTCGGTATTGTCGTTCCCGAATACCGCCTGCGTCCCTGAAAGAGGGGCCGCGCTGCCGATCACCACGGTAATCGCGCGTTGTTGATCCGACACCCGTTGCGCGCTGGCTACGCCACCAAGCGCGTCCGCCAGAACCTGCCCACTGTAGGCCAGAGCGACAAGAAAAACAGTGAAACGCGCAACGCAAGAGTTGCCAGTCATGATTTGAGAGAAATAGTGGTAGACATGCAGACAGAAAGACGAGCAGATGCATTATCTCCCGTCCCCTGTTTCTTTCCGCGCGACTCAACCTTGGCGCCTATCACAGACACTTGAAGAATACCTTGAAGAGACACACGTGACCGTCCATCAATCCGCCACCCTTCGAGCATGCGAAGCGCCGGACCACGAGGTCTTCGTATTCGCCGCGCCACCCGAAGACATCCTGAATTTTGCGAAAATTGAACGCCTCGGCCGTGCTGACGATGGACAACTCAAAGGCTCGCAGCGGCATAAGATCGCATCACACATCCGTGAAAGTCGTGACGACCTCAGCCGCGACCATGCCATCCTTCCCAGCGCCGTCATCGTCGCATTCAAGTTTTCGTCTTGGCCATGATCTGTAAGAACTATGACGAACTGCAACAGCAGTTCGTGCTTATCATCAAGAGCGCGCGGCCACCCCCTAAAACCCTAATCGATGAACTCCTGCCGACTGTCGAAGGAGTTCCCGTGCGCCATGCGGCGTGGCGCTTCGCCGCCGGCCTTGTTGATCGCGCTAATTTCTCAGCAGGGCGAGCGCAGTGTCGAGAGATCCGCCAACACACGAATACTCGCGGCGCGATCAGCGACACTGCGATGCGAAAACTCGTAATGAACTCCGCAGCCCACGGTGCTATTCGTGAACCCATTCAGCATGAAGACAGAGACGAACGGGCATTCCGCTTGACCGACGAGTTCTTCGACGCTGTCGCCGATGTCTTTGGTGGCGAGTGGACTGGAATGAGTCCCAGGAGCTCGCGCCTTCGACACAGCGCCGTCATCGTGTCAATGGGCATTGTGATGGACCTGCTCGTTCCCAGCCAAGGCACTCGTTTAAAGGACGATTTTGTCCAAGCGCTCGAGCTTTTGAAGCCGTTTAGCGCGCGGATGTCGACCATATGGCGACTAGACGGATACGAACTCGCATGGAACCACATCCGGTATACGCCGAATGATGTCGACATCCTGACACGACATCTCGTCTTCGCTACGAAGCGAGAGCTGCGCAAGATGCGACCGGCAGTCAATGCGTAAGGAGCTTAAAGATAACAACGTCTGGGGTGGTGCTCTCCTCAGGCGTGCAGGACTCAGCTGCATGCCTGACATGGGCCCTGGATTGCATTGACCAAGTCGAAACCATCGAATTCGGCTACCTTCTACACCATCAAATTGAACTCAACTATCGTGAAACATTTCTCGCAGCCCTGCGTGAGCGGAACAGCGCTTACCGAGGTTAGACAAATCGACTTTTCTAAATCTGAGCCTCCCAACACTTTCGTTTCTGGACTTAACCGCCGGTTCTTCACACGTGCGGCGGCTGTTGCCTACGGCAGAGGGTCAACGCGACTCGTGTGGGGCATGCGCGAAACAGACTATTCGGGCTACCAGGACTGTCGCGACAGTACGCTGAGCGCGCTGCAAGTCCCCCTCAATCTCGGCCTCGAAACCCGCTTGGTTCTCGATACGCGACCGATGCGGCTCGACAAAGGGCAAACCTGGGCTATGGTCCAGCGACTTGGCAGCGACGCTCTCATCGGCCTTATCCGCGAAGAGAGGCATTCCTGCTCGTTGGGTGATCGTACGCAGATCCATGATTGGGGCCTTGGCTACCGCAACTGCCCAGGCCGCGACCTCCGCCGCAACGGGCGCGAGTCGTTTGTGGAAGAAATGGAGGAGGCATTGTGACGCCGAACCATTTGCGAATCGTTGCATCGGCGACATTCGAGGCTGCGCGCAAGGTCGATGTCCTACCGGAGGACAACCGATGTCGTGAGCTTCATGGTCACAGTTTCTCAACATCGATCTTCGCGTCACTTCCCTCAGGGTTTGAGCCTTTTCCTGGCGGGGCGGTAGCGACAGTGCAAGCGCGGCTCTTGGCTTGTGTGGAGCGATTGAACTACAAGGACCTCAACCGAATCCTCAAGCAACCGACCGACGAGAACCTCGCGAGATGGATTCGAGCAGAGATCGACGTCCCCGGAATCGACCGCGTGGCGATCCTAAGCACACCTGTGCAGGGCGTTGACCTTGATCGGCATAGCCGTGCTCACGTGTGGCGGCGCTTTCGCTTCCAAGCTGCACATCAACTACCGAGAGTTCCCCAAGGCCATAAATGTGGCCGCATGCACGGGCACGGCTTCGAGGCCATTCTTCATGCCAACCACGCACTCGGGTCGCGAGCAATTGGCATCAATTACGACGACATCGACAAGATCTGGGCGCCAATCCACCAGCGCGTCAACTACCGATGCCTCAACGACATCCCCGGGTTGGAGAATCCAACAAGTGAGAATCTCGCTGCCTGGATTTTTTCAAAAATCAAGCCGGTATTCCCGGAACTATCCTGGGTGACAGTCTTCGAGACCGGATCCTGCGGCGCAAACTTCGACGGAAGCCGGTACCGCATATGGAAGGAATTCTCAATTGATAGCGCCGTTCAATTTACTCGTGCGCCTCCAGGCTCCGAACGCTACCGCCTTCATGGACACACTTATACCCTACGGCTTCATCTCGAGGCTCCATTGGATGCCGTGATGGGATGGACCGTTGACTACGGCGATGTGAAGGCGATCTTCGATCCAATCTATCGTTCGCTTGACCACCATCTTATAAATGAACTTCCCGGCCTTGACGATGGAGATGTCGTGAGCCTTGCAACCTGGATTTTTACTAAGGCTCGCGCAGGACTACCAGCTTTGTACCGCATCGATTTGCACGAAACGCCTGGCACGGGATGTACGCTAATGACTTTGACTGATGGGCCTGCGATGCCGGTGTGACCGGACGAAAGTCGACCACAATCAGCTGAGGGATCTTGCAAGGACGCGGCCCTGCTCGCGGACCTGAAGGCGCGCGGGCTGCTCGAACAGACGATCGTCCTGTGGATGGGCGACTTCGGCCGGACGCCCAAGATCA
>JAKBCY010000139.1 GCA_021807445.1 Pseudomonadota bacterium
GCCGTCCATGAAGAAGGCGGGATGGGGGCGCGTCGTGTTCATCTCCAGCGAATCGGCGCTGTGCCCGCCAGCGGAAATGGTGCATTACGGCATGAGCAAGACCGCGCAACTGGCGGTGGCGCGCGGCATGGCCGAGACGACAACCGGAACCGGCGTGACGGTCAACAGCGTGTTGCCGGGGCCGACCCGCACTGAGGGCGTGGAGGCGTTTTTCGCCACGCTCGCCGCCGAGCAGGGCCAAAGCCCTGAGGCGTTCGTTGAGCATTTCTTTGCGCAGGCCCGTCCGACCTCGATTCTCAAACGCCTGATCGACCCCACCGAGGTGGCTGCCGTGGTGGCGTTCGTTTGCAGTCCGCAGGCGGCGGCCATGAACGGGGCGGCCGTGCGCGCCGAAGGCGGCGTGGTGCGTTGCATCGGGTAGGGCGCCGTACCTGCTCCGACGCGCCGATTCCTTCTCCCCAACTTGAATTCCATCACCATTCAAAAGGATGAACCCATGTCCAAGAAAATTCGTTGTGCCCTCATTGGCCCGGGAAACATTGGCACCGACCTGTTGGCCAAGCTCATGCGAAGCCCCGTGCTTGAGCCGGCATGGATGGTGGGCATCGACCCCAGCTCCGATGGCCTGAAAAAGGCCCGTGAGCTCGGTCTCAAGACGACGGCCGAAGGCGTGGATGGCCTGCTGCCGCACGTCAAGGCCGACAACATCCAGATTGCCTTCGACGCCACCAGCGCCTACGTGCACAAGGCCAATTCCGACAAGCTCAACGCGCTTGGCGTGATGATGATTGACCTCACGCCAGCGGCAATTGGACCGTACTGCGTGCCAACGGTGAACCTGAAGGAGCACATTGGCAAGGGCGAGATGAATGTGAACATGGTCACCTGCGGTGGCCAGGCCACCATTCCCATGGTGTATGCGGTGTCTCGGGTGCAGCCCCTGGACTATGCCGAGATCGTCGCCACCGTGTCGTCCAGGTCCGCCGGACCCGGCACGCGCAAGAACATTGACGAATTCACCCGCACCACGTCGGCTGCTGTGGCCAAGGTGGGTGGAGCCAAGCAGGGCAAGGCGATCATCATCATCAACCCCGCCGATCCGCCCCTGATCATGCGCGACACCGTGCATTGCCTCACTGGGTCCGAACCTGACCAGGCGAAGATTGAACAGTCGATCCAGGCCATGGTGAAGGAGGTCCAGAAATACGTGCCGGGCTACAAGGTGGTCAACGGCCCCGTGTTCGATGGCAACCGGGTCTCGGTATTTCTGGAGGTCGAAGGTCTGGGGGACTATCTGCCCAAGTACGCCGGCAATCTGGACATCATGACCGCGGCCGCAGCGCGCACGGCCGAAATGTTTGCCGAGGAACTGCTGAGCGGACGCCTCCAGCTCGCGTCGGTGGAGCCCGTGGCCGCCTGAGCGGCTTGGGCGGCATCACACCACCAAAGGATCCATACACAACCCGAATCAAGGAACACAAGCCATGAATCTCAAAGGCACGACGATTACCGTTCACGACATGACGCTGCGCGACGGCATGCATCCCAAGCGTCACCAGATGACCCTCGAGCAGATGCGATCCATTGCAATGGGCCTGGATGCTGCTGGCGTGCCCCTGATCGAAGTCACGCACGGCGACGGTCTGGGGGGATCGTCCGTCAACTACGGTTTTCCAGCGCACACGGACGAGGAGTACCTGGGCGCGGTCATCCCTCTGCTCAAGCAGGCGAAAGTCTCGGCCTTGCTGCTGCCGGGGATCGGGACCGTGGATCACCTGCGGATGGCGCACGCGCTGGGTGTGCACACCATTCGCGTGGCCACGCATTGCACGGAAGCGGACGTATCAGAGCAACACATCACCCTCGCGCGCAAGCTGGAGATGGATACCGTCGGGTTTTTGATGATGAGCCACATGAACAGTCCCGAAGGACTGGTCAAGCAGGCCAAGCTCATGGAGGGCTATGGCGCCAACTGCATCTACATCACGGACTCGGCCGGCTACATGCTTCCCGATGACGTCAAGGCGCGCCTGACGGCGGTGCGCGAGGCGCTCAAGCCGGAGACGGAGCTCGGCTTTCACGGCCACCACAATCTGGCGATGGGTGTAGCCAATTCCCTCGCTGCGGTGGAGTGTGGGGCCTGTCGCATTGATGCGGCCGCGGCCGGCCTGGGTGCGGGGGCGGGCAATACACCGATGGAGGTTTTGATTGCCGTCTGTGATCGCCTGGGCATTCAGACCGGAGTCGATGTGTGGAAAATTCAGGACGTGGCCGAAGATTTGGTCGTGCCCATGATGGACTTCCCCATCCGCATCGACCGCGACTCGCTCACGCTGGGCTATGCCGGTGTGTATGGATCGTTCCTGCTGTTTGCCAAGCGCGCCGAGAAGAAATATGGCGTGCCCGCACGAGACATCCTGGTCGAACTTGGTCGGCGCGGCATGGTTGGCGGGCAGGAGGACATGATCGAGGACACGGCGTTGACGCTTCAGCGCCAACGCCAGCAAAGCGCGCAAAAGGTGGCCGCATGAAGCTGTCTTCACAGACCATCGAGGCGCTTGCGCAGCTTCTGGACGACTGTGCCGTGCAGGCGCACGACACGTTGAAGATCACGGACGCCCATCCGGACATGGACTGGGAAGACGCCTATGCGGTCCAGGATGCCATCCGGCGTCGCCAGTTGCAGCGCGGGGCGCGCGTGGTTGGATTCAAGGCGGGATTGACGTCTCATGCCAAGATGCGCCAAATGGGTGTGGATACACCGGTTTTTGGCTATTTGCTCGACAGCTTCTCCGTGCCTGATGGTGGTTTCTGCCAAGCCGGGGAACTCATCCATCCCAAGGTCGAGCCCGAGATTGCGTTTGTCACGAAGCATGAGCTCAAGGGCCCTGGATGCCACTTGGGAAGCGTCCTGGCGGCCACGGATTTCGTCATTCCGGCCATTGAGGTGATCGACAGTCGTTACCGCGATTTCAAGTTCGACCTCAAAAGTGTCGTGGCCGACAACACGTCGGCTGCGCGTTTCGTCGTCGGTGGTCAGCCAACGGGCGTGCACGGCGTGGACCTGCGCACGGTGGGTATTGTGCTGGAGAAAAATGGCGAACCCGTCGCCTTTGGGGCGGGAGCAGCCGTGCTGAGTCACCCGGCCGCCGCGGTGGCCATGCTGGCCAATCACCTAAGCGCTCGCGGCGAGAGCCTCCCGGCAGGCAGCCTCATTCTGTCCGGTGGCATCACCGAAGCGGTGGCGGTCAAGGCCGGCGACAACGTGACGCTTCGTGTGCAGGGAATGGGGTCAACTGCGATGCGCTTTGTTTAATTGGAGACGTTCATGCCCATTGCTCATTTGTACATCCTGGAAGGCCGCGACGCGGAGAAAAAGGAGCGCCTGATCGCCGAGGTCAGTGAGGCGATTCACCGAGCCATTGATGCGCCCATGGAGTCCGTACGGGTGCTGATCATCGAAATGCCCAAGGAGCACTTTGGAATCGCCGGACAGAGTGCGAAAAAACGCGGGCGATGAGGCCGACAGCCTCGTGCTTTGGGCGCTTGGCGATAAACTCGGGCGCATGCGTAAACCTCCATTGACGAGCGAAGACCTCTGGGGCGATGTGTTGGCCGTGCGCGAGCGCGCCCCCCTCATTCACAACGTGACCAACTTCGTGGTCATGAATTTCAATGCCAATGTGCTCCTGGCGCTGGGGGCTTCCCCTGTCATGGCGCATGCCGAGGAGGAAGTCCAGGACATGGCCGGCATCGCCCAGGCCCTGGTTCTGAACATCGGCACGCTGGAGCCCGCATGGATACGCGCGATGAAGCTGGCCATGGGCAGGGCGCTCCAGCGGCGGATTCCCGTGGTCCTTGACCCTGTTGGAGCCGGCGCCACCGCGTACCGCAATCAATCCCTGGCGGAACTGGTCGAGGCGGGCCCGCCAACCATCGTGCGTGGCAATGCTTCGGAGATCATGAGCGTGGCGGGGTTGGCGGGAGCGACGCGCGGCGTCGATAGCGCGGCATCGTCCGACGACGCTGTGCAGGCCGCGCGCGATCTCGCCCAGAGCACATCGGGGGTGGTGTGTGTGTCCGGGGCGGATGATCACGTCGTGGATTCAGCTGGCCGTTGGGCCACGTTGTCGAATGGCCATCCCTGGATGACCAAAGTCACGGGGGTTGGCTGCTCGGCCACTGCCATGATCGGAGCATTTGCCGCGGTGCAATCGAATCCATGGCAAGCCACCGTTGCGGCGATGGCCTATTTGGGGGTGGTCGGCGAGTGGGCAGCGCAGAAAGTACAAGCCACGGGAGGCGGTGTGGGCTCCTATCAGATCGCGCTGCTGGACGGCTTGCAGCTGCTCGATGAAGAAACCTTCCGCGCCCGATTGCGCCTGACCGTGAAGTCATGAGGCGCGTTGAACCACGCTTCTTCAAACTTTATCTGGTGACCGATTCCGCATTGTGTGGGGATCGCACGTTGGCTGATGTGGTCCGCGCAGCGGTGCAAGGCGGTGTGACCTGCGTGCAGTTGCGTGAGAAATCGTTGAGCACGCGCGAGTTTCTGGAGCGTGCCTGCCTACTGAAGGAAGTCCTGTCGGAGGGCACGGACCCGGTGCCTCTGATCATCAACGACCGCCTCGACATCGCGCTGGCGTGCAAGGCTGATGGTGTGCATGTGGGCCAATCCGATATGCCACCCGAAGTGATCCGAAACCACATGCCCGATGCTCTGATCGGACTTTCGGTGGAGTCTGTGGCCGATGCCAGGCGTGTTGAGGAAAGGGCCGTGCCGGTGGACTATCTGGGAGTCAGCCCGGTGTTTGCCACGCAAACCAAAGTCGACACCGCTGCACCGCTGGGCCTGAGCGGACTCGCCGCGATTCGGGCGCTGACGACGCTGCCGCTTGTCGCCATTGGGGGCATTGGTGCGAGCAATGCAGCGGCGGCCCTTTCGGCGGGGGCGGACGGCTTGGCGGTGGTCAGCGCCATTCTGGCGGCACCCGATCCTCGAGAGGCGTCGCGCGCGTTGATGGCCGTGATCGAGGGCCACCAAAGCATGCGCCAGCCCTGATCATTGGCGAGGCTCGCTTCCGCATCAGCAGGGCTTTCGGAGAGTCTGGCGTGCATCTCGGATGCGCGCGGTTACACACCGGACGATCGAGCTTCGCCACCTTCGGCGAACGCACGGCGTGTCCCGCGTTGCACCGGCGGCTCTTCGCCGATCGCGCTCACGAGTTCGTCGATGAACACACGCACCTTGTTCGAGAGATTACGGCGACTGAGGTAGACGGCAAATAGCCCAAGTTCGAGCGTCTGGTAGTCAACCAGAATTGGCACCAGCGTGCCACGCTTTAATTCGGATGCAACGATGAATGTGGGTTGCATGATGATTCCGCCGCCAGCCACGGCAAGTTCACGCAGAAGATCGCCATTGGTGGCATGCACTTCGGGATTGACCTTGACGCGGGTCAGATGGCCATGCGCATCCGTGAAGGACCACTCGTCGCCCGCCCACAGGTAACTGAAGCTCATCGTCGCATGCGCCACGAGCTCGCCCGGGGTCGCTGGGGTGCCGCGGCGCTTGAGGTACTCGGGTGAGGCGCACACCACCATGCTCACTGGGGCGATGCGGCGCGCGATGAGATGGCCCTCGAGCTTGCTGGCAATGCGCAGCGCGATATCAACGCCTTCGTTGGCCAAGTCAACCACGCGATCCGACAAATCGATATCGAGGCGCAGTTGCGGGTGGCGGGCGCGAAACCCGGGGAGGAATCGTGCCAGTTCCATGAGGCCAAACGACAACGGTGCAGAAACCCGCAAGAGCCCAACCGGCTGCGCGGAGCCCTGGCCCGCGACGGTCTCGGCGTCCGCGATTTCTTCCAGGATCGCGCGGCTGCGCGCGCAGAACTCGGCTCCAGCATCTGTCAGGGAGAGTCTGCGCGTCGTGCGATGGATCAGCCGGGCCCCCAAGTGCGCCTCAAGCGACGCGATCTGACGCGTGACCGCAGCGTTGGAGATTCCCAAGGCGTCGGCTGCGCGCACGAAGCTGCCCGAGTCGGCCACCTGTACCAGAACGCGCATTGCGTAGGAAATATCCATGATGGATCGCTGATTGTTACGTATATCGTAATGATAAATTGCGCGCAGACCTCTGTTTCCTTGACTCATGGCCGCCTACAGTCCTCTGCATGGTGTGCGCTGTTTGGCCTTCCCAAAACGAATCCAGCCAACGCCACCAATCGAACTTTCACCAAGGAAACATCATGAAGATCACAGTCATTGGATCGGGCAACATGGGCTCGGCCTTCGTCCAACAACTCACCAAAGCCGGCCATCAGGTCAGCGTCACTGGGCGCGACGCCGCCAAGGCGGCTCAGCTTGCCGCGCGTTATGGCGCGCGCGCTGTCCCGGTGGCTGAAGCAGGATCGGACAGTGAACTCCTCATCCTCGCAACCGCGTATCCGGATGCGGTGAGCGCGTTGCGCGCCGCCGCGCCCCGCGCCGGACAGGTCGTCGTGGACATCACCAATCCGTTGACGGCTGACTATATGGGCCTCACCCTGGGACACACGACATCGGCCGCCGAGGAAATTGCGAGCGCTGTGCCCGGTGTGCACATCGTCAAGGCGTTCAACACGGTTTTTGCGCAGGTGCTGGCTGAGGGCGCCGATTTCGGCGGTGGCAAGCGTGTTCCGGCATTCATCGCTGGCGATGACGACCAAGCCAAGGAAAAGGTCGCGACGATGGCGCGCTCGATCGGGTTCGACCTCATTGATGCCGGCCGGTTGAAGAACGCACGCTATCTGGAGCCGCTGGCGGGGCTGAACATTTACCTCGGCTACGGCGCTGGTCTTGGCACCAGCATTGCGCCCACATGGCTGCGCAAGGACTGATCCCGAACCCGCGTGCCGATCGGCTTGCGACCCCACGTTGGTTGGCACGCCATTGACCTTCGCATTTTTTGCATCGAAAGAGCATCATGATCAAGACCTCTACATCCCCTTATGCTGCACTGCTTCTGCGTGTAAGCCTCGGTATCATGTTTCTGGCCCACGTCGGGCTTAAGATTTTTGTCTTTACCGTTCCCGGTTTCGTTGGCTACTTC
>JAKBCY010000140.1 GCA_021807445.1 Pseudomonadota bacterium
CAACCAACCCGTATGCGTAGTGGGCGGCGGAAACACCGCAGTGGAAGAAGCGCTCTACCTCACCGGCATTGCAAGCAAGGTCACGCTCATCCATCGCCGGGACAAATTTCGGGCCGAACCGATTCTCGTTGATCGGTTAATGGATCGCGTGAAGGAGGGCAAAGCCGAACTCCGGCTTTGGAGTGAACTCGACGAGGTGTTGGGGGATACCAGCGGGGTGACTGGCGTACGCATCCACGATAAACAGACGGGCGAGAAACACAACCTCGCGGTTAACGGCTGTTTCATCGCCATTGGCCATCAGCCGAATACTCAACTGTTCGAAGGCCAATTGGACATGAAAGGCGGTTACATCGTTACTCGAGGAGGCTTGGAAGGCATGGCAACCGCAACCAGCATGCCTGGGGTTTTCGCTGCGGGTGACGTGCAAGACCATGTCTACCGCCAAGCCATCACCAGCGCTGGAACCGGCTGCATGGCCGCGCTGGACGCGCAGCGCTATTTGGAAAACCTTCCCAAGTAAAACGCGGGCCCAGCTGTGCGTCGGATGGGCATACCGCCAAAATGCCCATTTCATGCGCCCTGCTCTGCCACGCCGCATGGTCGCAAGCCGCTTCGCGCACTCCCGTCGCGTACAGCACTTCGAGTAGAGACCTCCGCCCCTAATTGTCTTCTCCACTTGCCGAGCTTTCGGCAAGTGGAGCGCCAAAGGATGCGCAGCCACTGCGCTGAAACGCCACGCAACCCAAGGAGACTGCCAACTCGGCGCCGATCTCCGAAGCAAATTAGCACGTTGGCTCGCTGCAGCCGTGAGCCGGGCACGAAGATCCGCCTCCGCCCAGGGTCTTCTTCGAATCGCTCCCCGGCATCCCCACACGCGATCTAGGTTGAAAGCCGGATCCATTCACTTACCGATCGATTCCAAGCAAGACCCCGACATAGCTTCGGAGATGTTGAGCAATGTTCCTCATGCTTGGGTCTTGCAGGCGGTCTCCACAACCCGCGCCGCGCGCGGGGGCGGGGGCGGGAAAGGCCGGGATCTATCTGAGCCCTTGGCATAATCGTTCTTACGAATCGCGAGATCGCAGCGCGACCTCAGGTTGACGAGCAGGGAGCCTGCCAACCAGGTTTTGACAGGATCGTGTCCCCCGGATGGCGAAGCATGCCCCGCAGGGTTTCAGCTTCATGTCAGACTTACGCTGCAGGCTTGAGTCTGAACTACAAAAACGAGGAGATGGACATGAATATGGGGACAGGAACCTTTCTCGACGCGCGCAACATTCTGCTTGCGCTGCGCGCCGATCACTCGACAGCCCAAAGCCGGTTCGAATGGCCGCAGCCCGACCACTTCAATTGGGCACTTGATTATTTTGACGCCATGGCGCGGGACAATCCTGCCACAGCGCTATGGATCGTTGAGGAAGACGGCACCGAAACGCGGCCGAGTTTTGCGGACATGCACTTGCGCAGTCAGCGCATGTCCACCTTTTTGCGGCAAAACGGGGTGAAGCGCGGTGACCGCGTCATGCTCATGCTCCCCAATTGCCTGGCCTTGTGGGAGGTCATGCTTGCGGTCATCAAACTTGGCGGTGTCATGGTTCCGGCCACTACCCTGCTCACCGCCGACGACCTTGTTGACCGAATTCATCGTGCGGACATTGCGCACGTCGTCACAACTGCGCAAGACGCGGCGAAATTCGACGCCCTTCCGGAGGGTGCGATGACCCGGGTACAAGGACGCTTTGCAACGGCACCGCGGCCCGGCTGGGTCGATCTGGCTGGCGCTGATGCGGCGAACGACAAATTCACGCCTGATGCTCCAACCGCGGCGTCTGACCCGCTGCTGTTGTATTTCACGTCAGGCACGACCTCACGCCCCAAGTTAGTGGAGCATACGCACATTAGTTATCCCATCGGTCACCTGTCGACGATGTATTGGATCGGATTGCAACCTGGCGACGTGCACTGGAACATCAGCTCACCGGGCTGGGCCAAGCACGCGTGGAGCTGTTTTTTTGCGCCCTGGAACGCTGGTGCCTGCGTTTTTGCCTTCAACCAAGGGCGATTCGATGCGCAGGCGGCGCTTGCGACGGCTGCGCGCTGTGGCGTTACAACACTGTGCGCACCGCCTACCGTTTGGCGACTATTTATCCAGCAAGATCTCAAGAGCTTCCCGGTACGGTTTCGGGAACTCGTGGGTGCGGGAGAACCACTGAACCCGGAAATTATTGCACGCGTCCAAGCAGCTTGGGGCATCACCATTCGCGATGGCTACGGTCAGACCGAGACATGCTGCATGATCGGTAACGCCCCTGGACAGCCTGTGACCCCCGGCGCGATGGGACGGCCGTTACCGGGCTGGCGCATTGAACTCCTCGATGGGGACGGGAATCCTGCGGAGGAAGGCGAAGTCTGCGTCGCACTCGAACCACGCCCAGTGGGCTTAATGGCCGGCTACGCGGGCGACGCGGAGAAGACCGCAAAAGTCATGCACACTGGCTATTACCACACGGGCGATGTGGCGCAGCGCAATTCCGACGGCACCTTCACTTTTGTCGGCCGCACGGATGACGTCTTCAAAGCCTCAGACTACCGCATCAGTCCCTTTGAGCTCGAAAGCGTTCTGATTGCACACGCAGCCATAGCCGAGGCTGCCGTGGTACCCAGCCCGGACCCGACGCGCCTTGCCGTGCCCAAGGCCTTCATTGCCTGCCGTGCCGGCTATGCCCCAAGCGCTGAACTGGCGTTGGACGTCCTTCGCTACGCGCGCGAGCACCTAGCTGCTTATAAGCGCGTTCGACGCATCGAATTTTATGAGCTGCCGAAAACGATCTCAGGCAAGATCCGCCGCGTCCAACTGCGTGCACTCGAACAGACCGCGCAACCCGGCGGCCCCCGCAGGCCAATGGAATTTTGGGAGGAGGACTTTCCGGAACTGCGCCGATAAATCGCCGCAACAGTGGAAGATACGTTTAGAGTTTAGATCGGGGCCGGCTCGCTGGGCGATGGCGCCAGGATGAAATGCTCTCGGTAGTGGAGAAGCTCGTCGATGGATTCGTGGATATCGGCGAGCGCCGTGTGCTCCTGCCGTTTCTTGAACGACGCGCACACCTCAGGGCGCCAACGCCGCGCGAGCTCCTTGAGCGTGCTCACGTCGAGATTGCGATAGTGGAAGTAAGCTTCCAATCGCGGCATCCAGCGCGCCATAAAGCGCCGGTCTTGGCAGATGCTGTTGCCGCACATCGGACTCTTCCCAGCAGGGACATAACGGGCGACGAAATCCAGCAGCTGCTGCTCGGCATCCCCCTCGTTTAGTGAGCTCTCAGCCACTTTCTGGATGAGGCCCGAGCGTCCGTGGGTGCCCTTGTTCCATGAGTCCATCGCGTCCATCACCGCTGACGATTGGTGCACCACCAGCACCGGACCTTCCACGCGCGTGCGCACTTGGGCATCGGTGACCACAATGGCCACCTCGATGATGCGCTCGGACTCCGGGCGCAGCCCCGTCATTTCCATATCCACCCATAAAAGGTTGGACTCGTGCATGGGGATTTTCGCGGCTTCAATTGGAAGGCTCATGCTCAAATTTCTCAATAATGGCTATGGGGGTTAGACAGCGTGTGCAGGGTCTACGCGATGCGTAACCTGCAAGAGTGCAGCCCGGGTGGAATAATGCGGCCGCTGCAAGGCTATGGATGACCCGCCGGGAATCAGATACCTTGCACTAGAGCACAATTCTCGCATGAGCCCTCAAGACATCACCTTACTCTGGTCGGTCCTGTTTGCCGCAGCTCTCGTGGCTGGCACCGGCCTCAAGCTTTGGCTGGCGACACGACAGATTCGCCACGTTCAGGCGCACCGCGCCGAAGTCCCTGCTGCGTTCGCTGCGGTCATCAAACTGTCGGCACATGAGAAGGCCGCCGATTACGCAGTCGCGCGAACGCGCTTTGGTATGTGGCATACGCTTTTTTCGGCAGCCGTACTCCTGAGTTGGACCTATCTGGGCCTGCTTCAAGCATTGGCCGATTGGTCCTCCGTGCACTTCGGATCGGGCCTGCTCGCGCAACTGCTGTTGTTGGTAGAGTTCGTACTCATCGGCACCGTGGTCGATTTGCCTTGGACCCTGTGGCAAACCTTCCGACTCGAGGCACACTTCGGATTCAATCGCAACACGCCTGCGCTGTTTATCGCCGACCTCTTGAAAAACCTCATCGTCTCAGCCTTGCTCCTGCTACCGCTTGGCTTGCTTGTCCTTTGGCTCATGCAAGCCACTGCGCTATGGTGGCTATGGTCCTGGGCAGCCTTCGCCGCCTTCAGCCTGGCAATGATGGTGGCTTTCCCAATGTTCATTGCTCCGCTCTTCAACCGCTTCGACCCCTTGCCCGATGGCGAGGTCAAAAGCCGCGCGCAGGCCCTGATGCAGCGCTGCAGCTTCGCGCTGAAGGGGCTTTACGTGATGGACGGCTCACGTCGCAGCGCGCATGCCAACGCCTATTTCACCGGTTTGGGTGCGGCGCGACGCGTGGTTTTGTTCGACACACTGCTCAAACAGCTCAATGCGGCTCAGATTGAAGCCGTACTTGCGCACGAAGTCGGCCATTACAAGCGACACCATATTCAGCAACGTCTAATCGTCACCTTGGTGCTCAGTTTGGCAGGGTTCGCGCTGATTGGATGGCTTTCCAAGCAGGTTTGGTTCTATACCGGCCTCGGATACATGCCGAACATGCTGGGTGGCAATACGGCAGCGTCTCTGATCCTCTTCATGCTGAGCGTGCCTGTGTTTGGCGTGTTCTTCAGCCCGCTGTCGGCGAGCTGGTCGCGTCGGCAGGAATTCGAAGCTGACGCATACGCGTCGCAATACAGCGACGCCCGCCAGCTCGGAGCTGCGCTCGTACGCATGTATCAAGATAACGCCTCGACACTCACGCCTGACCCTTTATATGTCCGCTTTTACTACAGCCACCCTCCCGCCTTACAACGCTTGGGCCGCATGGGAGCGCTAACCGCGCTGGCTGGCACAACCCAACAACAAGCCCCGGCTCCATCTACACAGCCATAGCGGTAATGCCTGCGCCAACTCGCGAACATCGGAAATTGAACAGCCTGCGATGATGTCCTTTGAGCAACTATTGCAGACCCATTGCGAACCGCAGGTAGGCCACCCCTTGGCGGCGCCCGACGTACGCGATCAGCTCGCCGAGTTGCCCGAGTGGCAATACAAGGACGGTCGCATTCAACGCGCGTTCAGCTTTCGCGGGTATTTCGACACAATCGCATTTGTCAACGCGCTGGCTTGGGTGGTGCATCGGGAAGACCATCACCCCGACCTTGGAGTGCACCACAATCGGTGCGTAGTGAGCTTCCACACCCACTCAGTGGGAGGCATTTCTTACAACGACTTCGTCTGTGCTGCAAAAGTCGAAGCCCTCTACGCGCAAAGGCCATTCGTCTGAATCCGACCCCGCCCGCGCCAGGCCTTCCTCTTCGACCTGCACGAATCGTTGCGGCCTTCGGCCGCAGCTATTTGGCAGACACGGGTGACGGCGCTGCGCTGCCGTGCGTGGCGCGTGGCAAACGCAGCGTGGCTGTCTGTGGCGACCATGTGATGCTACAGCCGGGGACTCCAGCGGTTATTGCGTCGATCCTCCCGCGATCCAATGTGCTGTGGCGTCAAGATGCTTGGCGCAGCAAGATCTTCGCTGTGAACTTGGATCTTCTGCTTGTCGTCACCGCATCCGAGCCCGCACCGAATCTCGAGCTTGTGGGGCGCGCACTGATTGCGGCTCAGGCTGAGGGCATTCCAGCGGCCATCATCCTCAACAAGCGTGACCTCCCCTACACGCCTGCGCTGCGTACGACGCTGCAGCCCCTGCAGCAAGCTGGCTACACCGTTATCGAGCTTTCTGCACGCCAAGCCCCTGCTGAGGCAATGGCCATGCTTTCAACCTGGCTAGAAGGACGTACCACGATGCTCATAGGAGCCTCCGGAGTTGGGAAATCAACCTTGGTTAACGCGCTGGCTCCGGGCGTGCAGGTGCATACGCAAGCAATCTCGACCGCGCTCAATGCAGGGCGCCACACCACGACGGCCACACGCCTGTACCCGTTACCTGGACTCGGTCCCGGAAGCTGCCTGCTCGACTCCCCCGGCTTTCAAGCATTCGGCCTGAACCACCTCTCGGTGACGCAATTGCAACACGCCTTGCCAGAGATCGCAAACCTGAACGGCATGTGCCGTTTCAATAACTGCACGCACCGACAGGAACCGGGTTGTGCCGTGCGTGCTGCTGTAGAGGCCGGCAATCTCGATGCGTCACGCTACGCACTGTACTTGCGTGTCTTGGATGAGTTGCTGAACACCTCCAGCACCAAAGCGACGCAATGAAACGCCTGCGCGTCGCGCCGAATCTCGTCGTCGCCACCATGTGGGCAGACGCTCTCAACGCCGCTGGGTATCCAGCCCAAGTGTTTTCACGCTATCTCTCCAGCATTGCCGGGGAGATACCGCCTGACCAAGCGTTGCCCACCGTATGGGTGATGGATGCCACACATGCGTCAGCTGCGCTGGCCTTCTTGGATGCGCTAGAACACCCCTGCACCAAGCCACCATGGATTTGCAGAGGGTGCGGCGAACGCCACACGGGATCATTCAGCCAGTGCTGGAATTGCGGAGCACAACGTCCCCCGGACGTCTAAGCTGCGCCCCTGCGGCAGGCAGCAATCAAAACATTTTCGCATCGGCGGCAGACACATCCAAGCTCGAGGTGCGCCGCCGAGCCCGGATCCTTCGTCTCTTAAGCCTCTGAGGATTCTCCGCAGCAGCCGTTCACAGACAGACACAATACTGTCTCAACAGAGAAGACAACCGACTCCGCAAAGCCCGAGAAAGGCGCGTAGGCGCTTTTCAAAGCCACACTTCTCAGCACGCGCACCGCAACGACAGTCACAGATTGCCCCTCGCACGACGCGACTCTTACCGGCGACCGTGCCCTCGAACCTTCCCCCGCTTTACGGCTGCCAAGACACAACAAACCGGGCGAGC
>JAKBCY010000141.1 GCA_021807445.1 Pseudomonadota bacterium
CCTGGAACGGGCGTGGCGGCGAGACCCAAACCTCTGCCCCGGCAACGTGGCAAGTCCAGGTCTGTGACCCGCGAAACCCCCGCGACAACGCCATGCGTTTAGCGGCGGGAGAGTTCATGGATGTTGGTCGGAATTTGGCACCCTTCGGCCATGTGCACATCCCGTGGCTGTCGGACCTTCCGTTTTTGGGCGCTGCGCTGTTCTCGCACCATGTCATGGTGTACGTGGCGATGGTACTTGCCTGGGGCATTCACGTGTTTCTGCACCGCACGCGCGCGGGGATCGTATTGCGCGCCGTGGGCGAGTCGCCCGAGTCCGCCCACGCATTGGGCTATCCGGTGCGTCGCATACGGCTGGCCGCCTTGATGGTGGGCGGTGCGTTATGTGGAATTGCCGGGGCTTACCTCTCGGTCATCTATACGCCCATGTGGGTACAGGGGATGACGGCTGGGCGCGGTTGGATCGCGCTGGCACTCACAACCTTCGCAACTTGGAGGCCGGCCCGCGTGCTCTTGGGCGCTTACCTATTCGGCGGCGTGACCATGTTGCAGTTCTATTTTCAGGGGCGCGGCGTGCAGGTGTCGTCGCAACTGCTATCGATGCTGCCCTATCTCGCCACCATCGTCGTGCTGGCGCTGATCTCACGCAGCCCGACCTGGATTCGGGTCAACATGCCGGCATCGCTGGGTAAGGTGTTTCGGCCGCAGGACTGAGCGTGACTCAGTCCTGCGGCACCCTGCCCACGGCAGAAAGGGCAGGCGGGCGTGCTGCTTCAGCCTGGCATGAAACCTATATATACAGTTTGCTGTCACTATCGGAGAACTCGCATCATGCAAAACAGGGATCGAATTCGTTATCTCGGGGCGGCGCTCGCGGCGGGAGCGGTCGGGCTACCGACGCTGGCGCGCAGTGCCAGCCCGCTCAAAGTCGGTTTCATCTACGTGGGCCCAGTGGGGGTCGCCGGCTGGAGCTACGCGCATGACCAGGCGCGCAAGGCCATGCAGGCCCATTTCGGCGGCAAGGTGGTGACCCAGTTTGTCGAGAATGTGCCCGAGGGCCCTGATGCGTCGCGCGTGTTACGCGACCTGGCCCAGCAGGGCAACGAGTTGATCTATGCAACCAGTTTTGGGTTCATGGAGTCGGTGCTGCGTGTGGCGCGTGACTTTCCCAAGGTGAAGTTTGAGCATGCGACAGGCTACAAGACCGCGGCCAACGTGGGAACCTACGACGCGCGCACCTATGAGGGTGCGTATATGGCTGGCGTGGTGGCAGGCGGGATGACCAAGACCGGGGTGCTGGGCGTCGTAGGATCAGTGCCCATTCCGGAGGTGCTACGCAACATCAATTCCTTTACCCTGGGTGCGCAGTCGGTCAACGCAAGGATCAAGACCAAGGTGATTTGGGTGAACAAGTGGTTCGATCCTCCCAAGGAGACCGAGGCGGCGACCTCGTTGGTCAATCAGGGTGCCGACGTGCTTTTTCAGAATACAGACTCGCCAGCGGTTCTCGAGACCGCTGAGAAGCTCGGAAAATATGCCTTCGGTTGGGACAGCGATATGGCCCAGTTTGGCCCCAAGGCGCATCTGGCATCGGCCGTCATCAACTGGACTCCGGTGTACGTGGACGAGACGGGCAAGGTGCTTGCGGGCACCTGGAGACCTGAGCAGATCTGGTGGGGTGTGCGTCACGGGACGATCGACTTGGTTTCGATCAATCCCGCAGTACCGGTGGGCGTGCGTAAACACGTTGAGATGGTCAAGGCTGGACTCAAAAATGGCAGTTTTCATATCTGGCAAGGTCCGATCCTTGGGCAAAATGGTGCGACAGTGCTGGCCGCTGGTGCTATAGGCGACGACAAGTTCCTGCATGGCATTGACTTCTACGTCAAGGGCGTGGAAGGCCAGGTGCCGGGCAAATAAATGGCTTTCGGATTTGGCTCAGCGGGACGGCTCCGAGCTCACTTGCCCCGATGTACGCGGTCAGGGTTGATGCGGCGTGGCGAGGTGTTCTGACCTCGCGCCACGCTTGATCGTCCGCGTCGGAATCACAAGCGATCATGGCCAGTGCATGTTGACGAAAGCTCGGGCTTTTGAGCGATTTTTGCGCCGGGGCCCTTCGTCGTCCGGATCGGTTTGGGAACCCGAAGGCGCTGCAAATCCGCCCGATTGCACCGCCTGCTCAAGCACAGGGAATGCCCAGAATGGTTTCTAAAATACAGCGGTGAGCCGCATCGGAGTTGCTCCCTGCCGCTAGTGGTGTTCGCTTTGGGAGCCATGTCGAGGCTAACCATATCGCAAAACCTCAGTCGCAGGCAGCTGCTCGCCGGTTTGGCGGGCGCCTGCACAAAGGGTTCCCTTACCGATGAGTCGCTCACGAGCCGCTGCGCGCGGCACGCCCTTGCGCGTAGCGATTGTGTATGTCACCCCCGTGGGAGCAACGGGCTGGACGGCACAGCACGAACGGGGTTGGCTCCACATGCAACGCGTTCTTGGCAGCGCAGTGCATAGCCGCTTTATTGCCAATGTGCCGGATGGTCCTGACGCCGAACGGGTGGTAAGAGAGCTTGCTCGTCAAGGCGAGGAACTGATTTTCACCACAAGCTTTGGCTACATGGAACCGTTGATGCGGGTGGCACGCGACTTTTCCAGCACGGTTTTCGAGCAATGTTCGGGCCACAAGGCCGCCGCTAATGTAGGCGCGTACAACGGGCGGTTCTACCAAGGGCGGTACCTGGCAGGCATGGCTGCCGTCCCTATGAGCCGCATTGGCCTGGCGGGCATGGTTGCGCCATTTCCCATTCCCGAAGTGATCCACAGGGTATCAATGCCTTCACCCTGGGCATACAGGCGGTGAACCGGCAAGCGCGCATGAAAGTAATCTGGGTGAACATCTGCCCGCGCATTCCGCTTCCTCGTCGGGCCCGACGCGCAGTGTCGCCTAGGGCGTGGACGCGACTGCACTGCGAGTTGACCAACGCAGCGCTCGAAGAGCGCATCGACGCCTGGCGCAAAGCGGGCAAATCCATCTCCGACTTCGACCAGCAGAACGCGCTTCCCGAGATCAAGGCCGATCGGCCTGAGTTCATCGCGCTCGGCAGCCATGCCTTGCAACAGACGCTGCGCCGCCTGGACCTTGCCTTTCAATCGTTCTTCCGTCGCGTCAAGGCCGGGCAGACGCCCGGCTTTCCGCGGTTCAAGGCGGCCAAGCGGTTTGCGGGCTTTGCCGATCCCGACCCTGCCCGGTGGAAGCTCATGCAGCACGGCGGCAGCGGCGCCACGCTGCGCATCGGCAGTGGCAAAGAGGCCATGTCGCTCAGCGCACGCGGGCGGCACCTCTTAGGGGTCGAGGCCAGACCGAACGACATCACCCTCACGCGCAGGAATGGGCAGTGGTTCGTGTCGGTGACGCTGCTCGTGCCCGAAGCGGTCTGTGCGCGCGAGCGCACGGGTTCGATGCGCCGGGGCGTGGATTTCGGCATCACGGACTGGGCCACGTTCGACGACGGTCAGTCCATCGCGAACCCGCACTGGGTGCGCGAGGAGCTGCCGCGCCTGAGCGCGTGCGCAGTCAAGTGCTGCGATCCGAGCAGGATATCGTCCTGGGGCGGTTGCATCCCTTCTCGGGCCGCATTCTGGATAACCGCGGGACGCTGTTATTCGACGGTTCGCGCATGGCTGATGCGCAGATCCAGCGCATGGATCGGTACGTGATGGGGGTCGAGGGCGATATTCCTCGACTCTGAGCGGAAATGCCGGATCGGTCAGTCGCGCGTGGCGCGCCGGCGTATGCATTCAACATAACTTTCGCCGTCGGGCGGCAGGCCGCTGCGTTGCGCAGACCACAGCATCGCGCCCAGGCACTCCATGATCGCGTGCTGGGCGTCGTGCTCGCCGAGCTTCGAGGCGAGCAGCTGGCAGGCCTGCTTGATTCCGGGTGGCTGATCAATCGATACCTGCTCTGTGATCGACAGATGCATTGACAGGTGCAAAAAGGGATTGCTTCTCCCCTGCTCCACGCCGTACTCCCGCTCCAGAGCATCGGGCGCGTTGAGGTCCTCGTGGTATTCGGGATGTTGCTCCATCCACCGGACCGCGAGAATTTCCAGCGGTGTGAGGACACTGTTCGCGCGCCTGCGCCATGCCTCGGTAAAGAAGCGGCGCACTTCGTCCTTGCTGGGATTGAACATGGTTCGGGATGCGCGCAGGTGGCATGGGGCCGCTCTAATATCGGCGGGCGGCGTATCGCCTGCCCGTGGCTTCAAGCGGATGAGCATTGCCCATCATGATAGGGACGAATGTCGCCTTTTGTGCTGGATGGACTCGCTCAAGGTCGGGCGAGGGGCCGCGGCGGTTGTTAAGCTGCTGGCTGGATTCGGACAAAGTTTTCGGGGAGCACACCATGCCAGTCGTCGTCGTTGCCAATCCCAAGGGAGGCGTAGGAAAATCCACCCTCTCCACCCAACTCGCCGGGTACTGGGCGAGCAAAGGCCACAAAGTGATGCTGGGGGATGCCGATCGACAACAGTCGTCCCGCCTCTGGCTATCGCTGCGACCGCAGCAGGCTGCTCCCATCGCAACGTGGAAAATTGGCCCCGACTACATCGCCCGGCCACCCGAGGGGACCAGTCACGTGGTGATCGACACACCCGCCGGCCTGCACGGCTGGCGCTTTAGCGACGTGCTGCGCTTGGCCGATAAGCTGTTGATTCCCGTGCAGCCATCGATTTTTGACATCTATGCAGCGCAGGATTTCCTCGACAGACTGACCGAGGATCGCAAACTCAAGGACTTGCACGTTGGTTTGGTCGGTGTGCGGGTCGACGAGCGCACCCGTGCCGCGGATCAGCTGCGCGGATTCTTCTCGCGCCTTCCACTGCCGCTGCTTGCCATGCTGCGTCCGACCACGGCATACGCGCATATGGCCGCGCATGGATTGACGTTGTGGGATGTGAATCCGCACCATGCGGAAAAGGACCTTCAGCAGTGGGAAGGCATCACGCGCTGGGCTGATTCGCCTTAAATCCGCCGCGGGTGCCGCAGATTGTTTGCGGCTTCGCCTAGAGCGTGCCCGTCGCGTGCCAGCGGGGTGTCGGAACCAGTCAATCGGGGCTCAAACCAGCAGAGGTGGTTGCCTTTTTGCACACGCGCTCACGCGGCGATCCTGGCAGGCCTGATGAGCGGCTGTAACGCGTCGCGGTTGATGCGGAACAGGCGAGGGCCCACATGCTCAAGGACGCCATCGCGCTCAAACTGGGCGATGACTCGGCTGGCCGTTTCCAGGGCCACACCGAGCATTGCGCCCAAGTCGCTGCGCTTGGGAAGGGTAATCGTGTCGTTGAGCTCCGGTTCGGCAAGCTTGAGTAACAGACGCGCCATGCGAGATGGGATGGTGCCGGAGCCGAGCAGGAGCGCCCAGTCGTCGGTTTCGCGCAGGGCGTGATGCCAGCGCTCCAGGAATTCCTGGCGCAGGTTGGGCACATGCTCTTCGAGTCGCCGGATCACATCCACCGGGATGCGACACACACGCACGGCGCCGATCGCTGATGCGTGGTGCATGTAAGGCTGCTGGATGAATGCTTCCAGCCCGACCAGATCGCCACGCTTGGCCACGCGCGTGATGCGCCGGGTTCCATCAGGCAGAACGCGCTCGAGCTTCACGAAGCCTGTCTTGATCGTGTAGAGCCATTCCTCACGGGAGCCCTCGGAAAACAGCCGCTGGCCGGGTGTGAACTGCATGTCGTCGATGACTCGGTGGATTTCATTGAAATCGTCCTCGCCCAATGCACCGAACAGGGCAATGCGCCGAACACCGCAATTGCGGCAATCGGCGGCACCGCGCCAGGCGTTGATCAGCTCGCTGTGGGCGACGCGCTTGCCCAACGGCAAGAGGGTGTCACTCTTGCGTAGAGCGTCGATGGGGATGCGGGCGAAATCGACGGCTGTATCCATAGCGGTTCCTTGTAGTTGCTCAATATTAGCGTTCGCTGATATACAGTTGTCAATACGGGTTAAGCGCATCCTCATCGGGTCAAACCCGAAGTTTTGAGATGCAAATCTGATGATTGTTGAAATTTCGGCCTGATTTTGATCAAGTTCTCGCTGCTCTGGGGTGGACAACATCAGCATTCGGAAGCACGAAATTTGATGTGCAGGGATTGCAGGTGCGATGCCCGTGGCGCCGCCGCGGCCCTAAACTGACACCTTTGGCCACCAATCGACGCCGCCATGCATGGGTCCACTCTTGAACAAATCGCAGCACGCGACGTGCAGCGCGCTCTCGCCGAAGATGTCGGCAGTGGGGATCTCACTGCGTCCCTGATTGACGCACGCACGCAAGCCGTGGCGCGTGTGATCGTGCGCGAGCGTGCCACGTTGTGCGGTCAGCCTTGGGCCGAGCTGGCAATGCGCCAGGTCGATGGCTCCACGCAAATTGCATGGTTGGCCCCCGAAGGCTCGACGATGGAACCGGACCAGCCGATTTTGGAACTGAGGGGGCCGGCTCGTGCCCTGCTCACCGCCGAACGCACACTGCTGAACTTCCTGCAGTTGCTCTCGGGAGTTGCCAGCCATACGGCTGCTTATGTATCGGCGGTGACGGGGACCCGGGCGAAAATACTCGACACACGCAAAACGCTTCCAGGGCTGCGTGAGGCGGAGAAGTACGCCGTGCGGGTGGGCGGCGGTCATAACCACCGGATGGGGCTCTATGACGGTATTCTGATTAAGGAAAACCACATTGCAGCCTCTGGCGGTGTCGTCGCTGTTCTGGCTCGAGCCTTGGCGATCGCTCCGCCCGGAGTGTTCGTGCAAATCGAAGTCGAGACGCTCGCGCAGCTGCGTGAGGCGTTGAGATCGGAA
>JAKBCY010000142.1 GCA_021807445.1 Pseudomonadota bacterium
GCCCTCGTATGTTCGACTCCCATGCCGGCTGCAGGCGCATCTCCGTGCGCCGGGTGCCCCGATCTTGGATCTGCTCGCGGGAATACAGGGCAGGCTGGCCGGCCAGCACGGTGCGCAGGTGAGGCGCTACCAAAGCCAATTCCTCGGCACTCAGCAACTGGTCGAGGGGCAGCCCAATGATCTCCATGGCAGGCCTGCCCAGCCAATTCGCATAGGCGGCGTTGCATTGGCGCAGGTGACCTGCGGCGTCAAAATAGGCAAACAGCGCAGGCAGTGCGTCCAACCATTGCGGCGTGGCTTCGGGGCCCACTGGCGAGGTTCCTGCAGATCCGCACGGGCTCGTCGCCGCCGTGACGTTCGATACGGCGTTGAAGTCGGCTCGCGGCGGTTCGTAGGGCATGGCGCGACTATAGCCGAGCGCGTGGAGGGGACAAACGCCGAAGCAGGGGGGTGCCCGAAGGCGCTTGAATTGTTGCTCTATGCTCACGGCATGGAGGCGAAGCGGGATTCGATGGCAGTGCACGGCTTTATCCCAGGAACCGCGTATGTGGTCGGCGGAGCGGTGCGCGACGCGCTACTGGGTCGGCCTGTGCATGACCGTGATTGGGTGGTGGTTGGCGCGACGCCTCAGCAGATGCAGGAGGCCGGCTTCACACCCGTTGGGCGCGATTTCCCGGTATTCCTGCACCCGAGCACGCATGAGGAGTACGCCTTGGCGCGGACGGAGCGGAAGACGGCGCCGGGCTACAGGGGTTTCGCAGTACAGGCCGACGCGGGTGTCACGCTGGATGATGATCTGCGACGGCGCGATCTCACGATCAATGCCATGGCGCAGGACGCGCAGGGGCATATCGTCGATCCCCACGGTGGCCAGCGCGATCTGTGCGCCAAAGTGCTGCGCCACGTGAGCCCCGCTTTTGCCGAGGATCCGGTGCGCATTCTGCGGCTGGGGCGCTTCGCCGCACGGTTTGGCGATTTCACCGTGGCGCCGCAGACCCTGCAGTTGATGTGCGATATGGTCGAGGCGGGTGAGGTCGACGCCTTGGTCCCCGAGCGGGTGTGGCAGGAATTGGCCCGAGCACTGATGGAGGTTCATCCGCGCCGATTTTTCGAGGTCCTGCGCGAATGCGGGGCGCTGGCGCGCATCCTCCCGGAGGTTGATGCGCTGTGGGGTGTGCCGCAGCGCGCCGACTACCACCCTGAGGTGGATTGTGGCGAGCACCAGATGCTGGTGATGCAGGCGGCCGTGCAGCTTGGTGCGGATCTGGCCACACGCTGGGCGTGCCTGATGCACGACTTGGGCAAGGCCAGCACTGCTGCCACGCTTCTTCCACGTCACCCCGGGCATGAGGCGCGTAGCGTGGCCATGGCGCGCACGGTTGCGCAGCGATTGCGCGTCCCCGGCGATTGCGCGGAGCTCGCTGCCGTGGTTGCAGCCGAGCACGGCAACATTCACAAGAGTCTGGAACTCGGCGCCCAGGCACTTCTGCGCCTGCTCCAGCGCTGCGACGCGCTACGTCGTCCAGGGCGCTTTGCCCTGGTTCTACTGGCCTGCGAGGCAGATCACCGGGGAAGGGGGGGCGATTTTCCACTTCAACCCTATCCGCCGCGCGCCCGCCTGGGCGCCGCGCTCAACGCGGCGCTGAGCGTGGACGCAGGGGCCGTAGCGCGTCACGTTGCGCAAGGCGGCGGCACAGCTGGCGCCATCGCGCGAGCTGTGCAGATTGCGCGAGAACAGGCCATCGCGCAAACGCTGGAGATCTAGCGTACTGGACTCAGATCGGCCTTTGGGCTGGGCGCAGCTCTAGAAAATTGCGTAGCGGAGCTGAGGGGTTGTCGCGCTTGAAGGCCAGCAAGATGTCGCTATACGCCTCGGCCTCCTCCAGGGGCACGTAGCGGACGTAGGGGATTTGAGCGCGCTGCATCGAAGCAGCCACCAGGCCGACGCCGATGCCCGCCGACACCAGGCTGATGAGTGTAGGCATCTCATGCACTTCCTGGGCGACGCGAGGCGCGAATCCGGCAGCGAGACACAAGGCGAGGGTTAGCTCGCGCAGACCTGATCCCAGCGTGGCGCTGTACAGAATGAAGGGTTCATCGCGCAAGGCGCTCAGACTCAATCGCGCGTGTCTGGCAGAAGGGTGCTCCGCATGCAGCGCAAGCAGCAGCGGCTCGCGCAGAACCAACCGGGTTTGAATGGCCTCCCAGTGCTCGTGCGACGTGGGGCGGACGAAGCCCACGTCGAGTCGACCAGCAAGCAAGTCGTCGATCTGCGCACGCGAAGGTTGCTCGCGCAACTGCAAGGCGACATCAGGCCAGGCAACCCGGAAGTCTCGAAGCAATTGGGGCATCACCGCAGAAAACGGCATGGACCCAGCAAAGCCGATGGCAAGGCTCCCTGTTTCGCCCCGGCCTGCACGGCGCGCCTGCTCGGCCGCATGGTGCATCTGGTCCAGGATAACGCGCGCCTGTGGCATCAGGCTCAGCCCAGCCGCGGTAGGCGTGGCGCCGCCTCGGCCGCGCTCGAACAGGCGCACCCCGAGTTCGGCCTCCAGTGCTTGGATTTGCTGCGACAAGGGCGGTTGCGAAATGTGCAGGCGCGCTGCGGCGCGCGTGAAGTTCCGCTCCTCAAAAACTGCAAGAAAGGCACGCAAATGGCGAAGTTCCATAGTTAAATCATATAGAAAACTACGAAAAATCAATTTCACATATGAAATGGGAGCCATTAGGCTTGATACTCTGCTTCTGCTCGTCTTCGAACAATGACCGCCCTCCACCAGCCCGCAGACCCCGTCCCCAGGGGCCATTCAATCGATCAGGTTCCAGTGCCACTGCCGCGGGCTCCAGGCTGGCGCAGCCGTATGGCGGTGGTCGCAGCGGGCATGTGTGCGTTTTTCACCATGTATGTGACCCAGGGGCTGCTGCCGACCCTGCAAAGCGTCTTCCACACCAGCGTGGCCGAACTCAGCCTGACAATCACGGCCACGACGCTTGCGGTTGCGCTTGCAGCGCCTTTTTCAGGCAGCCTGTCGGACCGGTTCGGCCGCAAGCCGGTGCTGCTCTTCTCCCTTGCTGGCCTGAGCGTGACGACGGTTCTGGCTGCCACGGCCCACAGCCTGGAAGGGCTTCTGGTTTGGCGCTTGCTGCAGGGCCTCTTCATCCCCGGCGTGTTCACGGCGACCGTGGCCTATATCGGCGAGGAATGGCCAGCGAGAGAAGCGCCTGCCGTGACCGCCCTGTACATTTCCGGCTCGGTTGCGGGGGGCTTTCTTGGCCGGTTTATTGCCGGCATGGTCACGGCGCATTGGGACTGGCAGGTGGCTTTCATGGTGTTGGGCGCGATCACCGCCGTTTTTCTACTGTTTATCGCGCATGGCCTGGCGCCGTCGCGGGACTTTCGAGCAAGCAGCAGCCTGCGTGCCTCGATCGCAGAATTGCCGCTGCATCTGCGCAACCCCAAGCTTTTGGGGACTTATGCCATCGGGTTCGGCATTCTGTTCTCACAGGTCTGTACATTCACCTATGTGAGCTTTTATCTCACCGCGGCGCCTTACCGACTCGATTTACGCCAGCTCAGTTTGCTCTTTGCGGTTTATTTGGTTGGCATGATTGTTACGCCGATGGCTGGGCGGCTGGCGTGGCGCTTTGGCCATCGGCGGGTGTTTGTCTCCGCGATGGTGTTGTCCAGCGGCGGTATGTTGCTGACGCTGCTGCCAGCGTTGCCCGCCATCGTGTTGGGACTGACGCTGAGTTCGGCAGGGGTGTTCATCGCGCAATCGATGGCCACCGGCCAAGTGCCAACATTTGCAACGCGCGCACGGTCATCGGCCGTGGGACTGTACGTTCTTTGCTACTACCTTGGAGGTAGCGTTGGAGCGTTCGCCCCGAGTCTCATATGGGAACATGACGGGTGGGTCGGCTGCGTAGCGCTGGTTTTGCTCATGCAGGTGGCGATCGGCACCGCGGCTTGGAAGGTCTGGGCTCAACGACCCCAGTCAGGCCCGCCCGCGCCGCATGTATGGAGGCGGGATGCGAAGGGCGCGGCGTGACGGGTTGGTCGCGCATCGGCAAGGGAAACCTGCCGAACGGACGCGTGAACAACTGGTGAGTCGATCCCCCAACCGGGTTTGCGCGGGTCCGTTTGAGCGCATCCGAGCGACGGTCCTATTCGAGGAGCCGCGCCAATACCCAGGCGATCAAGGACAGCAGTAACGTAGAGCCCAGGGGGAACAGCCACTCCTGTCCAAAGACGCGAAGGCGCAGATCCAGCGGCAGGTGGCCAAAGCCGAAGCGCTCAAGGTAGGGAAGCAGCGCCGAGAACACGATGGAGGCGAGGATGAACAGAAGCAGCCACATCAGCGTGCCACCTGCGGCGCAATTTCGGCACGCAATGCTGCGCGACGGTCACCGTGGGTGAAGCCCATCAGCGGCGTGTTCAGGCCGCGCGCGAGCGCAATGACTTTGAATAGTTCACCCATCTCCGCTTCGGACAGCAAACGCTGCACCGCAGCCGTTTGTGCTAGCCCTGCGCGGTTCATCGGCGCGCCGCTGATGCCGTCCTGCGCGGCGGCCACGGCGGCTCCGAGCGTCTCAAGCAAACCACAATTGAGCAGGAAACGCGCTTGCGACGTGTAGCCAAGCAGGTCGAGCCCCACCTGTGCTGCAGCTTGCGCCACGCCGGAGAAGTTCACGTGTGCCGTGATGTCCGACGTGCCGGGCTGCCACAACGGCTCGTCATGGGCGCGGTGGGCGCGGTGGCAGCGCAGGGTGCCGCATGCGCGCTGTGGATGGTCATATTCGTGCGCCGGAAAGCCATAGTCAATGAAGAGCAGCAAGCCGCGCCCCAGGCGCTCACCCAGCGTGGCGATGAAGGCATCGCACGCCAAATGTAATTCGGTGACCGCGCCGGCGGGGAGCGCACGCATGCTCGGGCGGGATTCAATCGCAGTGGCGCGATCGGCCCAGCGCAGAGGTTGCTGTGCATCGTCGGCACGCGCCACGCCGCGCTCGAGCCAGCCCTGTGCCGTGCGCACGGCGAGTTTCACCGGCATTGCGTCCAGCACTTCGTTGCCGATGACCACGGCATCGAAGCGATCGGGCAACGCATCCCACCATGTGATGCGAGCGCGCAGACCCTCTGGCAATCCGGCCACCGCGTCCTGCTGGCGCGCGCGCATCGCTGCAGAAACCTCGAGGATTGCATATTGCCGAGGCAGCCATCCCTGCGCATCGAGCGCAGCGAGAAGGTCGCAGGCCAGGCGGCCGCTGCCTGCGCCGCACTCCACGATCGTATCGAGGTTCTCGCTCCTGGCCACGTCCGCCACCTGTCGCGCGAGCGTGGCGGCGAATAAAGGAGTGCACTCGGGCGCGGTGACGAAATCGCTGCTGCCACCCCAGGCGCCCAGCACACCCGGGTCGGCCGCGTAATAGCCCAAACCCGGTGCGTAGAGCGCCAACTCCATATACCGATCGAAGGCGATCCAGCCGCCGGCATCGGCAATGGCTTGCTCGATATGGGACAACAATGCCCGGGACCTCTGCTGGTCGGCGTCGGGCGATAGACTCTGGAACCTGTTCATTGCTGCAATTTTAGATTTGATGTCTTCTTCAGCCCTTTTCACCAAGTCCACGCCTGCCCGTCCCGTCGTGCTCGTGACGGGGGCGGTGCGCCGCATGGGGCGGGCGATCGCATTGGATCTGGCAGCGGCCGGCTGGGACGTGGCCGTGCACCACCGAGCGTCGCCGGACGAGGCGCAGCAGGCCTGCGCTGAACTCGCGACAGGTGGCGCTCGGGCGCAAGCGTTCGCTGCGGATCTGGCCAACGAGGCTGCCGTTCGCGCGCTTCCCCAGCACGTGGCGCGCGCTTTCGGGCGGCTGGATGCCGTTATCAATAATGCGTCTTTGTTCGAATATGATGATGCAGCAGGCTTCAGCGGGGAATGCGCTGCGCGTCACTGGACGGTCAACACGGTGGCACCGGTGCTGCTGGCGCAGGCTCTGCATGCGCTCTTGCGCGAACGCGGTGGGCAGGGTTGTGTAGTGAACATCCTGGACCAGAAGCTTTGGAATCCGAATCCCGACTATCTCTCGTACACGCTAAGCAAGGCCGCGCTGCTTGAGGCCACCAGGCTGTTGGCGCAGGCTCTTGCGCCAACACTACGCGTCGTGGGCGTCGCGCCGGGTGTGACGCTTCCCTCCGGGGCGATGACCGCAGCGGAATTCGCCACCGCCCATTCCCTGACTCCGCTGGGCCATGCCTCCACCGTGGAGGATGTGGCGCAGGCCGTGCGCTACGTGCTTAGCGCAAAGGCGGTCACCGGCACCACGTTGATCGTAGACGGTGGCCAGCACCTCACGCCCCAGGCACGCGACGTGGCCTTTCTTGCCCGCGAACAGCGCGCGTGAATCCCGCCGAGACCTCTGCAATCGCCACGGAAATTGCTCCATGATCAGTGCACTCAATCATCCGGCCCTTGCCGACTGTCGACGACTTTTTCTGAAGAATTATGAGGTGCGGATCAATATTGGCGTGCACGATTTTGAGAAGCGTGGCGAACAGCGCGTGGTGATCAACGTGGACCTTTATGTGCCTTATGCGCATTCCACACCCACGCATGACAAGCTTGATGAAGTCGTGGACTACGACTTCATGCGCCGAACCATTGCGCAGCGCTTGGCACGCGGTCATATTCACCTGCAGGAGACGCTGTGCGATGACGTGGCAGCGTTAATGCTGCAGCACGCAAGTGTGCGTGCCGTGCGCGTGGCCACCGAGAAGCCCGATGTCTATCCCGACTGCGAGGCTGTGGGTGTGGAGGTTTTTCGCATCAAG
>JAKBCY010000143.1 GCA_021807445.1 Pseudomonadota bacterium
GATGCACTTTGTGCCTTTGGCTTTTGACGAACAGTTCAACGTGACGCAGCCTGAGGCCAAGCCCGGCACGAACGGGCCCAACCGTTTCTACATGTACGGCGTGATCGCGCGCTTGGCGCTGGTGGCAGCGAGTTACGAGCTCGAGAGAACCGATCCCGAAGCCGAGACGGCCTGAAGCTGACGTGCCGGAGTTGTCCATGCACTTGTTGTTCGTCGCCGATCCGCTGGAGCTCTTCAACCCCAAGAAGGACTCGACGCTTGCGATGATGCGTGAGGCTCAGCGCCGCGGGTTCAGCGTGTGGGCCTGCGAACCGCGCCACCTGCACTGGAGCGGCGGTGGCGCTTCTGCCGGAGACGGGTGGGTCCGAGCGCACTGCCGGCATGTTCAGGTTCTCGAGGGCGCGAAACCCTGGTTCAGCGAAGTTGAGCACGTTGACCGCGCCATCAACAGCTTCGCCTGCGTGATCATGCGCAAGGACCCGCCGTTCGATAACGAGTATTTTTACGCGACACACCTGCTTGAGGAGGCGGAGCGCGAGGGAGCGCGCGTCTTCAATCGCCCACGCGCGCTGCGCGACCATCCGGAAAAGCTTGCCATCCTGGAGTGGCCTCAGTTCATTCCGCACACCCTGGTCAGCCGCGATCTCGCGCAATTGCGCGCCTTTGCCGCTGCGGAGCGCGACATCATCATCAAGCCGTTGGATGGGATGGGCGGGAGCGGGATTTTTCGCCTCCGCGCCGCTGCTGACGGCGGCCCTGACGTCAACCTGAATGTAGCGCTCGAAACCCTGACGGATTGGGGGCGGCGTACGATCATGGCGCAGCGTTTCATCCCCGAAATCGCGAAGGGCGACAAGCGCGTCTTGCTCATCGGCGGTGAGCCCGTGCCATTCGCATTGGCGCGCATTCCGCAAGGAGGCGAGACGCGTGGCAATCTGGCCGCCGGCGGCCTGGGGGTTGCGCAAGCGCTGACGACAGCTGACCGACTCATCGCTGATGCACTCGGTCCCGTGCTTGCCGCGCGTGGATTGCTCCTCGTGGGTATTGACATCATTGGTGAACGGCTGACCGAGATCAACGTCACGAGTCCGACGTGCTTCGTCGAGATCACCCAGCAAACGGGGTACGACGTGGCTGCGCGGTTCATCGACGCTGTGCAGGCCGCAATCGCTTAACCAGGGGCCGTAGGCCCGAAGAGCGCGGACCGCCGAGGTTTGGCGAGACCTGCAGCAGGCGGCCGGTGCAGAGCCATGACGAGCCCGCGCGCTCCCATCAAGGGTCGGCGATTGGCGCCCGCGCTCTTGCAGGGACACCCACACTCGAGCGCATCGGCGCTCAAGCGGTCATGATTTTTTGCGAAGCCACTGCATGAATGCCGCATAGGGCTCGGGGCTGCCGGCCTCCCAGCCCGGTATGTGCAAGGCCTTGTTCACACTTTCGGATTGGGTGCTAAGCAAGGCGGTGCGGACGCTGCTGATGCTAGCAGCGGGTACCCTGGGCGCGGCTAGCAGTGCCCAAAACGGCATGGACTGGTGTGCGAGGACCACGCCCCCTTGTGCTCGCCAGATTCGGGAAAAGATGGGTGTGACGGCACCGATGACCGCGACGTGCGTACTTTGCATGAAGCCAGTGACCGCATTCTGATATTTCGCGTAGGCGTAATGCCCGGGCATGGCTGCGGCGTGCTCGCGCCATATTTTTTGAGCGACCTTGTCGACCAGGCTTCCCTTGGCGGGAGCCAGGATGATGGCCGCGGGCGACGACCAGACGCCGCTCGGCGGCACGCAGGTCTGGGGAATATTCTGCTCAACGCCGAGGACCGCAAGGGTTGGCCCGCCGAGCAGCACTTGGCCCGGTTTGCCGGGGCAGGGTTGGGCGATCAGATCCGTGCCGAATTCGACCGGCGACTTTGCCACAGCCACCAGGCGCCAGCCCTTGGACAGCAGCGCCGCGGTGAGGTTGGCCGGCTTGACGAAGGCAAAGTCATACGCTTGGCCTTGCGCTGCTGAACCGGCAAGTTCGGCTGTGAAGTGGCCTTCCCAGATCACCTTATGGCCGGTTGCGTTGCCGATGAAGTCGGCCAGGGACTGTGAGGCGTTGTCAACGGCGACGGCGTTTTCTTGTACCAAGCCGTTCTGAATCCCCAGAACCCAGTTTGATGGCGCGTGGGCGGTCGCCGCGCGGGCCGCGCCGGCCGGACCCAGTAGCGCTGCAAATACGAGGCATGAGAAAAACCGGAAGCGGACGTTCATGGTGCGAAGAGCAAAGAGCAAAGAGTGCATCGATGGGGCCCACAGCGCAGGTGCATGCGCGCTTGAGGGGCGGCGGCGTTTCACGCCAGCTTACATGCGACCTGTCGAGACGGATCTTATAGCTTGTACCGATGCGACTGATGCGCATGGTCGGGGGCAGTCGCGCGGCATGCCCGCCAAAGGGCAGCGCACGCTCGCGCGTCATCAACGCTTGAGACAAACAAGCCGCTCGCCACTCAGGCGGTGGCGCTAAGCTGCGAGCTTTCTCGCGAGCACGCCATGTCCGATCAACATTCTCTGTTTCTGCCCTGCCCGCGCGGGCTGGAGGCGTCGCTCGTGGCCGAAATGCAGCAACTCGGCAGCCCAACCTTGCAGGTGCGCGAACCCGTGGCCAGTGGCATAGCGGCCAGCGGAACGCTTGCCGATGTGATGCTTCTCAATTTGCATAGCCGTATCGCGTCGCGCGTTCTTCTTCGCATGGGTCGAGCCACAGCGGGGCATGCGGACGATGTGTACCGTCTGGCGCTGACCTTGCCATGGGAGCGCTGGTTTACGCCGGAACAGACCTTGCGCGTCGACGTGAGTGCCGATCGCGGCTCCATGTCGCCGTCTGCCCAGGGTCAGGCGCCTCGCCCGCTCTCTCGCACCAATGGCGAGCCGGGGCGAGCCGCAATCTTTCCCGATAGCGTCCTGTTCGCCGCGCTGCGCGTGAAGGACGGCGTGTGCGACCACTTCCGCCGCCTGGAGCAAGATCGGCCCAGCGTCGACCGCCAAAGGCCCGACGTGCGCATTCATCTGCACCTCGGCGCGGCGGACGCACTGCTGTATCTGGACACCTCGGGGGAGGCGCTGTTCAAGCGCGGCTGGCGTGCCGAGCACGGGGAGGCGCCGCTGAAGGAAAATTTGGCCGCAGGGCTCGTGCGGTTGTCGGGGTGGACGCCACAGGACGTGTTCTTCGACCCGCTGTGCGGCGCGGGAACGCTCGCCATCGAGGCCGCGCAAGTCGCGTGCCGCATGGCGTCCGGCCTGAACCGGACATTCGGTTTCGAGCGGCTGCGGGGTTTCGACCCAGCGCAATGGGAAAGCCTTCGCGCGGCTGCGCGGACCATGCGCCGCGATGCGCCCGCGCCCATCGTCGCATCCGACATTGATCCGCGGATGGTGGCAATCGCTCAAGCCAACGCGCGCCTGGCGGGCGTGGACGATGCCATCCGGTTCAAACAGGCCGACGTGATGGATGCCCAGCCGCCAGCAGAACTCGCTGCGGGCAGGGCCGGTTATCTTGTGACCAACCCCCCCTATGCCGAGCGCATCGAAGCCAAGGGGAGCGAAGCGGACGAATTTCTCCCGCGCTTGGGCGACGTGCTCAAGCGCCGTTTCACCGGTTGGCACGCCGGGCTGCTGCTGGCGGATCTGCACGCCGATCGCGCCCTGCGCTTGAAGCCTACGCGCCGGCACGTCGTGTACAACGGCCCCATTGAGTGCAGGTTTTTCACCTTCGCGCTGGTCGCCGGGCGGCCTGCACGGCGAGTTGGGGACGTGACGCCGCCTGCAGAGCCAGCTTGAGTACCGCGGCACTGTAGTGACGCGCCAAGAGCGTCGTGAAGCGCTCAAAGTCGATGTGGGCTGTCGCATCGGCGCGATCGGAGATGCTGCGCACCGCGGCGAACGGCACGGAATAGTCCGCACAGACTTGGGCAACTGCGGCACTTTCCATATCCACCGCCATCGCGTCGGGCAAGAGTGCACGGATTCCGTGTGCTTGTTCGGTGCCGCCCACGAAGCAGTCGCCACTGATGAGGAGGCCGAGGTGGGCGCGCGGCGATTGAATGCTCAACTCCTGGAGGTGGGCGCGACCTGCATCGCTGCGCGATGCACTGGCCACGGCTGCGTGGGCGCCCTCCAGCAGCCGGCTCGCCCAGAGGTTGTCGGCGGGAAAGCGGCTGCACCCTGTCAGTGGAACCTCGAAGCGCGGAAACAGTGGCGAGGCGTCCAAGTCATGCTGGAGAAAGCTCGTCGCCACCACGATATCGCCGATATTCACCGACGGCCCCAATCCGCCGGCGGTTCCCGTGAACAGGACGGCATCGCAGCCGAACTCGGCGATCAGGCTGGTGGCGCTGGTCGCGGCGGCCACCTTGCCGATGCCAGACAACGCCATGACCACCTCGTGCCCATGCAGCTGGCCCCGGTGATAAACGCGCTTGCCGTGCAGCTGCTGCGGCTGCGTGGGGATGAGCTGTTCCAGCAGCATCTGTTGCTCGGCCTGCATGGCGCACAAAATACCCAAGCGGGAAGACTCGGTCATGGCTGCACACCTCTCCAGGTCTGGCACACGGCGTCCGGAACCCTCAAGCGGGATGAAACGAATCGGTCGACGCGGCGGTGTTTCATCAGTCGATGGCGGGCGCAGGGGAAATTCCCGGGCCGAGGTCGATCGCGTCGGTGAACAGACCGTCAACGCCAGCCGCGCACCATTGTGCCATCGCGTGTGCGTTGTTCACGGTGTAGAGGCGCAGCTGCAAACCAGCTGCGTGCGCGGCTTGCACGAGCTCGGGTGCGCAGCGCCGAGCGTCGACGTGCAGTGCCTGCAGCGCTAGGGCTTGCGCAGCCTCGCGCCAGTGGCGCGGCAAAGCCTCGCACAGCCAGGCACGGGGCAAGCGGGGAGCCGTGCACAGCGCGCCCTGCAAGGCCGGGATGGAGAAGGAAGACAGACTGGGTGGTCGGACGGCATCGACCCAGAGCGTGGCCGCTGCCTGGGCGATGCGGGCACCCCACTCCGCTTGTCGTGCGGCGCTGGCGTCGGCATCCGGCTTGATTTCCAGATTGAGCCAGATGTCCTGCCCGGCCAGCAATGCGGCCACGCTTTGCAGCGATGGAATGCGCTGATGGAGGTTTGCGGTCGCGCGCGCACGGGTTTCCCCCGAGGCGGGCTCTGCGGCAAGGGGCGCCTTGAACGCCGAGCCTGCGTCAAGCTGCGCCAGCTGCTCCCAGGCCCGCCAGCTGGCGCGGCCCGAGGTCTGGGTGGTGCGGTCAAGCAGGTCATCATGGAGCAGGAAAGGCACGCCGTCAGCGCTCAATTTCACGTCACATTCGAAGGCACGGAAACCAGCTTGCAATCCTGTTTGAAAACCGGCAAGCGTGTTTTCCGGAGCCAGCCAGCCGCCGCCGCGATGCGCGATGCGCTGGCAGGAGGTAATCGAGGTGGGTCGATTTTCCATGGTGGGCCATAGCAAACGTAACTTAATGTAATGTCATGCACCGTCCGTCATATTTCTGAAAATATAACGAAATACAGCGTGGAGTAATCGAGGAACATTTCGATTTTCGCTATCGAAGCATGCGCATATCACCCCGGGAGCCGCGTCTGATCTTGTTTATGCCTCATTGCGCATATACAGGCGTCGAAATATCTTCGCCGGCGTGAGTCTGCCTGACAATTAATCAATCAGAATACTCGATTGATTTCACCGATAACAGTGATTTGTATTCGGCTGCGAAACAGTTTGCAATAGCCCGATCCGCCATTTGGGGTGGGTTGCAGGCCCGCAGCGGCCGAGAGCATCTGGAGGAAGCCTACATCATGACATCGAAGAAACCTGAGATCGACACCCTTGTGCGTCGACAGTTGTTGCAGGCTGGCGCGCTTGGCCTGGGCTCCGCGTTGTTGGCACGTGGCGCGTTGGCGGCCGACATGGTCAACCTGCCGCTGCCCGGCGGGCCGGATGCACGACGGCTCACCCATGCCTTCCCCCAAAAGGGCACGATGATCTTGCAGCGCACGCGTCCGCCGTTGCTCGAGACGCCCTTCTCGGTCTTCGACAAGGGCGTGTTCACCCCCGTCAATGAGTTTTACGTGCGCTGGCACTGGGCCAACATTCCCACGCACATGGATCCCAGGACCCATACCGTGAGCATCAGCGGACACGTGAACAAGCAACTCAAGTTCACCGTATTTGACCTCATGCGCAAGTTCAAGCATGTGGAACTTGCGGCGGTGAACCAGTGCTCCGGCAATTCGCGTGGCTACTTCCAGCCACGCGTAGCGGGCGGGGAATGGAGCAATGGCGCAATGGGCAATGCCCGCTGGGTCGGCGTGCGGCTCAAGGACGTGCTGGATGAGGCTGGCGTCAAGCCCGGCGCAGTCCAAGTGCAGTTCGAGGGCTCCGAGCGCCCGGTGATTCCCACGGCGCCGAACCTGAAGAAATCCCTCAACGTGGACCATGCCCGGGACGGTGAAGTGATGATTGCCTGGGAAATGAACGGTGAGGCGCTGCCGCTACTCAACGGTTTTCCCTTCCGCCTCATCGTCCCCGGCTGGTACGCCACGTACTGGACCAAGATGCTGCAGCACGTCACCGTGCTCGATCATGAGGACACCAATTTCTGGATGCATCCGGCTTACACGATTCCCGACAACTGGCCGCAAGCGAACATGACTCCGGGCGAGAAAGACGTGAAGTTCGTGCCGATCAACAAAATGGTGCCGCGCTCCTTTGTCACCAACCTCACTACCAGCGCCGATGTG
>JAKBCY010000144.1 GCA_021807445.1 Pseudomonadota bacterium
TGTCGGATAGCAGCGAAACGTCCAGCGGGATTTCATGCTTCACACTTTATGCAACGAACATGCGAGCGTCAAAAGCATGCCGCTGTGCGGCGCCCCCTCTGCCTCCCCGCCCTGAAGGACGGGGCTTCTCGGGGAGCCTGGTGAAAAGAGGCAAGCAGCCCGGCGAGGACCGAACGATCAATCAGCAGCGATGAGCGTGCGCCCGTACCACTGCGCCTTGTACTCCAGTTGCCTGACAAACTCCGACCAGCTGGCATCGCTGATCGACTTCGCCAGGCTGCGATTGCGCTGCATCTTCTTCATCCGCATTGTGTGACCCAATCCTATTGACGACGGCGTTCCCGATGGTCTCTGGACGGCGGAGCTTGCCCCTCACCGGCTCAATGGGCTCCAGCGGCGTCCGAGTCGACGGCCAAAGTCAAAGCTCAGATCAGCGGCGGCTCCTGCATCAATGCCACTTGCTCGCGCAGTTCGAGGATGCGATCCTGCCAGTAGCGGGCGCTGCCGAACCAAGGAAAGGCGGCAGGGAAGGCGGGGTCATGCCAGCGGCGGGCGATCCAGGCGCTATAGTGAATCAGACGTAGCGTGCGCAGCGCCTCGACGAGATGTCGTTCGCGGTCATCGAACTCGCTGAACACCTCATAGCCTCGCAGCAGCGCTGAGAGCTGACGACGCATATCCGCGTCGTCGCCGGACAGCAGCATCCACAAATCCTGGACCGCGGGCCCGGTGCGACTGTCGTCGAAGTCGACGAAGTGTGGGCCATCGTCGGTCCATTGAATGTTGCCGGGATGGCAATCGCCATGTAGTCGGAGCGTGCGTACGTCGCCGGCACGCTGGTAGGCGCGACTCACGCCGTCAAGCGCCTGGTCGGCAACGCTCGTCCAGACCGGACGCAATTCCGCGGGCAGCCAATCGCCCGCAACGAGAAAATTGCGTGGTTCGACGCCGAAGCTCTGGATGTCGAGAGCGGGCCGTGCCACGTACGCGCGGCTTGCACCGACCTCGTGGATGCGGCCGAGGAAACGTCCCAGCCATTCGAGTGTGTCCTCTCGCTCAAGCTCAGGAGACCGGCCGCCCTGCCTTGCAAACAGCGCGAAGCGATGGCCTTCGCGATGATGAAGCGTTTGGCCGTCGTGCGACAGCGGGGGTATGGCGGGAATCTCCCGCTCAGCGAGTTCGATGGTGAATGCATGCTCTTCGAGTATGGCGGCATCGCTCCAACGACCTGGCCGATAGAACTTGGCAATGCGCTGGCTGCCGTCCTCGAGCCCGACTTGGAAGACGCGGTTCTCGAAACTGTTCAACTGAAGCAGTCTGCCATCACAACGCATTCCGAGGCTGTCGATTGCGTTGAGTACGCAATCAGGTGTCAGATCGGCATAAGAGGGGTCGCGGTTCATGTTTCTCGTTGCCAGGGGAGCGCTAGACGGTTTGGGTGGGTGAGCAGGGCGTGCGCTCCGACGTGAACACGTTGACATGCGAAGCGGCTCGAACGTCGATGCGCCGCCAGTCCAGGGCAGGACCTTGTCGTTTCGCTCGGTCCTTGGAGGGTGGTGGGGCCAGAGGCCCGAAATGCAAAAAGCCCAGCGGCTAGGCTGGGCTCAGTGCTGGCTATTCCTGGTGCCGGTGAAAGGAATCGAACCCTCGACCTTCTCATTACGAATGAGCTGCTCTACCAACTGAGCTACACCGGCGACGAAACCGGTAATCTTAACCGATCTTTGGCGCGCGTCGATCTCTCGGGGGAGCACGCATACGATTAACGACCGTGCCGCGCAGCGCGTGTTAGCTGGCTTCGCGGTGGTACCGCTGCAAAACTGCAACTTCCTCGGTGCTTCCCAGTATCACAGCGGCGCGTTGGTGCAGGGCATCGGGCTCAATGTCGAGGATGCGCTCAGCCCCTGCGATGGCCATGCCGCCAGCTTGTTCCACCAGAAATGCCATCGGATTGGCCTCATAGAGAAGGCGCAGCTTGCCCGCGCGTGCAGGTTCGCGTTTGTCCCAGGGGTAGAGGAACACACCGCCGCGTTGAAGGACGCGGTGGACATCGGCCACCATGCTGCCGACCCAGCGCATGTTGAAATCCTTGCCGCGAGGCCCGTCCTGTCCCGCCAGGCACTCATCAATGTAGCGCCGCACGGGCGCCGCCCAGTGGCGCATGTTCGACATGTTGATGGAAAATTCATGGGTCGACGCCGGGATGCGCAAACTGCCCTGAGTGAGCACGAAGCTGCCTTGCTCGCTGTCCAGGGTGAACACCGACACACCATGGCCCAGCGTCAGGACTAAGCTGGTCTGAGGCCCATACGTGCAATAGCCGGCGGCCACTTGCTGGCGCCCGGCCTGCAGGAAGTGCTCGGGTCCGACCTCGCTGACACCGTCAGCGAGGTGCAGCACGGAGAAGATGGTTCCAATTGTGACGTTGACTTCGATGTTGCTGGATCCGTCCAGCGGGTCGAACATCAAGAGGTATTCGCCACGCGGGTAGCGGTGCGGGATGACGTGGATGCGCTCAAGTTCCTCGGATGCCATCGCAGCCAGGTGCCCGCCCCATTCGTTGGCCTCGAGCAGCACGTCATTGGCGATGACGTCGAGCTGTTTTTGCACCTCGCCCTGCACGTTCTCGCTCCCGGCGCTGCCGAGGATGCCGGAGCAGGCTCCCTTGTTCACCGCTCGGCTGATGCGTTTGCAGGCACGCGCCACTTGCTCGATGAGCAAGCGCAATGAGGCGGGAATATGGCCGTAGGTTCGTTCTTGCTCGATGAGCCAGCGCGACAGGCTGATCGTGTTGTCGGACATCATGGTCTCCGTGATTTGTCTTGGCGGCATCAGGCCAGGGCTTTTCCCAAAATTTCGCGGGTGTCTGCCGACAGCGCCGAATACGAGGCCAGCTCTCGCATGACGGGCTCGGCAGCGCGCGCATAGGGCTCAGCGAGCTTGCGCCAGCGGTCCATGGCTCGGGCCAAGCGGGCGGCGACCTGCGGATTGATCGCGTCCAGAGCCCGCACCTGCTCACCCCAGAAGACGTAGCCCGCGCCATCAATGCGGTGGAACGATCCCGGGTTGCCCTGGCAAAACGTGGCAATCAGGCTGCGCGCGCGGTTCGGGTTGCGGATGTTGAAGTCGGGGCGCCCCATCAGTTCACGAATGTGCTCCACGTCGGTCCCTGGGGTCGTCGCTTGCAGCGCGAACCACTTGTCGGTCGCCAGCGGCTCGTTCGCAAACAGCGCGGCGAAGCGATCCAGCGCAGCTTGCGCCAAGGGGGCACGACTGCCGACCAGCGCGGCAAGCGCGTCGAAGCGGTCGGTCATGTTGTCGGCATCCTTGACCCGCTGGTAGGCGCGGCCTTGCCATTGGGCATCACCCGTCAAGCACAGCTGGGTAAGAGCCAAATTATGCAAGCCGCGGCGCCCGGCTCCGGCGAAATCCGGGGTGTAACCCTCCGTGGCCGCGTACGACTCCCAAATGTGCTCCCAATCGGGCAGGAGTTGCTGCGCCAGAGCCAGGCGCAAAGCCTGGCGCGTTTTGTGGATGCGCGGCGGATCAATCTCGGTGAGTTGTTCAGCGATAAACCCTTCGCTGGGCAGCGTCAGCGTGAGCTCTTTGAACGCGGGGTCGAGTCTGACTTCGCGCAGCACGGCGCGTAGCGCGTCGAGGTAGGGGGCGTCAACCTTCAGATCGCCCTCGCGCAAGGCTGGCAGCAGCCGGGCGAGCGCCAGGCGCTGTGCCGACTCCCAGCGGTTGAATGCGTCCGTGTCGTACGCCAGCAGAACCAGGCGGTCGGCATCGCTGAGTTCATCTTCCAGGATGACTGGGGCCGAAAATCCACGCAGCAACGAAGGAATGGGATCGGCGTCCACATCATGAAGCACGAAGGTTTGCTCGAGCTTCGTCAGCACCAGAAGGCAGTCGCTCTGGGCGGTGTGGGCCCCGTGCGTACGGAAGGTCAGGGCACGGCCATCGCTGGACAGCAGCCCGACGGCCATGGGAATGACTTGGGCCTGCTTTTCATGTTGCCCGGGCGTTGGCACGGTTCTCTGGCTCAGCGAGAGCGTGTAGGTGCGCGTGGCCGCATCATAATGACCCGTTGCGCGCACGCGAGGCGTACCGGCTTGCGCGTACCACAAGCCGAACTGCGTCCGCTGGCCACTCAAGGTCGAGGTCGGGTTGGCGTCGGCCATCGACACCAGAAAATCATCGCAGGTCACGGCTTGGCCATCGTGGCGCGCGAAGTAAAGCTTCATGCCGGCGGCAAACCCTTCCCGTCCGACCAGGGTGTGCATCATCCGCACGACCTCGGCGCCTTTCTCGTAGACCGTCGGCGTGTAGAAATTGTCGATTGCCACATAACTGTCGGGTCGCACCGGATGGGCCATCGGGCCGGCGTCTTCGGGGAACTGCACCGCGCGGAGTGCGCGCACATCTTCGATACGTTTGACCGCCCGGGCCGACTCGCCTCCGCTGGCGGCGGCAAGATCCTGGCTGAACTCCTGGTCGCGGAATACGGTGAGTCCTTCCTTGAGGCTCAGTTGGAACCAATCGCGGCAGGTGATGCGGTTGCCTGTCCAGTTGTGGAAGTATTCATGGCCCACCACGGACTCAATGTTCTGGAAATCGGCATCCGTGGCTGTGGAGGGATTGGCCAGCACGTACTTGGTGTTGAAGATGTTCAGTCCCTTGTTCTCCATCGCTCCCATGTTGAAGTCACTGACTGCAACGATCATGAAGCGGTCAAGGTCCAGGCTCAGCCCGAATCGCTGTTCGTCCCAGGCTGCGGCGTGAACCAGCGAGCGCATGGCGTGTTCGGTCTTGTCCAGATCGCCCTCGCGTACGTACACCTGCAAGAGATGCTCGTGCCCATCGCGGCTCGTCATGCGTTGTTCGCGACAGACCAAGCGACCGGCGACGAGCGCAAACAGGTAGCAGGGCTTGGGGAATGGATCTTCCCACACGGCTTCCAGTCGGCCGTCGTCGAGCACGCGCTGGCTCTTGAGGTTTCCGTTCGACAACAGCACCGGGCAGAGCGTCTTATCGGCGCGCAGCACCACGGTGAAGCGACTCATCACATCGGGCCGGTCGGGCCAGTACGTGATGCGGCGAAAACCCTCGGCCTCGCACTGGGTGAAGAACGCGTCTCCGGACAGGTAAAGGCCCGAAAGACGCGTGTTGCTGCGCGGGGAGCAGGAGTTGACGATGTGGAGTTCGAAGACTTCTGGAACCTTCTCCAGACGGATACCGGTTTCCGTGGCCGCATAAACCCACGGCTTGCCATCGACCATGAGCGATTGCAGATGAATGTCTTCGCCGTCGAGCACCAGCGGCGCATCGGGAGCGGCATGGGCGTTGCGCCTCACCTGCATGCGGCTTTTTACCCGGGTGCGGTCGGGGTCGAGATCGAATTCCAGGGTGACCCGGTCGATGGCATAGGCCGGCATCGCGTATTGCAGCCGGGAGATCACGGGGGCTTGGTCTGTGAGCATGGGTGTCATCGGTGTGAAGCGTCGTCTGAAAGGGCTGGGTCAAGTGCAAGGCCTAGAGCCCTTGTTTCAGGCTGGCGGAGATGAAATCGTCGAGATCGCCGTCGAGCACTCTTTGTGTGTTCGACATTTCCACCCCGGTGCGGAGATCCTTGATGCGGCTCTGATCCAGCACGTAGGAGCGGATCTGGTGGCCCCAGCCCACGTCGCTCTTGCTGTCCTCCAGCTTCTGCTGCTCGGCCTGACGTATTCGCAGTTCGTGCTCGAACAGCCGTGAGCGCAACATCGACCACGCTTCGGCGCGGTTCTTGTGCTGCGAGCGGTCATTCTGGCACTGCACGACGATCCCGGTGGGAATATGGGTCATGCGCACGGCAGAGTCGGTCTTGTTGATGTGCTGGCCACCGGCGCCGCTGGCGCGGAAGGTGTCGATGCGCACGTCAGCAGGGTTGATGTCAATCTCAATCGAATCATCGACTTCGGGATAGACGAAGACGCTGGCAAAGCTGGTGTGGCGTCCGCCTGAGGAGTCGAACGGGCTCTTGCGCACCAGTCGGTGCACGCCCGTCTCGGTGCGCAGCTTGCCGTAGGCATAGTCGCCCTCGACCTTGATGGATGCGCTCTTGACGCCGGCCACGTCGCCTGACGACTCTTCCAGCACCTCGACCTTGAAGCCTTGGCGCTCACAGTAGCGCAGGTATTGCCGCAGCAGCATGGAAGCCCAATCGCAGGCTTCCGTGCCGCCCGCACCCGCCTGGATATCGATGAAGCAGTTGCCCGCATCCATCGGATTGGAGAACATGCGGCGAAATTCCATGTCCTCCACGCGTCTGGCGGTGGCCTGGGCGTCCGCCCCGATGGACTGCAGGGTCGCGTCGTCGTTTTCCTCGCGGGACAGCTCAAACAGTTCGAGCTGATCGGCAAGTTCGCGCTCGATGCGGTCAATCTCCAGAACCACGGACTCCAGTCCGCGATTTTCCTTGCCCAGATCCTGCGCGCGCTTGGGATCGTCCCAGACCTTCGGGTCCTCGAGCGCGGCGCTGACCTCCCTCAGACGTGCCGCCTTGGCATCGTAGTCAAAGATACCCCCGAAGCAGCCGCGTGCGCTCAGACAAGTCGCGCAGAAGGGAGGAAAGGGCGTTGAGTTGTTCGGCTTCCATGGCTGATCGTGGTTCGGTGAAGACAGG
>JAKBCY010000145.1 GCA_021807445.1 Pseudomonadota bacterium
ATCCGGTTTGCGCGACGCAGGCGCGGTCGTAGCGCTGGCTGCTGCAGCCGAGGCCAAGGTGCGCGCGCGTTGCGCCTGCGTGAGCCAATCGCTCACGCCGCCTTCGTATTCGCGCCAGGTTCCCGGATGCCCAGGCGTGGCCTCAGACACGATGGTGCTCGTAACCACATTGTCAAGAAAGCGGCGGTCATGACTGACAAGGAACACCGTACCGGGAAAATCCTGCAAAAGTTGTTCGAGTAGATCAAGCGTATCAATATCAAGGTCATTGGTCGGCTCGTCCAGCACCAGGACGTTGGCGGGGCGTGCGAATAGGCGTGCAAGCAATAGACGGTTGCGCTCGCCGCCCGAGAGCGATTTGACCGGTGAGTTGGCTCGTGCTGGCGCGAACAGAAAATCACCAAGGTAGCTCATCACGTGCTTGCGGTTGCCGGCAATCTCCACCCATTCACTCCCTGGGCTTATGGTGTCGGCCAGCGTCGCATCGGGATCAAGCGCACTGCGCATTTGGTCAAAATAGGCCACTTGCAAGCGCGTGCCCAAGCGGACCGCTCCGCTGTCGGGCGCCAGTTCGCCGAGAATCATCTTGAGCAGGGTGGTCTTTCCGGCGCCATTGGGACCGATGATGCCGACTTTGTCACCCCGCAAGATCGTCGCCGAAAAATCCTGCACGATGATGCGTTCGCCATAGCGCTTGTTCACGTGCTGCAGGTCTGCCACGATGCGCCCACTCGCCTGCCCGCCATCCACCTCGAGCTTCACGCGGCCCAAGGTCTCGCGTCGCGCCTGACGCTGCGCTCGCAGCGCCTCCAGACGCTGGATGCGGCTGACGCTGCGCGTGCGCCGGGCCTCGACGCCTTTTCGTATCCACACCTCTTCTTGCGCAAGCAACTTGTCAGCACGGGCGCTGGCGGCAAGCTCGTCGGCGATCTCCAACGCCTTGCGCGCCTCGTAGGCGGCAAAATTTCCCGGGTAGCTTCGCAAAACGCCCCGGTCAAGCTCGACGATGCGCGTAGCCACAGCGTCGAGAAAGGCGCGATCGTGCGTGACAAGCACCACACTGCCGCGAAAACCGATAAGAAGACCTTCGAGCCACATGATGGCATCCAGGTCTAGATGGTTCGTGGGCTCGTCGAGCAGCAGCATATCGGGCGCCGCCACCAGCGCCTGAGCGAGCGCCACTCGCTTTTGCATTCCGCCGGAGAGGCTCCCGATGCGTGCCTCGGCCGGCAGTTGCAGACGCTGGAGCGTTTGTTCGACGCGCTGCTCCCAATTCCATCCGTTCAACAGCTCAATGCGTGTCTGCAGCGCGTCCAGGTCATCCCCAGGAGCATGCGCCTCGTACCGCGCGCGCAGATCACGAGCCTCGGCAACGCCTTGCCCCACCAGTTTGAAGACCGTGCTGTCGGCCGGAAACTGGGCCTCTTGAGCCACATACACCAGACGCAACCCCTGTTGCACTTGCACCAAGCCGCCATCTGGCGCCTCAAGGCCGGCGATGATCTTCAGCAGGGACGATTTTCCCGTCCCGTTACGACCAATCAGGCCGATACGCTCGCCCGCCTCCATGGCCATCGCGGCGTGATCAAGCAAAGGGACATGGCCGTAGGCCAAACTGAGGTCAGAAATGGAAAGTACGGCCATGGATGCTGGAGTATCGTGGCGGAATGCCAAACGCGTGGGCATTGTGCCACTTCGACGTGCGCACCGAACAGCCCAGTATGATCAGCCGTTGATCCAGCACTTCCTGCCATGCGTTCCAATCCATTGCTCTACCTTGCCTCGGCCAGCCCACGACGCCAGGAGTTGTTGCTCCAAATCGGCGTGGATTTCACCCTGCTCGCCCCGGGCGCCGAGGAGGACGCCGAAGCCCTGGAAGCTGAACTGCCAGCCGAGCCACCGGCCGATTATGTGGTCCGAGTGACGCGCCTGAAGCTGGAAGCGGCAGAGGCACGCCTTGCGCACCGCGCTCTGCCCACAGCACCCATCATGTGCGCCGACACCACCGTGGCGCTCGGCCAGCGCATGCTGGGCAAACCGGCGAATGCCGAGGAAGCGCATGCGATGCTTCGACGGCTCGCCAATCGAACCCATCGGGTGTTCACCGCGGTGGCACTGTCCTGGAATGGCGCACGGGGCCCCAGAACGGCCATGGCCTTGAACATCACTCGGGTGCGCATGGCGCCTTTAACCGACGATCAGATCGACGCCTACGTCGCCAGCAACGAGCCCTATGGCAAGGCCGGAAGCTATGGCGTGCAGGGCCGGGCGGCGGCCTTCATCGCACACCTCGACGGCAGCTACTCCGGCGTTATGGGCCTGCCCCTGTTCGAGACGGCACGGCTGCTTGAGCAGGCAGGGGTGCCAACATGAATGCATCGACGCTGCAGGAAGACCTGCTCATCAACATCACACCTCAGGAATCCCGGGTGGCACTCATCGCTCAGGCCTCGGTGCAAGAAATACACATTGAGCGCACATTGGAGCGTGGTCTCGCAGGCAACGTGTATCTGGGTCGTGTCGTCAGGGTGCTGCCTGGAATGCAGTCCGCCTTCGTCGACATCGGCTTGGAGCGAGCGGCCTTCCTGCATGTCGCTGATCTTTGGCAGCGCATGCTGAGCAATGGGGAAGGCAAAGCCGCAGCGCCCCCCCCCTTGTCCATTGAAAAGCTCGTGTTTGAGGGTCAGTCACTGCTCGTCCAAGTCATCAAGGACCCCATTGGTGCGAAGGGTGCGCGGCTGTCAACGCAGATCAGCCTGGCCGGGCGCTTGTTGGTGCATCTCCCTCAAGATAGCCATATCGGCATCTCGCAAAAAATCGATGATCCAGAGCTGCGCGACAGCCTACGCCAGCGTTTGGGCCAACTCGCGCTGCAGCATGATCACGAGGCGAGCATGGGTTTCATTGTCCGCACCAACGCTGAGGATGCGACCGACGCCGAGTTACTCGACGACATTGCCTATCTACGCAAGACCTGGAGCGTGATCGGGTCGCGCATGCGCCTATCCCAGGCCCCCGCCCTGCTCTACCAGGAGCTGAGCTTGGCGCAGCGCGTGCTGCGCGATCTGGTGACTGATACCACGCGCAGCATCCAGGTCGATTCGCACGAGAACTACGTGCGCCTTCGCGCCTTTGCCACCGAGTACATGCCCAGCGTGGTTGATCGCCTGCAGCTCTATAGTGGCGAGCGCCCACTTTTTGATCTGTACAACGTGGACGCCGAGATCGAAAAGGCACTGGGCCGGCGGGTGGATCTCAAATCCGGCGGCTACCTCATCATTGATCAGACCGAGGCCATGACCACGGTGGACGTGAACACCGGCGGCTTCGTCGGAGCCCGGAATTTCGACGACACCATTTTCAAAACCAATCTTGAAGCGGCCCAGTCAATCGCCCGGCAGCTGCGCTTGCGCAATCTGGGGGGCATCATCCTGATCGACTTCATCGACATGGGCAGCGCGCAGCATCGGGCCGCCGTCCTGGACGAACTGAAGAAATCGCTGTCACGCGACCGCGTGAAGGTCTCGGTCAACGGGTTCTCGCAGCTTGGTCTGGTCGAAATGACGCGCAAGCGCACGCGGGAATCCCTTGCGCACTTGCTGTGCGAGCCCTGCCCGATTTGCGCCGGTCAAGGCCAAGTCAAAACGGCACGCACGACCTGCTACGGGATTTTGCGCGAAATCCTGCGCGAGGCCAAACAGTTCAATCCCCGCGAGTTCCGCATCGTCGCGTCCAACGCCGTAGTGGATCTCTTCCTCGAGGAAGAGAGCACTCACCTTGCTGAGTTGTCCGATTTCATCGGTAAACCCATTGCTCTGCAAGTGGATCCGACCTATCTGCAGCATCAGTTTGACATCGTGCTGCTATAGCGCGGCACCGTCATGTGCCCTTGGGCATCCGTCCCAAGGCATAGAACTCGGCATTCGGCATCATGCCAACAACTCCCGCCATGCGATTAGACAGGGCGAAAAACGCCGCAATGGCACCAATGTCCCACACGTCTTCCCGGCTAAAACCCACTGCGTTCAACGCTTCATAGTCCGACTCGTCCACGCCGTGCGCTTTTTGCGCCACTTTCAGCGCGAAAGCCAGCATGGCGCGCTGGCGACTTGTAATCCGTGCCTTCTCCCAGTCCGTGGCTATCTGATCCGCAATGACGGCGTCTTTCTCATGGATCCGCAATATGGCCCCATGCGCCACCACGCAATACAAACAGTGGTTGGCTGCGCTCGTGGCCACCACAATCATTTCTCGTTCCCCCTTGCTCAAGCCTGAGGGTTTGAGCATCAGCGCATCGTGGTAGGCAAAAAACGCCCGGAACTCGTCGGGCCGGTGCGCCAGGGCGAGAAATACGTTGGGAACGAAACCGCTGCGCTCTTGCACCGCAAGAATGCGGCTGCGGACGTCCTCCGGGAGCGAGGCAAGTTCGGGAACTGGAAAACGGCTGATACGCTCGTGCATGATGTTGTGGTGCCGGTTGGGACAAGATACGCCATTGGACCGGGCCTGCAGAGCAAAAACAAGTTCCCGCGCGACACCCTGGATGCACAAGGCCCCCGCGCAGCGGGCCTTGCTGACGGCAGGCGCCGGCGCGAGCTTACTTCGCCGAGCTTGTCTCGGTCAGGGCCGCCGGACACGTATGGGCATCATAGGGCGCCTTGCCAACCAGAAGCAGGAAGCTTTCGAAGGGCTTGATCGCACGCATGGCCACCATTTTTGGGCCTTGGAATTGAAGCTTTCCGCTCATCATGGCCCAGACGGGCCCTGGGTCGCCTTTGCCCATGGACTGCCAGTTTTTCGTGCTCGCATGCATCAGAAAATCCACCGCAAAATTGGCGGCTGTGCTGGGGGCACCACCGTATGCGCAGAACGCCTTGCCATCCTTGGGCACAATTTTGAGTTCGACCATTGAGCCCTTGCCGCAATCCGTCCGGTACATCTCCACCACTTTGTAGCCTCGACCTTTGTCATCATGTAGCCACTCGCCGGCAAGTCCCTCTGTGAGTTGTGGCGTTTGGTTCCAAGCCTGGCAGAAATTAGCCGTCCATTGCGGCGACATCAGCACTGGATCGGCCGCTTGCGCCGCCCAAGCTGTCGAGCCAAACGTCGCGGTAAGAATCAGGCGAACTAGCGTCTTGCGGGTTGTCATGGATACATGCATGGGTGTTATCTCCTCGTGATGGTGGCGGACTCGTGTGGCCCGCACCGGCGATTCCTTGACCGCCAGCGACCGTCATTTCAGGATACTCCCGTTTACACGTCAATCAGGGTTTGCGCTTTGCCGCTGAATTTATTGGGTTTTCCATCACCCGCACTACGTAACCTGTACTTAGTACAGCTTTCCACAATCGTGTCCTGGGACTGCGGAGCGTCGTCAGCGCCTTGCCGCCTCTGCAACATGCTGTCGGCGTCAGGTCGAACCTCTGTTTGGTCAGCTCCGAAGGGTCCGCTCGCAACCCCCTCCCGAAAGCGGTGGCATGCACAGGCGCTGAGTCGTAGCAGAGGGGGTAAGCGCGAAGGCCCCGCCGCTGCCACCGCGCTGCATGCGCTTGCACCCAGCAGGGTCGGAATCGGCACCGCCGCGGGAGCGCTTGGCTGCCTTGGAGGGAGCAAGCTGGTCGTCGTAAGAAACCGACTTGCCGGCTCTGCGCCACGCGTCGTCGATGCGATCTTCCCGCGCGGCGTTGTACAGCTCGAAGGGCCGTCGCGTCTACGTCCCCATGCCGAGCAGACTGCGCGGCATGGGGACGTGCCTGGGGCCAGTCCAGGAAGAGGAATGCACGAGCATGTGTCACGATCGAGGAGTATGCATGGCATCGTCCGCAGCGGCCACTGCGGATTGGCGCGAACACCCCTGCATCCAATCGCCACCAGCGCAGCGCATTCCGGTTCCGCACGCTGCCCTGGGCAGCGGACAGCTTTCCTGCTACTGCTGCCCGGGAGGGGGGCTATCCCGTCAGGCGTAGACGGCCAGCGACTGGCGCATTTTTTTCATGGCTTGCACCTCAATTTGCCGGATTCGCTCGGCCGACACGCCGAATTCGCTGGCCAGATCGTGCAGCGTCTTGCCACCCGACCCATCGTCATTCACTTCAAGCCAGCGCTGCTCGACGATACGACGACTACGCGCATCAAGTGCGTCAAGCGCCTGCTTCAGGCCCTGCACCTGAAGGCGTTCACGGCCACGCTCCTCAAGCACGGCATCAGGCTCGTTGCCCCGATCCGACAGGTAGGCCACTGGGCCGAAGACGTCTTCACCATCTTCGCCTATCGGCTGGAGCGAGACGTCCGCGCCTCCCATGCGTTGCTCCATCTCAATCACATCGGAACGCTTGACCTGCAATTCTTGAGCGACCGCGTCAATCTCAGCGTCGCGAAAACTGTCGAAGCCCTGCTTCATCGACCGCAGGTTGAAGAAAAGCTTGCGCTGCGCCTTTGTGGTCGCGACCTTGACCAGGCGCCAATTCCGCAAAATGTATTCGTGGATCTCGGCCTTGATCCAGTGCAAGGCATAACTCACCAAGCGCACGCCCTGACCCGGGTCGAATCGGCGCACCGCCTTCATCAACCCGATATTGCCTTCCTGGATCAGATCCGCGTGGGGAAGGCCGTAGCCGAGGTA
>JAKBCY010000146.1 GCA_021807445.1 Pseudomonadota bacterium
CTGCGCGTTAGCAGTATATAAATTCAGGAAGAGAACGCCCAGACCAAGCGCGAACATCAGCACCATGCCGATACCGATATCGCGCTCACGCAGCCTGCCGCCGGCCAGGCCCAGCGCCAGCGCGGCCGCCAGCGTGAAGGCGAACAGGCCGAAATAAGGGCTCATCCCGAGCAGGATGGCGCCCGCCGCCCCGGTGAAGCCGACGTGCGATAGCGCGTGGGCCGCAAAGGCCTGCCGCCGCAGCGTGATGAAATAGCCGATCGCCGCGCTGGCCACGGCGATGCTGCTGGCGGCCAGCAGCGCGTGGCGCATGAAGCCATAGTCCAGGCCAAGGATCACGGGGGGCCCCCGGCGGCGTTCGCGTCGTGCGCATGGGTGTGGCCACAATGTGGCGAGACCTCTGGCATGAAGCCATGCGCCGGGTGGATGAACACATATCCGTCATGGCGCGCCACGGACATGGGCAGTCCATACAGTGCGCTGAGCGACTCCGCGTTGACGACTTCGTCGACCGCACCCATGCGGCCGCGCTTGCCGGCAAGATAGAGCACTTGATCCATCACCGGCAACAGGGCGTTGATGTCATGCGCGGTCAGCAGCACGGTCAGCCCTTCATCTCGGCACAGCCGATTCACCAGCTGCAGAACGCTTTGTTGCGAGCGCGGATCAAGGTTGGAAAGCGGCTCGTCCAGGAGCAGAAGGCGCACCGGATTGATCAGCGCCTGGGCAATGCACACGCGCTGGCGCTCGCCGCCCGAAAGCCCTGCCATCGGGCGGGCCGCCAGGTGCAGCGCATCGACGCTGCGCAGCGCCCGATGCAGAGCCAGGCTTCGCCTGCTCGCCCCACGCAGACCCAGGCCCCAGCGCTCCCCTTGCCAGGCGGCACCGACGAAACTGCCTACGGCCACGCGCCCGTACGCCCCTTCGGGGACGCTCTGGGCGACGTATCCGACGCGCGTGCGTGCCTGTGCCGGAGCTTCCCCTAGCAAGTCAAGTTCGCCCCCGCCAACAGGCAAGATACCCGCTAGCGTTTGCAGCAGCGTGGTCTTGCCCGAGCCATTGCTCCCGAACACGCCGACCAGTTGACCAGGGGCGACGCGCAGATCCAGCGTCTCGATCACCGTTTGTGCCGCACGCCGGCACACCAGGCCGCTGGCACGCACCGCCCAAGCCGTTTGGGCGCCCTCATCCGGAGTGCTGCGGCTGCGCGGGGCCGCACTGCGTGGCACGGCGCTCATCGCGCGTCCTTGTGCAGCGCTTCTTGCACGGCGCGCAGGCTGACAAGCAACCACTGCGCGTATCCCGTGCCGGGTGGCGCGAATTCATCGAGCCCGACCGTTGGAATGCCGCGCGCGCGGGCAGCGTCGCGCATGCGTTGCGTCAGCGGGTCGCTCACTTGTCGGTTATAGATCAGGAGCGCCACGCGGCGGTGACGCAGATTATCCTCATAGTGTGCGACGACCCTGGGGGTGGGCTCGGTGCCGTTCATCACGTTCAATTGAAAGGCCTCGCCCAGGCTTTTCCAGTCCAGCCGGCTCAGCATGTAATCGAATAGCGGCTCCGTGGCGGTCACCGCCAGATGCGGGTGACGCGCGCGAAGTCGGGCAATCGCTGCGTCGACGGGCTGCAAGCTCTGTGTGAAAGCCTGCAAATTGCGCTGGAAATCGCTCGCATGCACCGGGTCGAGCGTCTCCAGGTGGCGCGCTAGGTGCTGGGCCACGAGCAGGCCGACGCGCGGGTCGTAGAACACGTGTGGATTTTTGTTGGCCATCACGATGGGCGCCCCCAGCTCGGCTGCGATCAGCACCACACGGCCAGGCTTGGGATTGGCGGCCAGCATCCCGCGCATCCACGCGTCATAGCCCAGGCCGTTCATGATCACCACTGCAGCCCGCGCCACGGTACGGGCGGTTTGCGGCGACGCCTCGAATAGGTGCGGATCCACGTTCGGGTTCTGGATGATGCTGGTGACCCGCACGTAAGGTCCGCCGATGGCTTGGGCGATGGTGCCATAGGTGCTTTCGGCGGCCACCACCGGGACCGGCGCTGCGAGGGCACAGGCGAACATCGCTGAAAGCAGCCAAAGGCCCAGCGCAGCCAACGGGTTTGAACGCATGCGGTTCTGAAGGGGAGGTAGATGGAGCCAATCGGAGATGACAGCGCCGTCAGGCGACCTCCTATCGAACGGCTATTGCAACTGAGTTGCAATACGCTGTCAAGCGCCGCCACGGCATGGTGGGCTGGACCCCGGATGCGCCGAGCACCCGTGCCGTTGCTCGGCGGCGTTTGTGAGTGGCCTTGATTGCGAACCGCCGATGCCTGACCGGCACGCGCCCAAATCGCCCGCCTCGGCGACATCGCAACATTCCACCGCAAGCCGTGCCGGGATTGCGCACAGGATATGCTTCGCCGCACGCGACACGTTTGGAGTACAGCGCATGGACACGACGACGCCCGCTGCGGTTTCGACCTCTTCTACGCAGCCGCATATCAGGCTGCCTCGCCCCGATATCCGCGTCGGCGACGAGTGGCTGTTTCTCACGCGCACCTTGGACGACAGCGACCATCGAGACGCCGGTTTGCTCGTGCGCAGCCGGGTCGTGGCTCTGCTGGACGGCGGGCATATTCAAATCGAGGTCAACAACGGGGACAAGCAAGACGCCACGTGGCTGAAGAATATCTACAGCGACCAGTTCGACCTGCTGTCGCGCGAAATGGTCCCGGGCGACGCCGTGACCTACAGCCCGGCTTTTCCGCAATTCCGATTTCCCATGGCGCCGGGTGAGAACTGGAGCGAGACCATCATTCAAAGCCAACCGGAGTGGGAGTTGCACGCATCCATTGAGGTCGATGTGACGGTTGAGGCGGAGGAATCGGTGCAGGTGCCGGCGGGGACGTTCAACACGCTGCGCCTTCGGGGACGCTACGCCACGCCGAATGCAACAGTCCTCACGCATTTTTGGTACGCGCCAGTGGCCGGACGTGCGGTAAAGGGAATCGAAGAGACGGTGGCCAAGGTCAACGCTTCGCGGGTGCGCGTGGAATATGAGCTGCATCAGCTCAATCGATTGCGGAAGGTTTAGGCGCTGTGCGGGCGTAGCCCCTGGGGTCGGACATCCGGGTTTGCGACAATACCCCGATGACTGCCCTTTTGAATGACACTTTTCTTCGCGCCCTTCTGCGCCAGCCCACGCCCTACACGCCGGTGTGGCTGATGCGCCAGGCCGGGCGCTACCTGCCTGAGTACAACGCCACGCGTGCGCGCGCAGGCAGCTTCCTGGCATTGGCCCAGAATCCGGATTTCGCCACCGAGGTCACGCTGCAACCGCTGGATCGCTTCCCTCTGGATGCGGCGATCTTGTTTTCCGACATTCTGACCGTGCCGGATGCGATGGGCCTTGGGCTGCAGTTCGCCGCGGGCGAGGGGCCACGCTTCGAGCGCCCGCTGCGCACCGAAGAGGACGTGCTGGCGCTGCGCCCGCCCGATCTTGACCGACTGCGGTATGTCTTCGATGCGGTGAAACAAATCCGTGGTGCGCTGCAGCAGGGCGGCACGCAGCGCGCACCGCTCATTGGGTTTTCTGGCAGCCCCTGGACATTGGCCTGTTATATGGTGGAGGGCCACGGCAGCGATGACTGGCGCCTGACGAAGACCCTTTTGTATGCACGCCCTGATTTGATGCACCGCATCTTGGCCGTCAACGCCGATGCTGTCGCGGCCTACCTCAACGCGCAGATCGATGCTGGCGCACAGGCGGCGATGATCTTCGACTCCTGGGGTGGGGCCTTAGCCGACGGCGCTTTTCAGGAGTTTTCCCTCGGTTACAGCCAGCGCGTCATTTCCCAGCTCAAGCGCGAGCATGAGGGCCGGCGTGTGCCGGTGATTTTATTTACCAAGGGCGGCGGTCCGTGGCTCGAGGCCATGAGCCATAGCGGCGCTGACGCCTTGGGCGTGGACTGGACGGTCAATCTTGGCGCTGCGCGGGAGCAGGTCGGCCACCGTGTGGCACTTCAGGGCAATCTCGATCCCGCCATTTTGTTCGCGCCGCCGGACCGTATCGCAGAGCAGGCGCGCGCCGTTCTTGACAGCTTTGGTCCCGTGAGCGCGGACGCGGCCGTCGGGCACGTCTTCAATCTCGGGCATGGCATCTCCCAATTCACCCCGCCCGAGCATGTGGCCGCGCTGGTCGACGCCGTGCACGCCCACAGTCGAAAGCTCCGCGTGTAAACCGATCACGGTGCGCATACCCACCACAAGCGTGCACTCAGGTCAAGAACAGTGCGCGCTTATGCACATTTTGGGATGATATGCAGTGCAGCATAAAAATCACAGGGTTGACTTGAACTTCGTTGTTCTAACAAATTGATTTAAAAGGGTAATTTCGCTAATTCGTGGGCGCTGACAAATATATTTACACTGTTATCCACAGACTTGATTTCGCCCAAAAGGAAGCCTATGCACAAAGTTATTCACAGCTAGGCTTGACTTTCTTCGGTTTGTCCACGGCCCGCAAAATCGGGCGGCTGCGTGCGAGTCAACACTCACTTAATTTTTCCCCCGCAACTCAGCCCCGTGGAAAACCCTGATCTAGCGCAAACGCCAACCGTCCCGAATCCGCCCCTTTTTGTACTTCACATCGCGGTGGATGCACCGCTTTGGGACACCTTGGACTACAGCCACGCTGACGCCTTGGCGCCGGGCACGCTGGTGCGTGTCCCGCTGGGGCGGCAGACGGTGGGAGGGGTTGTGCTCGAGACTGCAGGGAGCGCGCGCGCGGCGCCGGCAACGTTGCGCGCGTTGACGGAGGTGGTGGATGCGTTGCCGCCATTGGGTGCGGACTGGCTGGACCTCCTGCGCTTTGCCGCCAACTACTACCAGCGCCCATTGGGTGAACTGATGGGTGCTGCGCTCCCGGGGTGGCTTCGCAGCCGCAAGGTGGCGGCGGTGGCGGCGCGGGTCGCCGCGCAAGGTGCACGCAGGGCGAATGCGGCGTATCGGTTGACCCCAGCCGGCGAGGTGGCGCTGCGCACGGCGATTTCGCCCCGGCATGCCGCGCTTGCGCGCTTGACCTCGGCGCTCGGGCTTGCGCCATCGCGGGGTGCGGAAATTGCTGAGGCTCACGCCGCGCGGCCTTTGGCGCTCGCCGCTGCGCGCAGGCTGCATCCCAGGGCTGCGGCGCTGTTGCGGGATTGGAGTGCTCAGCGCTGGGTGGAGCCGGTGCCCGAGTCGATGGCGAGTACGCCGGACGGCCTTGGTTCACCAGCCGAGACCATGCCGCCACCGGCGCTCCAGGCAGCGCAGCAAGCGGCCGTGAGCGCCGTTTGTGAGGCCCGGGGATTCGCGCCTTTCTTGCTCTTCGGAGTGACCGGCAGCGGCAAGACCGAGGTGTACCTGCGCGTGATTGCACATGCGCTGGCCAAGGACACGCGCGCACAGGTCTTGGTCCTGACCCCTGAAATCAACCTGACACCGCCGCTGGCCAGGCGTTTGGCCGCGCGTTTTCCTGAGGAGGCCATCGCTTTGTTGCACAGTGGCCTTGCAGAAGCTGAGCGTTTCGACCACTGGCGCGCGGCCCACAGCGGCGAGGCGCGCATCGTGCTGGGCACGCGTCTGGCGGCGCTGGCCAGCCTTCCCCACCTGGCCCTGATCATCGTGGATGAGGAGCACGATCCCTCGTACAAGCAGCAGGAGGGCGCACGGTATTCGGCGCGCGACTTGGCAGTCTGGCGTGCGCGCCAGCGGGACGTGCCCGTGGTGCTGGGCTCGGCGACGCCCGCGCTCGAGAGCTGGCATGCGGCCCAACGGGGGCGGTATCGCCTGTTGGAGCTGCCTGAGCGTGCCGCTGGTCGCTTGCCCGCGGTGCGCTTGCTGCCCGCCCGGACCGATCCGTTGCTTCGCACGGGCGGGCTCGTTGGCACAGCGCTGCGGGAAGCCATCATGCAGCGCCTGGCGCATGGCGAGCAATGTCTGCTTTTTCTCAACCGGCGTGGCTACGCGCCGGTGCTTCGCTGCCCGGATTGCGGCTGGCTATCGGACTGCCCGCATTGCGATGCGCACCTCGTTTTCCATCGCACCGACCGAACACTGCGCTGCCACCACTGCGGACATCGCAGCCAGGTCCCGCGCGCCTGCCCGGACTGTGGAAGTCTTGATCTCCAGCCACTGGGGCGTGGCACCCAACGGGTGGAAGAGGCGTTGGTGGAGCTGTTCCCGCAGGCACGCATTGCCCGCATTGACGCCGATAGCGTGCGGCGCCGAGGTGCCGCGCAGAGCGGATTCGCCAAGGTCCATTCGGGTGAGGTCGACATTCTTGTGGGCACCCAGATGGTGACCAAGGGGCATGACTTCCAGCGCGTGACCCTGGTCGCTGCGCTTAACCCGGACGCCGGACTGTTCACCCACGACCTGCGCGGTCCAGAGCGCCTTTTCGCGCAAATCATGCAAGCGGCCGGGCGCGCAGGGCGCGCCAGCGGCGAGCGGGTTGGGGAAGCGACGCCGAGGCAATTCGTCGCGGATCCCCGACGCACAGGGCCTGGAGGTTGTGCCGGTGACTCTTGCGAGGTCGAGCCAGCGCGTCGCGCTGGCACCGACGACC
>JAKBCY010000147.1 GCA_021807445.1 Pseudomonadota bacterium
CGACTCGGTGCATGGTCGCTTTCAAGGCACGATTGCCGTTGAGGGCAACCACTTGGTGGTCAATGGCAAGAAGATCCGTTTGACCGCCGAGCGTGACCCCGCCAACCTGAAGTGGAACGAAGTGGGCGCTGACGTGGTGATCGAGGCGACAGGTTTTTTCCTCACGCTCGACACGTGCCAGAAGCACATCGATGCAGGCGCCAAGAAGGTGGTGCAGTCCGCACCGTCGAAGGACGAAACGCCGATGTTTGTTTATGGCGTGAACCATGCGAAGTACGCAGGCGAGCGCATCGTGTCCGCCGCATCGTGCACCACCAACTGCCTGGCTCCGGTCGCGAAGGTGTTGAATGACACCTTCGGCGTCAAACGCGGTCTCATGAGCACGGTGCACGCTGCAACGGCCACCCAAAAGACCGTGGACGGTCCGTCGGGCAAGGACTGGCGCGGCGGCCGAGGGATTCTGGAAAACATCATTCCCTCCAGCACCGGCGCTGCGAAGGCCGTGGGCAAGGTGATTCCCGAGCTCAACAAAAAGCTTACGGGCATGTCCTTTCGGGTGCCAACCTCTGACGTGTCGGTCGTGGACCTGACCGTTGAACTGAACAAGGAAGCCAGCTATGAGGCGATCTGCAGCGCGATGAAAGCGGCGTCCGAGGGCCCACTCAAGGGGGTCCTTGGTTATACGGATGAGAAGGTGGTCTCAACCGATTTCCGCGGTTGCTCCATGCCGTCGATTTTCGATGCGGAGGCTGGCATCGCCCTCGACTCGACCTTCGTCAAGGTTGTGTCCTGGTATGACAACGAGTACGGCTATACGTGCAACATGATGCGGTTTGTCAAACACGTCGCCTCCAACTGACCCCCTCTCGAAAAGTAGCGAACCGCGCGTTCTGCACGCGGCTGCGCGCGCGTGCAGCAGTCCGCCTGAATTCAAAAGAGCTCCATGCATATCCTGACCTTCGAAGAAGTCTGCAATCGCGGATTCGCCCAGGATAAGCGCGTATTCATACGCGCCGACCTGAACGTTCCGCTCAACGCCAACGGTGAAATCACCGAGGACACACGGGTGCGCGCCTCAGTCCCAGCCATTCAGATGGCGCTCAATGCCGGTGCCGCTGTCATGGTCACGTCGCACCTTGGGCGGCCCACCGAGGGCGAATTCAAGCCTGAAGATTCACTCGCGCCGGTGGCCCGCCGCTTGTCGGAATTGCTCGAACGCCCGGTGCCCCTGGTGAGCAATTGGGTGGATGGTGGGTTTCAGGTCTATCCCGGCGACATCGTGCTGCTTGAGAACTGCCGCCTCAACAAGGGCGAGAAGAAGAACGATGACGCGCTTGCACAGAAGATGGCCAAGCTCTGCGACATCTTCGTGCACGACGCATTCGGCACGGCCCATCGCGCCGAGGCCAGCACGTACGGAATTGCAAAGTACGCGCCGATTGCCTGCGCAGGCCCCCTGTTGGCGGCTGAAATCGACGCTGTCAATCGCGCACTCGCGAACCCGGCCCGCCCCCTCATGGCCATCGTCGCCGGCTCCAAGGTGTCGACCAAGCTCACGATCCTGCAAAGCTTGGCCGACAAGGTGGATGGCTTGATTGTGGGCGGGGGCATCGCCAACACGTTCATGCTCGCCAGTGGCCTTCCAATCGGCAAGAGTTTGGCCGAGCCCGATTTGCTGGACCAGGCTCGCCAAGTCATCGACAAGATGAAGGCGCGCGGAGCCGAGGTGCCGATTCCCGAGGACGTTGTCGTGGCCAAGCAGTTCAGCGCCACGGCAGAGGCCACCGTCAAGGCCGCCCAGGATGTGGCGGCTGATGACCTGATTCTGGATATCGGCCCCAAGACCGCCGCTAGGCTGGCCCACAAGCTCACGGCTGCGGGCACCATCGTGTGGAACGGTCCCGTGGGCGTGTTTGAGTTCGACGCGTTCTCCAACGGGACCAAAGCACTGGCCCACGCGGTTGCAACGAGCAAAGGTTTTTCGATCGCCGGTGGTGGCGATACTCTGGCTGCGATTGCCAAGTACGACATTGCCGACAAAATTGGCTACATCTCCACCGGAGGCGGTGCGTTCCTGGAGATTCTGGAGGGCAAGACACTGCCCGCCTTCGAGATTCTTCAGCAGCGCTCGCGTACACCCCTATCCTGATTCACGCCCCCCATCTGAACCGGAGTTCCACCATGGCCCTCATTTCTCTGCGTCAACTGCTCGATCATGCTGCCGAGCACAGCTACGGCGTCCCAGCTTTCAACGTGAACAACCTCGAGCAAATGCGCGCCATCATGGAAGCCGCCGCCGAGACTGATTCCCCGGTGATCGTGCAAGCTTCCGCCGGCGCGCGCAAGTACGCCGGAGCCCCTTTTCTGCGCCACCTCATTCTGGCCGCCATCGAGGAATTCCCCGATATTCCTGTGTGCATGCACCAGGACCACGGGACCAGCCCGGCCGTATGCCAGCGCTCGATTCAACTCGGGTTTTCTTCAGTGATGATGGACGGCTCGCTGGGGGAGGATGGCAAAACGCCAACGACGTATGAGTACAACATCGATGTCACACGCCGCACGGTCGAAATGGCGCACGCCTGTGGCGTGTCCGTCGAAGGTGAGCTCGGTTGCCTTGGGTCACTGGAGACGGGAACCGCTGGTGAGGAGGACGGCATCGGCGCCGAGGGCGTGCTCGATCACAGCCAGCTTCTGACCGACCCGGAGGAAGCGGCCGACTTCGTCAAGAAGACCCGTGTGGACGCGTTGGCCATTGCGATCGGTACGAGTCATGGAGCATACAAGTTCACCCGCCCCCCCACTGGCGATATTCTGGCCATTGGTCGTATCAAGGAAATTCACGCACGCATTCCCAACACCCATCTGGTGATGCATGGGTCATCGTCGGTTCCGCAGGAATGGCTCAAAGTCATCAATTCCTTCGGTGGCGACATGGGCGAAACCTACGGCGTGCCTGTCGAGGAGATCGTCGAGGGAATCAAGCATGGCGTGCGCAAGGTCAATATCGACACGGATCTTCGTATGGCTTCGACTGGGGCTACGCGCCAGTTCCTGGCCCAGCACCCCAAAGAGTTCGATCCCCGCAAATTCCTGATCGCCTCGACCAAGGCCATGAGGGACATCTGTAAGGCGCGTTATGAAGCCTTTGGCACAGCAGGCAAGGCCTCCAGAATCAAGCCACTGAGCCTGGAGGCGATGGTCAAGCGCTATGACAAGGGCGACCTCGACCCCAAAGTGAAGTAAGCCCCTAGCGCCGCGTCGCCCGCCGGGTTTTCAGGCCTGCTCCGGCGAAGGCGACGCACAACCATCGGCCAAGAGGAAATTCATGGCTGCAACTGCCGATCCATTGCGGCGCGGGTTTGCCGCGCCCGACTTTGCACTTCCAGGCATCGATGGCCGTACCTGGAGCGTAGACGAGCTGCGCGGCCCGAAGGGCCTGCTCGTGATGTTCATTTGCAATCACTGTCCGTATGTGAAGGCGGTTGCCGCGCGCATCAAACGCGATACCGATGCGCTGCTTGCGCTGGGCGTACACGCGGTGGCCATCAACAGCAATGACACCATTGCCTACCCCGAGGACTCATTCGACAACATGAAGCTGTTTGCCGCGCAGCACGGCTTTGGCTTCCCGTATTTGGTTGACGAAACGCAGAGCGTGGCCCGCGCGTTTGGTGCGATTTGCACACCGGATTTCTTTGGGTTCAACGCGGAGCTGAAACTGGAGTACCGGGGTCAGCTTGATGCGTCGCGCCGACAGACCGCCGAACCCGATGCGCGGCGCGATCTCTTTGATGCCATGAAGTTGATCGCCACAACCGGGCATGGGCCCGAGGAACAGCATCCGAGCATCGGCTGCTCCATTAAATGGAAGGATGCAGGCTGAATGGGCATGCAGTGCAAGCGCGAGGCGCTGATCTTTGACGTTGACGGCACCCTGGCCGAGACGGAACGTGACGGCCACCGCGTCGCCTTCAATCAGGCGTTCGCCGAAGCGGGGCTGCAATGGCACTGGGATGTGGAAACCTACGGGCGTCTGCTCGCGGTCACGGGTGGCAAGGAGCGCATGCTCCACTACTGGCAGCAGATCGATCCACAGGGTGCCCGGGATCCGCGTGCGATCGAGACGGTGGCCGAACTGCATCGTCGCAAGACAGCACACTATGTGCGCCTGGTTGACGAGGGTGCCATCGGCCTGCGCCCCGGCGTTCGGCGTCTCCTCAATGAGGCCCATGCCGCCCGATTGCGGCTGGCCATTGCCACGACGACGACGCCGGAGAACGTGGTGGCCTTGCTCGGCGCAACGATGGGTCGGGATGCGCTTGCGCTGTTTGAGGTAATCGGGGCTGGCGATGTTGTTCCACGCAAGAAGCCGGACCCGGCAATCTACACATGGGTTCTGGAGCACATGCACCTTGAGCCAAGCCAATGCCTGGCCTTCGAAGATTCACGCAATGGCTGGCTGGCCGCACGCGCAGCAGGTCTGGACGCGATTGTGACCACCGGCGCCTACACCGCAGAGGAGTCTTTTGAGGGCGCGCTGGCGCATTTGGATGGGTTGGGCGAACCCGGTGAGCCCGCGATCGGGCGCGTGCGCGAGGACGCATGGAGCGGGATCGTCGATCTTGATGCGTTGAGCGACTGGGCTCGGGTCCAGACTTGACGCCGGGTCGCCCGGGCAACAGCCGGCGACCCGTGATACTGCAGCGGCTGGCCAGAGCCTCCTGACGCCGGACCCCCGATTAATGGGCCGGAAGGGCTAGCCTGCGGCCAAAAGCACCAGGCGGGCGCCCGGTGCGCTGCCCGCGGGCAATGCGCAGACGCCCTGCGCCATGGCGAGGGCCAGGTGTCGCACGGCGGACCATGGTTCGTGGGGGATGGCCGGTGGGCGTAGACCTTTGATGGCCCGGTCGCAATCAGCGGCGCGCAGCAAAAGCCCCTCCACGAGCGGAAGATTGAGGCGGGGCAAGGCCCTCTGGAGGAGCTTTTCCTTGGGGCCCCAAATGCGGTTGCCGCGGGTTAACGTGGCGAAGGGTTGGCCGGCGTCCAGTCCTTGCCTGACGCGCAGCCAGGCACGAATCTCCTCCGTGAGGGTCCAGTGCGCCAATACCGGGGCAACGCCCTCACCCTCCAGTCCGTCAAGCATGCGGCCAAGACGCGCGAGATCGCCGGCGAGAATGGCCTCGCCGAGGCGGAATACGCTGTAGCGGGCTGCACCCTGGACCAGGTCCTCAATGCGCTCGGCGTCGAGTTCCCCGGGCTGGAGCAGCAGGGCGAGTTTCTCCACTTCCTGGTGCGCAGCGAGAAGATTGCCCTCGGTGCGTGCAACGAGCAGGTCCAAGCAGGCTTGGCCGCGGTCCCCAGCGGGAATGAGCAGCCCATGACGAGCCAGGCGAGCGCGCATCCAGCCGGCGAGTTGATCCGGCTCGATGGTGTCCACGCGGGCCACCGTGCCGAGAGCCACGAGGCGTGAAAACCAGTCGGTTTTCTGCGTTGCCGCGTCCAGGCGAGGCAGCACGACGAGCAGCAGCACGTCGCTCGAAGGCTCTTGGGCCAGCTCCACGAGAGTCTGGGCCCCTTCGCGTCCCGGCTTGCCCGATGGAATGCGGACTTCCACGAGCTTGCGCTCGCCAAACAAACTCAGTTCCCGGCTTTGCGCCAACAGCGCGTCCCAGTCAAAGCCACGCTCGGCGACATGGCTCTCCCGCGTCACGAAACCCGCCGCGTGCGCAGCACTACGGATGCCGTCTACGGCCTCATTGACCAGAAGCAGCTCATCGCCGAAGACCGTGTACGGACCATGCAGCCCACTGCTAAGGCGTGAGGTGAGTTGGTCGGCGCGTATCAGCATCGGATCGGATTCATCGTGGTGTGCCTATGGGGAAGACGCGCCCGCGTTCGCCGGGGACGGGCCAGGGTGAATGGCGGCGAGCTGGTACATGATTCGATTGACCATGTCCTGGCGCATTCCACGGTACAGCAGGTCGGCCTCGTTGGCCTTTGCCAGCGTGGCGGACGTGCTGTAGCTCAGGCTGCTGGTCTGGGTGATCGTGGTCGGACTGATCAGCACCTGACCGGCTGGTGTCACAAGCTCGAAGCGCGCGGTCTCCACCAGCTGGTACTGGGCCACGGTGCCATCGGCGTTGTAGGCCATCGGAACCTGCGATGTCGCGTCTTGTAAGAGTATGAAGGTGGCTTGCGCCTGTTTGGCGTCCTCCGTGATCCGTGTGGCCGTCGTCCCGGCGATCTGGCGCTTAAGCTCCATGAGCAACGGCCCATTTGGCCCCTGCACGGCAAGCCTGGAAAAGGCCAGGTTCGTGGAGGTTCTCAGGTGAAAGCCGCAACTCGAGAGCCACACGGTGGCGAATAGAGGAATGGCGAAGTAAAGCCAGCGTTGCATCTTGAAGCCTTTGTCGCGGTGCAGGGTCAGGGAGTTCTCAAACCACAACGTTGACCAGTCGACCTGGTACGACCACAACTTTTTTCGCTGGCCGCCCTTCGGCATGGCGTGCGAATTCCGGGCTGGCCACCGCCGCCGCTTCAATCACCGATCGGTCGGCACCCGCAGCGACATGGATCACGGAGGACG
>JAKBCY010000148.1 GCA_021807445.1 Pseudomonadota bacterium
TGCCCAGGGGTTTCGAAGTAGATGCCTGAACGGTATTGGGGGCCGACGTCAGCACCTTGGCGATTCAGCGTGGTGGGATCGTGGATGGTGAAGAACATGGCAAGCACAGCGTCCAGGCTCAGCCGGGAAGGGTCGAAGCGAATGCGCACGGCTTCGGCATGACCGGTGCGCCCCCCGCACACCTGCTCGTAGCTCGGCTGCGCAATCTCCCCCTGGGCGTAGCCACTCGTGGCTTCGATGACGCCGTCGACCACATTGAACGCGGCCTCCACACACCAGAAACAGCCTCCTGCAAGGGTAATCGTTTCAAGCGGCGCGGCGGGGGCCGTTGCGGCCGGCGTGGCGGGGGTTAAAGCTTGCATCGTGAATCTCCGGTTGCACTGGCGAACGGCTTGAATTGTCCGCACTTTTCGCGTCACCTGCCTGCCTTGTGGCTAATTTGACGTGGTGCGCGACCGCCTCGTGTGCAGGTGATGGGCACGGGATCAACAACCCGCTCAACGCGGATGCGCGGACGCGCCACGCAACGTGCCGCGCCACCGCCCGTCCGAGGATGCACATGGAGCAGGCGCACGAGCAGCTCAACGCGCAGATGTGGGGAGCCGAAGCAGGCCCGTCAGACGGGCAATTGAGCCTGAGCGTATGGCGCGATGCACCAACAAGAAAGAAGGCCGCGTGCGCTGCGGCATCGCGGCCTTGTTCAGCGAGGCATATGGGTTTGCTGCCACATGCCACACCCCGCATGGATGCAGGGATTCTGGGGACTCCGGCCCGGGCTCCACCCGGTCCGGCCACCACCGCGGCTGCACCGCAGCGGTGAAGCCAATGTAGGCGCGCAGGCACAGAGGCGTCAAGCAATCCGACGTTGCAAAGTCAGTTATGGCAGAAACGACCTCATGCAAGTCCTGCAATCGTTTGAAATCTCGGGCTTTTGGTCATTGGCGCAAAGGCCAGAGCAAGGGCAATGTGCTGCGCCGTACCTCCCCGGCATTGGCTGCGGGCCACACTGCTTGGCGCTCAGGGCAGCGTCAGGGAGAGACTGGCTTGCGGCGTCCAGTTGGCTTCGGGCTTGGTCACCAGTTCAGGCGCCGCGATGAACTGACGCGCGCCGGGAACGCCCAAGGCGTCAAGCGCCGTGCGCAGGGTCACAGCACGCTCCATGGCCAATGCCTGCATGCGGTCTTCACTCGCCGGAATGTTCTGCAGCAGCAGCTTTCGCATGTCGGCTTCGGGGATCGTCTTGGGCAGGCCGAACACGTTGCGCGGCTTGGCGGGCAGCGGCGTGGCGCGGTAGACGGCCGCAAGCACTCGGGCGTAGTCCGCCTGCGATACGGTCTGCGCTTTCGCGTCAGCGTAGGCCTCGGCGCGTGGCAGGTCACGCTTCCACAGCTTGACCATCTGTGCATTCAGCCTTGCCTCGCGATAGGCCTCGCGTTCAGCTGCAGGGTCCACCTCACCGGTGATGGTCAGGATGAGCTCAGGCTTTGCCTTGAGTGCGCGGGCAATATCGGCCAGCTTGGGTTGCTCTTGCGGTTTGAGTGTGGTGGTGCCAGGCAGGAAAGCCACATGACTGAGTTGCTCACCCGACGCGCCACCGCCGAGGATGTGGCCAAGCAGGGCGAACGGAGCCGTGATTGCGCGCGCCAGGAGATGTACAACGGCTTGGGCAACAACCGAGCCCAGGCTGAACTCCGGATCGTTGAGCGAGCCGGAGATGGGGATGTTGAGATTGATGTTGCCGTTGCGGTCTTTTAGCAAATCCACCGCCAGCAGCACTGGCAGCTTGGTGGCATCGGGGCTGTTCACACGGCTGCCGAAGGTGAGCTGGTTGAGGACGAGTTGGTTATCCGCTGTCAGGCGCCCTCCGGGGTCGATGTCGTAATGCACATTCATCGAAAGCAGCCCACGCTTGATGTTGTAGCCCGCATAGCGGCCGGAGTATGGCGAGAGAGGCGCCAGCTGAAGATCCGTCATTTTGGCCCGCAAGTCCAGTTGCGGAGGGCTGACCAAGGGATTGACGGTGCCTGCCAGCGTCACGGGCGCTGTGTCTTGCGCGGTGCCTTGCAGGTTCACTGTGGCGGGCTTGGGGTTGGCTGTGCCAAAGGGGCCAATGGCCCCTTTCACCGAGGACAGGCTCGTGGAGTAGTTCGGGCGGATGAAATGATCGGTGTAATCCACGCGCCCGCCCGACAGACTGATGCCGCCAACGTTGACGACCAGATCGGGGTTGAGCGGTGCTGGACCTTGCGCAGCCGTCTGGCCACCACCAAAGTTCCATCCAATGCCGCCGTTGTGGCCCGCCGAGCCGGAGGCTGACAGGCTCAGTTTTGCAGGCGCGGTGTGCGTCACGATGGCCGGCGCGGAACCAGCGGGGGCTGCGGCGGAGGCGCCTTGCGCAGGCAGTGGCTTGAAGACTTGCGTGAGATTGAGCTTGGCATCTGAGCTGAGCACCACGCGAGCGTAAAAGTCGCGCAGCGCGACCTGCCCGACGTTGACTTCGGTCGTGGGATGGACACGGGGGTTGTGCGTGATCTGCAGTTTGTCGAGGAGCAGGCTGTTCCAGCCCAGAAGACGTTCGTGCGGCACCAGGGTGTCGGCAGCGAAATGCTTGATGCCAGCCTGACCATCAAAGCGAAAACTGGGCCCCTGCGCGTTCAGGCGCAGATCAACTTCGCCAGCCAAGCTGGTCGGCGCGCGCAGCACCTCGGCATTCACGCGCGGCGGCAGGTAGTTGTCCGCAATCTGCGCCGGCAGGTCGCGTGCGTCGAGTTTGCCCTTGACGTGCAAGGGCTTGATCAAGACGCTCCCGATGAACTGCAGCGTGCCCATGCTCGGAATGCCTCCCGCAGCGCCCCCGCTTTCCTTCGGCGGGGTCGCGGACACACCAAGCGGTAGCGGTGGTCGGGGGTGGGGCGCGTGGGCGGGCGCAGAGCTTGCCGCCACAGGAGCGGACGTCGGGGCGGGTGCGGGCTGCCCTGGCATCGCGCCAAGCGGTTCCTGCAATTCATCGCTGATTTGTGCAGTCAGGCCGACACCGGTGGGGCGGATCTGCGGCCAGGTGGCGTCATGCAGGCTCAGGTCGAGACGGGTGATGGCGACGACCACCGGTTGCCGGGGCATCGTGTCGGCCAAGTAGAAACGCCCGCCCCGCAGCCGAGCCTGCTGCACCTGCACGCGCCAAGGGGCCGAGGGCTTGGCCGTGCGTGCGCCGGGTTTGCCCTTCGGCAGCAAACCCGGCGGCAGCCAGTGCATGAAGGACCACTGTCCCTTGGAGTCGCGCGCGATGCTGGCCTGGGGCTGGAGCAGGGCAACGCTGGCGACCTGCACGGTATGCGCTTGCAGATTGATGCGCACGTTGTTCGCAGCGAGTTGGCTGGCGCGCAATGCGGCGTTGCGGCCGGCCGCAAGCGCATGGATCTGGGCCTGGCCCAGATTGAGCAAAAGGGTGTGCGGATGAGCGGCCCAGCGCAGACTTGCGTTGCGAACGGTGATGTCGCGCGCCCTGACACCGCCTACGGCGCCGAAGCTGAAGCCTCTCCATTGAGCCTCGCTTACATCGGCGAGCAAGCTCTGGGCATCTGCCTTCCAGGTCAGCGTTGCCTGGGCGCCCAGAAGCCCATGCGGCATGGCCATCGCGCCAAGCGCATGTGCCGCGTAAGGCGCTGCGAGATGAGGGTCGAGGTGAGAGGCGCTCAGTTGCGCTTGGGCTCGCTTGAGATCGCCTTCGCCCTGAATTTGCAGGAGAAGGCCTTGCGGGCCCGTGATATTGGCCTTGAAGGGGACGGCTTGTGCCAAGGGCCACGCAAGGGGGCCAGCCCGCAACGCGGGGGCTGCGAAAGCCCAGTCGACGGCGGGGCGAACTGTCGTGTCGTGCCACTGTACGTGGCTGTCGGTGAGTACGACCGCCCCCACATGCACGGTCCAGCCCGCCGAGGATGGCCCCGGCGGCGGGTTCGACGCAGGTGTGGATACTTTCGTGGCGTGCGCCGGGACTTTGGCGATCGAACTTGACGGTTTCTTCGGTGCCGTGGCGGTTTGGTTGGGGTGCGATGGGCTGCCCAAGCCCTGCAGGCCCTGCGCGGTGCGGGCAAGCTGCGCCGAGAGTCCTGTGATGCCGATCGTGCCGATGTTCACCACATGCGCCAGAGGCTGCACGCTCTCGAGCTGGACGTCCAGGCTCTTCCAGCCGCCGAGCTTGGCATCGCCGGTCTGCACCTGGCCGTCTTGCACTTGCGCCGTCCCGGCAATGTTCAAGGTGTCAGGGCGCGCGGGCACCACCCGAGTCTGCAGGCGCGTCGATAGCGTTCCAGCCTCCAGGCGAGCGGGCAAGGTGGCAGGCTGATAGGGCGCAAAGCCGGCAAGCGAAAGCCCCTGCAACTGCGCCGCGATCGACAGCGGCGATGTGCTCGAAAAAGGGGCGCCACTGACCGTGAGCTCGAGAGGCGCACCATCAACCTTGGCGCTGGCCTGCGCGCGCATCTGCCCATTGGACTTGGGCAGCGTGGAGAGCTCGGGCAGGTTCACGTTCAGCGCCGTCAGGCGCGTTGCGACGTGCACGGTCTGGTCGTCGAACAGCACGCTGCCGCCTGTGATGCGCGCATCCTGCAAGGCAAAAGCTGGAGGGCCGGAGGCCGGTTTGGCGGGTCGGCGGGCCAGGCGCTGCAAGATATCGTCAAAGTCGAACTTGCCCGACGGCTCGCGCACGATCCGCAATTGCGGCTGCTGGAGAACAAGCGCGGCGATCTGCGGTTTGCCGCCCCACAAAGTGCGCCAGCTCAATTGCACGTCGGCGCGTTGCAGGCGCAGGGCGTCAGCGGTATTTGCGGCGTTGCGCACGCGCAGGTCGTCCACTTGCAAGCGCAGCTTCAAGGGGTTGAATGCCACAGGTCCGATGCTGGCCTGGCGCCCCAGACTTTGCGCAATCCACTGGGGCGCTTTGTCCCGCAGCAACGCAGGCACGGTCCAAGGTGTGGTGGCGAACGCCAGCACAAGCAACAGCAGCAAACCCAGCAAAACCCAAGCCAGGCGTCGCAGCCAAAGGGAGGCAGTGTGGGGCATACGAAGCATTATCCGCCTTGCCCGCGCTCGGAACAAGCAAAGTTAGGCGGGTGTGCTTTTCAGCAGTCTGTCCACAAGGGCCTGCGCGCGCTGCGTTGCCTGCGCGTCGGGGACGATCGCACGACCCCATTCCCGCTGCGTCTCGCCTGGCCATTTATGGGTGGCGTCCAAACCCATTTTGCCCCCGAGGCCGGACTCGGGTGAGGCGAAATCCAGATAATCGATCGGGGTGTTGTCAATCAGCAGCGTGTCGCGCACGGGGTCCATGCGCGTTGTGACGGCCCAGATGACGTCGCGCCAGTTGCGGATGTCCACATCATCGTCCGTCACGATGATGAACTTGGTGTACATGAACTGGCGCAGGAAACTCCACACGCCGAACATCACGCGCTTGGCGTGACCGGCGTACTGCTTGCGTATGGCCACCACGGCCAGGCGGTAGGAGCAGCCCTCCGGCGGAAGATAGAAATCGGTGATTTCGGGAAACTGCTGCTGCAGCAGCGGCACGAATACCTCGTTGAGGGCCACGCCCAGCACTGCGGGTTCATCGGGCGGCTTGCCTGTATAGGTGGAGTGATAGATCGCGTCTTCGCGCTGCGTGATGCGCTGCACCTCGAAGACGGGAAACCAGTCCTGCTCGTTGTAGTAGCCGGTGTGGTCACCAAAGGGGCCTTCCAGCGCGTGCAGATAGCCGCCAATCTCCTTGAGGCGCACGCCGGTTTCGCTTTCGCCAGTGAACCCTGGCCTGGCCGGTGGGATATGGCCCTCGAGCACGAGTTCCGCGCGCGCCGGCACCTGAAGATCCGAACCCATGCAGCGGGCAAGCTCCGTGCGCCCGCCACGCAGAAGTCCGGCGAACTGGTATTCAGACAAGCTGTCTGGCACCGGTGTGACCGCGCCGAGGATCGTGGCTGGGTCCGCGCCCAAAGCCACGGCGATGGGGAAGGGCTGGCCAGGGTGCGCTGCTACATGATCACGAAAATCCAGCGCGCCTCCACGGTGCGCCAGCCAGCGCATGATCAGCTGGTTGCGGCCGATGCGTTGTTGACGATAGATGCCCAGATTCTGCCGCGCCTTGAGCGGCCCCCGCGTGACCACGAGACCCCATGTGAGCAAGGGAGCCGCGTCTGCCGGCCAGCAGGTCTGCAAGGGAAGACTGTTCAGGTCGACGTCGTGGCCTTCGTGCACGATCTGTTGGCAAGGCGGCTTGCGGATCTCCGCAGGGCGCATGTCCCAGACGGCGCGCACCAGGCGCAGCAACTCGCCCGCATCCTTGAGCGCTTTGGGCGGCTCCGGCTGTTTCAGGCGCGCCAACACCTGGCCGATGCGCCGCAGCTCGCTCACGTCGCTGGCGCCCATGCCCAAGGCCACCCGTTTGGGGGTGCCGAACAAATTCCCGAGGACCGGCATGGCATAGCCTGAAGGCTTGCGAAAGAGCAGGGCGGGGCCTGCGCGCTGCAGCATGGCATCGCACACGGCCGTCATTTCCAGATGGGGCGAC
>JAKBCY010000011.1 GCA_021807445.1 Pseudomonadota bacterium
CGTTGCAGTCCTGCATCACCATCAGCACCCGCTCCTCGCGCTTCAGGCCGAGACTGCACAGCCCCGCGGCCATCTGGCGCACGCGCAAAGCAAGCTCGCCATAACTCAGCGAGCCGAAATCGTCGACATAGGCGAGCTTCCCGCTGCGGCCGGCATTGCACTCCAAGAGGTACTGCGCAAAATTGAACCGCGATTGCAAGGGCGATGCTTTCTGTTCGGCACTCAAGATAGTCTCCTTTGATGTCGTGATGGCCGACTCGGCATTCACGTGTCGAATCGACCTGGGCTCGGCGGGCGCGTTCGCGCGTGCCCGCGCCGTTGAGTGCCCTGAAATGAACATTCCGCGCAAGACGTCTGCGCCCCGGCCGTAGCCTTCCCTGAGCGCAATCGCCGTGCGGCCCCAAACCGGTCGACTGCCTTCGGGTCGCGCGGGGCGAGGCGAGCCTTGGCAACGCGATATGCGTCGTCACCAACGTCGCCGATCAACCACGGCCCAATCTCGTCGTCCAAGGCTCGGCCTGCCATGGGCGTCTCGACTGCCAACCGCTCCATGATGCGCGCGCCCAGAACTGGCCCGCCTCTGTCACGCCCACGCTTGCGCATGTCTGCATGCCCCCACTTAGGGCGTGAACTCAATGCGCCCTTCGGGCAACAAGTAGAGCACCAGCGCTCGCCCCTTGCTGACCGTTGGCCTGTGCGCCGAGCCTGGTGGATAGACAAGCCACCCCGCTTGACGACCGTCGAACTCAGCCCCCACGTCAAGCGGCATGATGAGATCGATCTCACCCGTGGGATGGGCATGATGCGGGCCTGCAACGTCATGCATGTCAACCACGTCGACCGAAAAGCCGCTCAACTCAGCCGACGGTTTGAAAACACGTCCATACCGAATGCCACCGGACTCACGCTGACACAGCCAACCGGCCTTGACACCCGATTCGCAGGCCAGCTTGATGTGCTCATACAGGGCACTTCCCGCACCGTGCTCCCGGTTCAGCCAGGCTTCGAGCTCGCCGCTGAGCGGCATATCCCGGATCTCCTCCGCAATGTGTGCAATGTCCTGATGCAGGTCAGCAGATGTCATGGTTTCCCGGCTCCGTATCTATTGTTGCGCTTGCCGCCGCCGCAAATATGCAGTATTTTGCGTATTCGGACTTTAGTTTTCCCAACTGACCATGTCAAGCACTATATTGCATATTAATCAAGGGGGCGCCGTGATGGCCTCTGCCCAGCCTGGGCGCGGTTCGATACGCGAGCCCTCGGATGCGGATGTGGAACGCAACCCCTTTCTGGTCGCTCTGGGCGAACGTGCACGCGCCTTGCGTGCGCGCCGAGGCCTCACGCGCAAGGCCGTCGCGGTGGCGTCTGATGTGTCTGAACGCCACCTCGCCAACTTGGAAGGTGGCTTGGGCAACGTATCCATCCTTGTTTTGTTGCAAGTGTCGCATGCTCTGCAATGCTCCCTTGCAGAGCTTCTCGGAGACATCACGACCTCGTCGCCCGAATGGCTGCTCATCCGCGAACTGCTCGAACACCGCGACGAAGAGTCGCTGCGGCGCGTGCGCGTGTCGATCGGTGAGATGCTGGGCACCGGTGGAGAAAATGCACGGCATAGCTCGCGCATTGCGCTTATCGGCCTTCGTGGCGCGGGCAAATCCACCCTCGGGAAGATGCTCGCGGAAGATCTTGGCTTTCCTTTTATCGAACTCAGCCGCGAGATCGAAAAGTTCGCGGGCTGTAGCGTTGAGGAAATCCAGTCGCTCTACGGCATGAATGCCTACCGACGCTACGAACGCAGGGCCATCGAAGAGTCGATTCAGATCTACTCCGAAGCCGTGATTGCCACTCCGGGCGGTCTGGTTTCCGATGCGTCCACGTTCAACTTACTGCTCGCGCACTGCACGACGGTCTGGCTCAAGGCCAGCCCCGAAGATCATATGAAGCGCGTCGTCGCGCAGGGCGACCTGCGCCCGATAGCGTCGAGCGACGAGGCTATGCACGACCTCAAGAGCATTCTCGCTGGACGCGCGGCGTTTTACTCCAAAGCGGAATTCAGCATCGACACCAGCGCTCAGCCGCTGCACCCAACTTTTCTCACACTGCGTCAAATCGTTCGCGGAGCCCTTCAAGGGCACGGGTAAACCCGAAGTCAAAATGCAATAAAGTGCTTGCGCCGCACAGGAACATGCATTATTCTGCCTATCTGTCGGACATGCATTTTATTGCCACACGCTTAAGGAGCGCTCAAGTGACTCAGTCGTCTCAGGTCGATTACCGGACCGACCCTTCTCGCTACAAACACTGGAAGCTCAGCTTCGACGGCCCAATTGCGACCCTGGCGGCGGATTTCGATGAAAACGCCGGCTTGCGCCCGGGCTACAAACTCAAGCTCAATAGCTATGACCTTGGCGTCGATATCGAACTCAACGACGCCCTCAACCGCATCCGGTTCGAGCACCCCGAAGTTCGCACCGTCGTGCTGACGAGCCTCAAAGACAAGGTGTTCTGCTCGGGGGCCAATATTTTCATGCTGGGCCTCTCGAGCCACTCCTGGAAGGTCAACTTCTGCAAGTTCACGAATGAAACACGCAATGGCATGGAAGATACCTCCCGTCATAGCGGGCTGAAATTTGTGGCTGCGGTCAATGGCGCATGCGCTGGCGGCGGCTACGAGCTTGCCTTGGCTTGCGACGAAATCATCTTGATTGATGACCGCTCCAGCGCTGTCAGCCTGCCCGAGGTGCCCCTGCTGGGCGTCTTGCCCGGCACCGGAGGCCTCACACGCATCACCGACAAGCGCCATGTGCGACACGATCTCGCCGATATCTTCTGTACCACCGCCGAAGGCGTTCGCGGTCAGAAGGCGAAGGACTGGCGCCTCGTTGACGAGATCGCCAAGCCCGCCGTGTTCGCGCAAACCGTGCGACAACGCGCACTCGCGCTCGCAGCCTCCAGCGATCGCCCGGCAAGCGCCACGGGCGTGGCTCTGACCCCGATTGAGCGTCACGTGGACGGCGACGCGTTGCATTATTCGAACGTTACCGTGGCGATTGACCGCGCCAAGCGCACGGCGACCTTCACCATCAAGGGCCCGAATGGCAACTCGCCGTCCGACATCGCAGCGATCGAGGCACTTGGCGCTTCGTGGTACCCGTTGCAACTGGCGCGCGAGCTCGACGACGCAATTTTGTCCATGCGCACCAACGAGTTGGACATCGGAACTTGGCTGATCAAGACAGAGGGTCAAGCCGATGCCGTGCAACTGCTCGACGCAACGCTGATGGCCAATCAGGGCCATTGGCTCGTGAGGGAGACGATTGGGTTTCTTCGACGCACCTTGAGCCGGCTTGACGTCTCGTCGCGCAGCTTGTTTGCTCTCGTCGAGCCAGGCTCCTGCTTTGTTGGCACCCTGCTGGAACTTGCGCTGGCCTGCGACCGGATTTATCAGCTGGCCCTGCCTGACGATGCGGCGCGCGCCCCAAAGATTATGGTTGACGAGGTCAACTTCGGCTTTTTCCCGATGGCCACCGGCCAGAGTCGGCTCGAACGTCGCTTCTACGGCGAAGACGCGCCGCTCAATGCCGTGCGCGACAAGGCTTCCCAAGCGCTTGATGCCGACTCCGCGTTCGCATTGGGCCTTGTGACCAGCAACCCGGACGATATTGACTGGGCGGACGAAGTCCGCATCGCCATAGAAGAGCGCGTTGCCATGTCGCCCGACGCCCTGACCGGGATGGAGGCCAACCTCCGCTTCAACGGGCCCGAAAATATGTTCACACGCGTGTTTGGCCGCCTGACGGCCTGGCAAAACTGGATTTTTCAGCGCCCCAATGCCGTTGGCGATAAAGGTGCTTTGAAGGTTTACGGCAAAGGTGACAAAGCGGTCTTCGATTGGAACCGCGTCTGACCTTCGCCCGTACCGTGCGGCGCGATACCGGATGGCGCGCTGCCCATGCGTTGTATTCACCGGATTTCTTCAGAATTGGAGACCAAGATGGCCAACATCGATTACAGCGAAAAAATTCCGAATAATGTGCGCCTCAGCGAGGATCGGACGCTCCAGCGTGCACTCGAGCAGTGGCAGCCAAACTACCTGAGCTGGTGGAGCGACATGGGTCCGGATGGCTCCCAGGACTTTGACGTGTATCTGCGCACGGCCGTCAGCGTTGACCCTCAGGGCTGGGCACAATTCGGCCACGTCAAGATGCCCGAGTACCGCTGGGGGATTTTTCTCAATCCCGCCGACCCAGAACGCAAGATCCACTTTGGCGACCACAAGGGCGAGAACGTTTGGCAGGACGTCCCCGGGGAATACCGCGCCAACCTTCGGCGCATCATCGTCACCCAGGGCGACACCGAACCGGCCTCGGTCGAGCAGCAGCGTCATCTTGGCCGCACCGCCCCCAGCCTGTATGACCTTCGCAACCTGTTCCAGGTCAACGTAGAGGAGGGGCGCCACCTCTGGGCCATGGTCTACCTTCTGCACAAGTACTTCGGACGCGATGGCCGTGAAGAAGGCGCCGCTTTGCTCGAACGACGCAGCGGCCAGCAGGACAATCCGCGCATCCTCCAGGCGTTTAACGAGGAAACACCGGATTGGCTGTCGTTTTTCATGTTCACTTATTTCACAGACCGCGACGGCAAATTCCAACTGTGCGCCTTGGCCGAATCGAGCTTCGACCCGCTGGCCCGCACCACCAAGTTCATGCTCACCGAAGAGGCGCACCACATGTTCGTTGGTGAGTCGGGAGTTTCGCGCGTGATCCAGCGGACTTGCCAAGTCATGAACGAACTCAGGACCGACGATCCTGCCAAGCTGCGCGCCGCAGGCGTCATCGACCTGCCGACGATTCAGCGCTACCTGAATTTTCACTTCAGTGTGACCATTGACCTGTTTGGAGCTGATCAGTCGAGCAACGCCGCAACTTTCTATTCCACGGGCCTGAAGGGTCGCTTTGAGGAAGGCAAGCGCACAGACGACCACATGCTCAAACACGATCGCTACAAGATCCTGCAGGTCCGCGGCGACGCCCTGCTCGAGCAGGAGGTTCCCATGCTCAACGCGCTCAATGAGGTCTTGCGCGACGACTACATCAAAGACAGCGTCGGTGGGGTCGAGCGCTGGAACAAAGTCATCGAGAAGGCTGGCATCTCTTTCCGGCTCAAAGTTCCCCACAAGGCCTTCCACCGCAATATTGGCTCGCTGGCTGATGTCAAGGTGGCACCGGACGGGCGGGTCGTGGGCGAGGCCGAATGGAATGCGAAGGTCCATGAGTGGCTTCCCACCCAGGCCGATCGTTTATTCGTTGCATCGCTCATGGGTCGCGTCGTCGAGCCAGGTAAATTTGCCAATTGGATTGCGCCGCCGGTGATGGGCATCAATCGCCAGCCCGCAGACTTCGAGTACGTTCGTTTCAATTGATCGCGTGCGACGTACGCATGGGCTGCGGCCGACCTGCCCCAGCCCATGCGCACCGCCCTTAGGGAGACCGCCATGGACATGGCTGCCACCACACTCATCCGGCAGCATCTGATCGACCCCGAGATCTGCATCCGCTGCAACACCTGTGAGGCCACCTGCCCGGTCGGCGCCATCACTCATGACTCGCGCAACTATGTTGTCGATGCAGACAAGTGCAACTTGTGCATGGATTGCATCTCACCATGCCCAACGGGCTCGATCGATAACTGGCGCACCCTGCCGCGTCACGCTGCCTACAGCGTCGCCGAGCAACTGACGTGGGATACGCTGCCAGCAGAACTCGACGCTACTCAACTCGCCGATGCCGGCCTTGAGGAAACTTCGCAGGCGCTGGAGCCTGGTGCACCGATCGCGCCCGGCGAGAATCAAGCCACGGTCAAGAGCAGCAACTTCGGCGCAACGATCCCGCCTTGGTCAGCCGCGCATGCCTACACGAATCTTTACGGCCCGAAATCCACGGAACACGCCATCACCGCGACGGTCGTAGGCAATGTGCGCGTGACGGAGGTTGGAAGAGACTATGACACGCACCATATCGTGCTTGATTTCGGATCAATGCCCTTCCCTGTCCTCGAAGGACAGTCCATCGGCATTATTCCGCCAGGCACCGATGCCCAGGGGCGACCGCACCATGCCCGACAGTATTCCGTAGCAAGTCCACGCAACGGCGAGCGGCCTGGCTACAACAACCTATCGCTGACGATCAAGCGTGTGCTCGAGGATCATCAGGGCAACGCGGTGCGTGGCGTGGCATCGAATTACATGTGCGACCTGCGCGTCAACGACAAGGTTCAGTTGATCGGACCGTTTGGCGCCAGCTTCCTGATGCCCAATCACCCGCGGTCCAACATCGTGATGATCTGCACCGGCACTGGCAGCGCCCCCATGCGCGCAATGACCGAGTGGCGCCGTCGGCTCCGGCAGTCCGGAAAGTTTGATGGCGGAAAGCTCATTCTGTTCTTTGGTGCGCGTACCAAGGAGGAGCTTCCCTATTTTGGGCCCCTGCAAAACCTGCCCAAAGACTTTATCGACATCAATCTGGCGTTTTCGCGCACACCAGGACAGCCCAAGCGCTACGTACAGCACGCGATCCGCGAGCGCGGAGCTGACGTCGCTGAGCTCCTTGCCGATCCAAACACGTGCATCTATGTGTGTGGCCTCAAGGCCATGGAGGAAGGGGTCATGCTGGCTCTGCAAGACGTTGCCTCGAGCGCTGGCATGGCTTGGGAGTCCCTCGCGGCGGCACTCAAACGCGAAGGCCGCCTGCATCTGGAGACATACTGATGGAATCTCTGCGAACCTTGCGGATCACCCGGCGCTCATCTGGCGTGACCCAGGTCAGCATGTCACGCCCGGACGTCTTCAATGCTTTCGACGAAGCCATGATTGACGAACTCGACCATGTTTTTTTGGAACTGGCCGAGGATCCCACCACACGCGTCATCGTGCTTGCGGGGGATGGAAAGCACTTTAGCGCGGGGGCTGACCTGCAGTGGATGCAACGTGCCAGCCAAGCCTCGCGTGAGTGGAACCTGGAGGACGCGCGGCGCTTCGCCGCGATGCTCTGTCGCATCGACTGCTGCCCCAAACCGACCGTGGCGCGCGTGCAAGGCGCAGCCCTTGGCGGGGGAGTCGGTCTGGTTTGCGCGTGCGACATCGCAATCGCTGCGGACAATGCCACCTTTGCCGTCAGCGAGGCCAAGTTCGGCATTCTTCCCGCGGTGATCGGGCCCTACGTCACAAACGCCGTCGGCCGCCGGCAAGCCAGGCGCCTGGCACTGAGCACCATGCGCATTACCGCTGCGGAAGCATTGAGTATCGGGCTCGTGCACGACGTCGTACCGCTTGCCAGTGTTGATGAGTCCATCGACGCCATGGCTGGAAATCTTTTGGCTGGCGCTCCCGGCGCACAGCACGAGATCAAGCAGCTTTTTGCCGAGCTTGAAGTCGGTCCGATCACGCCAGACGTGCGCGAATTGACGGCACAAACCATCGCTCGCGTGCGCGGTGGCGACGAGGCACGAGAGGGGTTTGCAGCGTTTCTCGCCAAACGCCCCGCGAACTGGGTTCCACAATGAGCAGTCAGGAATTCAATCTGCGAGGTGCGCGCATCCTCGTCATTGGCGCCGGAATCATGGGCGCTGGCATTGCACAGGTCGCCGCGCAGGCCGGCCACGCCGTCGCACTCTTTGACGCTCGTGAAGGCCTGGCGTCTCAGGCACGCAGCAAGCTCGCCTCGACCCTCAACACCTTGGTCGCCAAGGGCCGGATCGATGCTGCGGACGCGGCGATGGCAATCGAACGCATTGAACCCGTCACGGCGCTTGAACAGGCGGGCGAAGTCGGTCTCGTCATCGAAGCGGTTCTGGAAAACATCGACGTCAAACGAGCTCTTTTCAAACAGCTCGAGATGCTGGTTGCGCCGCAATGCGTACTCGCCAGCAACACGTCGTCACTGTCCATCACGGCACTGGCGAATGGCCTTGCGCATCCGGAGCGCGTGGTTGGCATGCACTTCTTCAACCCGGTTCCACTGATGAAGCTGGTCGAGGTCGTCTCGGGACTTCGCACATCGCCGCGTGTCGCTGATTCGGTCTTCGCCCTGGCCAATAGCTGGGACAAGGTTGCCGTGCACACGCGATCAACGCCAGGCTTTATCGTCAACCGGATCGCACGACCCTACTATGCAGAATCACTGGCCATGCTGCAGGAACGGGCCGCCGAACCGCACGTCCTCGATGCCTGCTTGCGTAGCGCTGGATTCCGCATGGGACCGTGCGAACTCATGGATCTGATTGGCCATGACACGAATTTCGCGGTCACGACCTCCGTTTATGAGGCCAATTTCTTCGACAAGCGCTTCGTCCCGTCACTCGTGCAGCGTGAACTGGTCGACGCAGGCCTTCTCGGACGCAAGGTGGGCCGCGGGTTTTACGATTACGTGGAGGAGGGCTCGAAGCCGCAGATCTCCTCGTTTTCGCCCTCGAATGCGCCAGCGGCTTCGGCGCTGCGTGTTGTGGGATTGGGAGCTCTCGCTGACCAGATGACTGAGGCGCTGAGCAAGGCAGGATGCCGCTTTTCGCGCGATACCGCTGCGCACTGGGTTGGACTGGAGGCCGACGGCGCGCAACTGCGCCTCACCGATGGACGTCCAGCCACGGCGATTGGCGACGAGGTCGCCGTATTTGATCTTCCACTTGCTTTCAAAACCGGCGCGACCCTTGCGTGGGCACCGTCCGCGCGCGCCACGGACGCCTGGTGCATGACGGCGTCCCGATGGCTTCGCGTCCTTGGTTTCAATCCTCAGCGTCTGACCGACAGCCCGGGTCTTGTGGTCGCACGCACCGTGGCCATGCTCATCAACGAGGCGGCGGACGCCGTGCATCAGGGTGTGTGCTCCGCAAGCGGCGCCGACGCCGCGATGAAACTCGGGGTGAACTATCCTGCCGGCCCGTTCGAGTGGCTTGCAAGCTGGAGTCCAGCGGGCGTCCTTGCGGTGCTGGACGCGCTTGACACCCATTATCGAGGCGAGCGCTACCGAGCCAGCCCCTGGCTTCGACAACGTGCGTGGTGCGAGGCACCATCGTGATCCAGAGCATCCGAGTCGGCCCCCACTTGCACGCCGAAATCGGCACCGAGGGCATTGCAGAACTGGTTCTAGGGCCAGCGGGCGGCATGCCAGCCACGGACGCCGAGACTCACGCAGCCCTTGGTCACGTGTGGGCACAACTGGCTGCGCGCCCGGACGTGCGCTGCATTCTTGTGCGCAGCATCGGCCGCGGGTTTTGCGCGGGAGGCACACCAGAGGTGGTTGAGGATCTCCTCCACAGTCGCGACACACGCTTGCGTGTGATGCGTGAGGCACGGGCAATCGTGCAAGGCATGATCGACTGCGACGTACCGATTGTCTCGGCCATCAATGGCGCTGCGGTGGGCGCCGGCGCTGCAGTCGCCTTGCTTGCTGACGTTTCTATTGCTGGCCACCGCGCAAAAATCATTGACGGCCATACGAAACTGGGCGTGGCCGCCGGAGATCACGCTGCGATCATCTGGCCGCTTTTGTGCGGAATGGCCAAGGCCAAATACCACCTCCTGACGTGCGCGGCTCTCGACGGCATCGAGGCCGAACGCATCGGTCTCATCAGCATGGCTGTAGCGGACGCGGAATTGCTCGACCGTGCGCGCGAAGTCTGCCGTGTCCTCGCGGCCGGGAGCCCCACAGCGCTGGCCTTCACGAAGCGCAGCCTGAACCACTGGCTGCGCTCCGCGTGGCCTGCTTTCGAGCATTCTCTTGCCCTTGAAATCTTGGGCTTTGCGGGGAACGATGCCCACGAAGGCTTCGCCGCGCTCAACGAGAAGCGCACACCACGATTCGAGGGCCGGTGAAGTACCGACAGCCATGAGATTTGCCCAGTTCCACCCCGAACAGATCATCGAGGCCGGCCCTTATGATGTGACTGAGTCGGAGATCGTGCAATTTGCCCAAAAATATGATCCGCAGTGGTTCCACACGAATGCCACAGCTGCAGCCCAACACCGTTTCGGTGGCTTGGTTGCCAGCGGCTGGAACACCTGCAGCATCGCCATGCGCATGTTGGTCGAGACGGTGCTACACGACTCGGAATCGTTTGCCTCGCCCGGCCTGTCTTACGTGAAATGGCCGAACCCGGTGCGCCCGGGCGACCGCCTTCGCCTCGTTGCTTCAGTTCTCGAAGCCCGTCGCTCAAAAAGCAAACCTTGGCTCGGCATCTTGCGATGGCGCTGGCAGATGGTCAATGCTGCCGGCGCTGAGGTTCTCGACCTGGAAGCGACCAGCTTGTTTCAACTTCCCCCAACCTGAACACCATGAACGACGCTTACATTTGTGATGCCATTCGCACCCCTTTCGGCCGCTACGGCGGCGCATTGTCGCGGGTTCGCGCCGATGACCTCGGCGCCATTCCAATTCGGGCATTGGTTGAACGCAATGCGGGCGTCGACTGGGAGGCGCTCGGCGAGGTGCTTTACGGGTGTGCCAACCAAGCGGGAGAGGACAACCGCAACGTTGCGCGCATGTGCGCACTTTTGGCGGGCCTTCCCACGCAAGTGCCGGGGGCGACAATCAATCGGCTGTGTGGTTCGGGAATGGATGCGGTCGGCAGCGCAGCGCGCGCAATCAAAAGTGGTGAGGCGGAGCTTGTGATCGCCGGTGGGGTTGAAAGCATGAGCCGGGCTCCGTTCGTGATGCCCAAGGCCGACACCGCATTCAGCCGCGCCAATGCCGTCTACGACACAACGATCGGCTGGCGCTTTGTCAACGCGCTGATGAAGCAGAAGTACGGCGTGGACTCGATGCCGGAGACTGCGGAAAACGTTGCGCAGGACTTCGGTATCGAGCGCGAAGCACAGGACCGCATGGCGCTGCGTTCTCAGATGAACGCCGCGCGAGCGCAGGAAGCCGGCCTCTTTGACGCCGAGATCACCCCGGTGCGCATCGCGCAAAAGAAGGGGGATGCCCTGATCGTCTCGCGCGATGAACATCCACGTCAAACCTCGCTGGAAGCCTTGGCTAAGCTCACGGGCGTCGTGCGGCCCGACGGAAGCGTCACCGCCGGTAACGCGAGCGGAGTCAACGATGGCGCATGCGCATTGCTATTGGCCAGCGCAGCAGCGGCTGGCCGCCATGGCTTGACTCCGCGCGCGCGGGTCGTGGGCATGGCAACGGCTGGCGTGGCGCCACGCATCATGGGAATTGGCCCCGCGCCTGCAACACAGAAAGTCCTTGAACTCACGGGGCTGCGCCTGGAGCAGATGGACGTCATCGAACTTAACGAGGCATTTGCCGCGCAGGGCCTCGCCGTCCTGCGCAAACTCGGACTGGGCGACGAGGACCCCCGTGTCAATCCGAACGGCGGCGCAATAGCGCTCGGCCACCCACTTGGCGCCAGTGGTGCGCGTCTGGTGACGACCGCAGTCAATCAGCTTGAGCGTACTCGCGGCCGCTACGCGCTGGCGACCATGTGCATTGGTGTCGGCCAAGGCATCGCGTTGATTGTCGAGCGCGTCTGACGCGAGGGCACCGCAACGCACAATTGCGTCGGCGCGCGATCCCATCCTGTGCATTGGACGTCGCGCAATGGCCGTCATCGAACACAGCAGGAACGCTGGACTCAAGGACAAGCGCGAGCGACTAGCCACTCGCAAGGCGTGTCGCCCTTCCATCCCCGACGATGCGTCGCCGTGCAGGCGTCAATCCCATTGGTCTGCCGCGCGCCGGAGCAAACGCCCGGCAGGCGGCGCCCCAATCAGACCAAGTTTTCCGTGATCTCCTGTAGGAGCGCATCCGGCGCCTCCTCGGCGATGTAGTGGCCACAGTCCAGTGCATGGCCGCTCACCCGCTCAGCCACAAGGCTCCACTCGTGCAAGGGGTCAAAGAGGCTCCCCACGATCCCCTTGCTACCCCACAGCACGTGCAATGGGCATCGCACACGGCGGCCCTGCTCGCGGTCGATCCGATCATGTTCGAGGTCGATCGATGCCGAGGCTCGGTAGTCCTCACACATCGCATGCACCGCGCCTTCGCTGCGCAAGGCCGCTCGATACGCGGCTTGTGCCTCTGGCGTGAAAGGCGTCATGCCGGCAAAGCGCTGTCCCATTACGGCATCGATATAGGCATCCGGGTTTGCACTGATCAGGGTCTCCGGAAACGGACTGGGTTGGATCAGGAGGAACCAATGAAAGTACGCGGTGGCAAAGGCGCGGCTGGTTTGCTCGTACATGGCCAGCGTGGGGGCGATATCGAGCAGGATGGCCTTACGCACCGTATTCGGTGAGTCCATGCACAGACGGTGTGTCACGCGCGCGCCGCGATCATGCGAGCAGACAAAAAATGAATTGAAGCCCAGACTGCGCATCACCGCCACCTGATCGGCTGCCATGGCACGCTTGCTGTACGTGCTGTGGTCGGACTGGCTTTGCGGCTTCGATGAGGCGCCATAGCCACGCAGGTCGGTGGCGACCACCGTATAGTGTTCGGTCAATCGCCCGGCAATTTTGTGCCAGATGGTCCGGGTCTGCGGATGTCCATGCAAAAGCAACAGCGGCGGGCCGCTTCCGCCGATGCAACCGGCGATTTGCACATCACCTGCCGCGACACGAAAGGGCCGGAAGTCCTGGAACATTGCGGGGCGTGCTGCTTTTAGGAATGGGGCAACAACGTGAAGTGCTCCACGTGGGGCGGCTCCGCGAAGAACGGACCGACGATGGCGCGCCACTCGGCGAACGCGGGCGAGCCACGAAATCCGACGGTATGGTCTTCCAGCGTGTCCCATGAAATCATCAAGACATACCGCTCGGGGCTCTCCACGCCCTTATGAATCGTGTACCCGCGAAACCCTTTGGCATGGGCGATGACGCTTTGTACGCCGTGCGCGATGGCGGCGTCGAATTCGCTCTGGCGGCCAGGTTGAATGCGGAAATCGGCGAGTTCGAGAATCATGGTTCTTCCTTGCTCCGGACGGACAGCCCTGAGGATACAGCCATCAGGGCTGGGGGTGCGGCGGAGGGGTACGGCGTTCCGGGCAAACGGATGCGACGTGCCCAGGCGCAGGCAACGCTTGACCATTCGATGGATGCATCGCACCCTGATGCGACGATGCCCGTGCGGCATCCAATCCAGCGCATGGCGCGATCGTTTCGCTTGATCAGCCAGCGCCACCGGAGGCACCGTGACGTTCCGCGTCATGCGTCGTCCTTGATCGTGCAAGAGTAAGCTGCTCCCAATCCCCGCTTGTGCGTTTTTTAAGCAAAAGCCGCGTCCCGCCAGTTGACGACCGACTGTACCGACAGTATTCCGCCCCAATGCTTTCACATGCCCCGACTCTCAAATTCAGCCGCCCCTGATGGGCGGGAATCCCCGATCAGGCATTTGCCGGGAAGCTGGCGGTCGGTCCTCGATCTTCGGTACACGTCGCTCGACGGCAGAACGCTTGACCGCTCGCAGCATTCCGGGGCTGTGCGGGTCTTGGCCGCCTTGCACCCGGAAGGCCCAGGGATTTGCCACCATGTTCTGGTGCACCCACCGGGTGGCTTGGTCGGTGGCGACCGCATCGACATCACGCTTGACGTCGATGCAAACGCCCACGCTCTTATCACAACTCCCGGGGCCACGCGCTTTTACAGGAGCTTGGGACAACCAGCTGTACAGCAAGTCCTGGCGAAGCTGCAATCCGGCGCACGGCTTGAATGGCTTCCACTGGAGGCTCTCGCCTTCGACGCCTGCCTGGCGGAAAACCGCGGCGTGTTCAAGTTGGAGCAGGGAGCTGAAATGGTGGGATGGGACATGCTGGCTCTTGGGCTTCCTGCTGCGGGCCAGGCGTTCCGGCGCGGCCATATCGTGCAGCATTTGGAATTGCCGGGCATCTGGCTTGAGCGCGGCCGGATCGACGCCCAGGATGATGTTTTGCTCAGAGCGCCGGGTGGGCTGGCCGGGCATACCGCGATGGGAACCCTGTGGTTCGCAGCGGGCAGCGCCATCGCCAGCGATCGAGCCCAAGCGCTTTCGAGCGCCGCGCGTGGCGTGCTGCATGAATGCATGACTGGCTCCGTGGGTCGCTCCGGTTTGGTGCACGCGGCCGCCACGCAACCCAATCCCCAAGTTCTTGTTGTGCGCGCACTGGCGGCGCGCGTGGAGCCGATTCACCAGGCACTCACCGAAATTTGGTCCGCTTGGCGATCGTTGGCTTGGGAACTCGGCCCCTGCGCGCCCCGCGTCTGGCGCACCTGACGGAGGACACCCGGCTCAGACCGCGAGCAACTCACGCACGCCGTCAGCATCCATCGTCCCGCCATCGCCAGTGCGGACGATCTCGCCGCGCGACATGACGCAATAGCGATCAGCCAAGGCCTGTGCGAAATCGTAGTACTGCTCGACGAGAAGGATGGCCATATTTCCGCGCGCAGCGAGCATCCGAATCACCCGCTCGATATCCTTAATGATCGACGGTTGGATCCCCTCAGTCGGCTCATCCAGCACAAGAAGCCGGGGGCCGGCGGCCAGCGCCCGCGCGATGGCGAGTTGCTGCTGCTGGCCCCCCGAGAGGTCCCCACCGCGCCGGCGCAGCATCTGCCCGAGCACGGGAAACAACTCAAACAGCTCCGCTGGAATATCGCTGCCGCCTGGCTTGGTCGCCAGCCCCATGCGCAAATTCTCCTCCACCGTCAAACGCGGGAAGATCTCGCGTCCCTGCGGCACGTAGCCGATCCCCAGACGTGCACGTGCGTCTGGGCGGAGGTTATCGATGCGCTGCCCATCCATGGTGATGCGTCCACTACGAATGCCGACGAGGCCCATGAGGGACTTGAGTAGGGTCGTCTTGCCCACGCCGTTGCGGCCCAGCACGGTGAGCACCTGCCCGCATTCCAGTTCCAGACTGACATTGCGCAGGATGTGGCTGCCACCGTAATATTGATTGACAGATTCGATATGGAGCATGGCTTGCTTCGTGTCCAGGATCAGCGTCCGAGATAGACCTCGACCACGCGCTCGTCAGCTTGAACCTGCTCGAGGCTGCCTTCAGCCAGAACGCTGCCCTCATGGAGGACCGTCACTTTGTGCGCGATCTTTCGCACAAACTCCATGTCGTGCTCGACCACCACCAGCGTGTGCTTTCCGGCCAGCGAGGCGAACAATTCGGCGGTACGGTCTGTCTCGGCGTCCGTCATGCCGGCGACTGGCTCATCGAGCAGCAACAGCTTGGGGTCCAGCATGAGCAACATGCCAATTTCCAGCCACTGCTTCTGCCCGTGTGACAGGTCGCCCGCGCGGCGTGCAGCCTGGTCCTCCAGACGAATTTGCAGCAGCACGTTCTCAACTTGCTCGCGCTGAGCAGTGTTCAGCCGAAAACCCAGGGCCTTGCGCGCACGCTTGTCGGTCTTGAGTGCAAGCTCCAAATTGTCTTGCACACTGAGTTCCTCGAACACGGTCGGCTTTTGAAACTTGCGACCAATGCCGGCATCCACAATTGCCGCCTCACGTAGAGCGAGCAGATCAATGGTCTGCCCAAACCAGGCTTCGCCAGAGTCGGGTCGCGTTTTCCCGGTAATCACGTCCATCATCGTCGTCTTGCCGGCTCCATTGGGCCCGATGATGCACCGCAGCTCCCCGGTATCGATGGCGAGCGAAAGGCGGTTCAGCGCGCGAAATCCATCAAAGCTCACGCTAATGTCTTCAAGGTAAAGCACGACACCATGGCTCGTGTCCAACCCTGCCCTGCGCATATGACCATAGCCTGGTTGGGCGTCTCCGCCAAGTTCCGGGCTGGGTTCCTGGAACACGATCTCACGCCAGTCCACGTCAGCCACGGCGCCGCCTCCATTGCGTCCAAACACCGGCGATGCCGTAAGGCGCGAAAAGCGTGACGACGATGAACATGGCGCCGAGCAGGTAAAGCCAGAACTCTGGAAAAGCCACGGTCATCCAGCTTTTTGCGGCATTCACCAGCACAGCCCCAATGATGGGACCGAGAAGCGTGCCGCGGCCACCAACGGCTGCCCATATGGCGATCTCAATCGAGTTCGCGGTCGACATCTCGCCCGGATTGATGATGCCAACCTGGGGCGCGTATAACGCGCCGGCAAGGCCACACATCATGGCGGACACCGTCCAAACCCCGAGCTTGAACCACTGCGGGTTATAGCCGCAAAACATCACACGGGTTTCCGCATCACGGATAGCTGTGAGCACGCGGCCAAATTTGCTGCGCACCAACCAGCGCGCGAACAAGAACATCGCGGCAAGCGTCAAGCTGCTGGCGACGAACAGCGAAACCGTCATCCCGGCAGTTCCCATGGGAAAGCCCAGAAGCACCTTGAAATCCGTCAACCCGTTATTGCCGCCGAAACCCGTTTCATTGCGAAAGAACAGCAGCATCGCCGCATAGGTCAGCGCTTGGGTGATGATGGAGAAATACACCCCCTTGATACGTGAACGGAAGGCAAAAAATCCGAACACGAAGGCAAGCAGACCAGGAGCGGCCAGGGCGAGAAAAAGTGCATAGGCGAAATGCTCGGTGCCGACCCAGTACCAAGGGAAATGCGTCCACTGCATGAACTGCATGAAGTCGGGCAAATTGCCGCTGGCTGCATTCATGGCACGGTTGAGATACATCCCCATCGCATAGCCACCCAGGGCAAAGAACAGTCCATGGCCCAACGAGAGAATGCCCGCATAGCCCCAAACCAAGTCCATCGCAAGCGCCACCATGGCGTAGCAGAGAATTTTTCCGGCCAAGCCCACCCAGTACTGAGAAAGGTGCATGGCGCTTCCCTTCGGCACCACCAGGCTGAGAAGAGGAGTCGCCACGCACGCCAAGAGCACAAAAACCAGGAACACAACCCAGCCCCAGGCAGGAAGAAAACCTGTCGGCTGCTGGAGTTGCACGCGCGGAATGACGCGGCTGGCGCCGGAAGCCGATAACACGCTCTGGGTCGGCACTGCGCTCATCGTGTTGACCTTTCACTGGATCCGCGCCCAAGCGCGGCGACTGCAACGTTCCCCGTCATATCAGCTCTCCACGCTGCGTCCCTTGAGGGCGAACATGCCCTGCGGGCGCTTCTGGATGAAGAGAATGATGGCCACCAGCACCGCGATCTTCGCCAGCACCGCACCAGCCACACCTTCGAGCAGAGTATTGACAACGCCCAGCCCAACGGCTGCAGCCACAGTGCCCGTGAGCTGCCCCACGCCACCCAGCACGACGACCATGAAACAGTCCACGATGTAGTTCGTGCCCATCTCGGGGCCGACGTTCCCAATCTGAGTCAGCGCGCAGCCAGCAAGCCCGGCGATGCCGGTGCCCAGTGCGAACGCCAGCATGTCCACGCGCGCCGTTCGCACCCCAACGCAGGACGCCATGGCACGGTTTTGCGTCACGCCACGCACGAACAGGCCCAAACGGGTTCGCGCAATCAGCAACCACATGGCCAGCAACACCAAAACGGTGAACGCGATGATGACCATTCGGTTGTACGGCAGCATCAGATTGGCCATGACGTGCAGCCCGCCTGACATCCACGGCGGATTGTCCACCTGCACATTCTGCGGGCCAAACAGGCTGCGGACAGCCTGGATCAGCATCAGGCTGATGCCCCAGGTCGCGAGCAATGTCTCGAGCGGGCGGCCGTAAAGACGGCGAATGATCGTGCGCTCGACCACCATGCCCATGGCTCCCGAGACGATGAACGAGAACGGCACTGCAGCGATTAGCGCATAGTCCAAGGCTCCAGGCAAGTAGCGCGCGAACAACCCTTGCATCACGTATGTGGCGTAAGCGCCGAGCATGATGAATTCACCCTGCGCCATATTGATCACGCCCATTAGGCCATAGGTCACGGCCAAGCCGAGCGCTGCGAGCAGCAAGATGCTTCCTTGGCTAATGCCTGAGAACAGCGTGCCCAAGCGGTCACCCCAGGCCAGGCGCTCATTAATCCGGTCGAGGCTCTTTTGGATTTGCGCGCGCACCTTCGGGTCCGGCTCGGCGAATTGCCCGTCGCTATGGCCCAGCCGCGATAGCAGCAGCGTGCGCACCGCCGGATAGTTGCTCGCAGCGAGATCTTCAGCGGCAGCAAGCCGGTCGCCGACATTCTTGCTGCTCAAGAGGATCGCCGCTCGAAGCAACTGCAAGCGATCGAGGATCTCCGGGTCTTTCTCCGTCTTGAGTGCCTGTTCGACCAAGGGGCGGTCGACCGATGTGGGATCGTCCTGCAACTGGCGCACTGCCTTGAGCCGCTCATCGCGGTGGGAAGCGAACAAATCGAGCGCCGCACGCGCCGACTGCAGTTCCTTGCGCACATAGTTGTTGTTGATCACACCCTGCGCGTTGTCGCTTGGCGTCACGGATTTTCCGGTCGCCAAGTCCACCCATGCATTGCCCCTTTGAACCTCAACCATGGCGCCATCGATCTGCACGCGATTGTTCAAGAGGTCCCCGAGAAACGCAGCAAGCTGAGCATCGGGATGCTCAGCGGCCTTGTGCAACGCCGCGATGCGCGCGTCCGTGTTGCCACTCGAGAGGGCCAGCGCCTCCTGCGGGGTTAGTGCCCGCGCCACCGTAAGTCCCGCCACCAACGCGACCAGCACCACGCCAAAGGCAACGCGCGGGCTGACGAGCGAGAGAAGGAACGGCAGATCGGAGCGTCGCATGATGGCGTATTGCAGAAGGTTGGGCGTGGCCTGCCGCGGGAACGGCGGGGCCCCTGTCGCGATGGACTCAGGCGTTTTTCGGCTTGGGAATGTAGGGACTCCAGGACTCGCCAGGCACCAGGCCATTGGACTTCCACACCACGTCGAACTGCCCGTCAGCACGGAGCTGGCCGATGAAGACCGGCTTGCTCAGATACTGGTTTGGCAACAACTCCACCGTGTAACCGTCCGGCGCTGCAAACTTTTGCCCGACAAGTGCCTTGCGGACTTCATCAACTTTTGTGGACTTGGCCTTCTCCACGGCCTGCTTCCACAGATGAATGCCGATGTGGGAGGCCTCCATCGGGTCGTCGGTCACGGGATAATCCTTCAAGCCCTTGGTTTTGACCCAGTGCTCCCACGACTTGACGAACTTGGCGTTGCGAGGATTCTTCAGCGACTCGAAGTAATTCCACGCGGTGAGTTGGCCAACCAGCGGCTTGGCGTCCATGCCGGCAATTTCCTGCTCGGCGACTGAGAACGCGACCACGGGAATGTCCGTCGCCTTGATGCCTTGGTTGCCAAGCTCCTTGTAAAAAGGCACGTTGGAGTCGCCGTTGATGGTCGAGATGACGCAGGTCGGGCCGGCCGACGCAAACTTCTTGATGTCGGCAACAATCGTCTGGTAATTCGCGAAGCCGAAGGGCGTGTAGACCTCGGTGATGTCGGCATCCTTGACACCCTTGGAGTGCAGAAAGCCCCGCAAAATGGCGTTTGTGGTGCGCGGGTAGACGTAGTCTGTGCCAAGCAGGAAGAATCGCTTGGCCCCGCCGCCGTCCTTGCTCATCAGGTATTCGGTCGCCGGGATGGCCTGCTGGTTGGGCGCGGCCCCCGTGTACACCACGTGCTTGTTCTCCTCCTGGCCTTCGAACTGCACCGGGTAGAACAGCAAACCATTGAGCTCATCGAGGACCGGTAGCACCGACTTTCGCGACACGGAGGTCCAGCAACCAAAAATCGCCGCCACCTTGTCCTGCGAAATCAGCTGCCGCGCCTTCTCGGCGAACAGCGGCCAGTTGGACGCCGGGTCGACAACCACGGGTTCGATCATGTGGCCGTCCACGCCGCCGGCAGCGTTGATCTCCGCGATGGTCATCAGGTCCACATCCTTGAGCGCTGTCTCGGAGATAGCCATAGTGCCCGAGAGCGAATGCAGGATACCGACCTTGATGGGCGATTTCTTTGCGGCGATGGCTGGAAAGGGCAAACTGCTCGCGGCAGCGGCGGCGACTGTGGCGCCAACGGTTTTTAATGCGGTTCGACGGTCCATCTAGGTATCCCTCCGAGGTTGTGCGAATTGCAATCCATTCGTCTGCAAGTCCTGTGCCACTTTGCGCACTCACGCTCAGCACCACACGCGCGGGACGGATGCAGGGACTCGGTCTCACAGACTCAAGCCATGCGCTGGCAAGGCCCTCCTGGCATTGCTGACATGCGGGAGCGAACGCCCAAAACGCTCGATGTGAACACCCGGAAATGCACAGCCATGAAGCGCGATTCCCCTCCTCGGCGTACAACGCACCAAGCGCGGGCTACGCCGAGGAGGTATGGTTCTTGCGATGGTGTGCTGCAGGAGCCCGCCGACGTGCTGCTGGTTGCAGCGACTAAGCTTGCGAACATTGCCCAGCACCCTCCGAGCCATGGACCTTACCCCTCGCGAAAAAGACAAGCTGCTGATCTTCACGGCCGCTCTGCTTGCCGAGCGCCGCAAGGCGCGCGGTGTCAAGCTCAACGTGCCTGAGGCGACGGCCTACATCACCGCAGCGATTTTGGAGGGCGCCCGCGACGGCCGCACGGTCGCCGAACTGATGAGTTTCGGCCGTACCTTGCTCAGCCGGGATGAGGTGATGGACGGAGTGGCAGAAATCATCGCCGACATCCAGGTCGAAGCCACGTTTCCGGACGGCACAAAATTGGTGACCGTGCACCAGCCTGTCGTATGACGCCCCATCTCGGAGCATGCCCGTGATTCCTGGAGAGATCCTCTGCGCAGATGGTGACCTGGAGCTCAATCCGGGCCGCACCACCATCACCATGGTCGTCGAGAACGCCGGCGACCGCCCGATTCAGGTCGGCTCGCACTATCACTTCGCGGAAGCCAACCCTGCGCTGCGCTTCGACCGAGCCGCTGCTCGCGGCATGCGGCTGAACATTCCCTCGGGAACGGCAGTGCGCTTCGAGCCTGGACAGCAGCGCACGGTGGCCCTGGTGGCCTATGCCGGCGCACGCGCGGTGGTGGGATTTCGGCAAGCAGTCATGGGCAAACTCTGATCTCGGCGCTCATCAACCCGTGCAACCTTTCGAGAACTGACACCCATGCCAACTCTTTCCCGGCGCGCCTATGCAGACATGTTTGGCCCCACCGTGGGCGACCGCGTGCGCCTGGCCGATACCGATCTGCTGATTGAAGTCGAGGACGACTACACCCTGCGCGCCGGCGGCTACGGTGAAGAGGTGAAGTTCGGTGGCGGCAAGACCATCCGCGATGGCATGGGCCAAAGCCAAGCCACGCGCGCCGAGGGCGCGATGGACATGGTCATCACCAACGCGCTCATTCTCGACCACTGGGGCATTGTCAAGGCGGACGTTGGCATCCGCGCGCAGCGCATTGCCGCCATTGGCAAGGCCGGCAACCCGGACGTGCAGCCTGGGGTGGACATCAGCATCGGTCCGGGCACGGAGATCCTCGCCGGCGAGGGCATGATCCTCACCGCCGGCGGCATCGACAGCCACATCCACTTCATCTGCCCGCAACAGATCGAGGAGGCTCTGATGAGCGGCGTCACCACCATGCTCGGCGGCGGCACGGGACCAGCCACCGGCACCAACGCCACTACGTGCACGCCAGGGCCAGAAAACCTCGCGCGCATGCTGCAAGCGGCCGAGGCCTTTTCCATGAACCTGGGCTTCTTTGGCAAGGGCAACGCCAGCCGCCCCGACGCGCTGCGCGAACAGGTCGAGGCTGGAGCCATCGGGCTGAAGCTGCACGAAGACTGGGGCACCACGCCGGCGGCGATCGATTGCTGTCTGTCGGTGGCCGAGGAGAGCGACACCCAGGTGGCCATCCATACGGATACGCTCAACGAGTCGGGCTTCGTCGAGGACACGATCGCTGCGTTCAAGGGCCGCACCATCCACACCTTTCACACCGAGGGCGCCGGCGGCGGACACGCACCGGACATCCTGAAGGTACTCGGCGAGGCCAACGTGCTTCCCTCGTCCACCAACCCAACCCGGCCGTTTACCGTCAACACCATCGATGAGCACCTCGACATGCTCATGGTGTGCCACCACCTCGATCCGAGCATCGCCGAAGATCTGGCTTTTGCCGAAAGTCGCATCCGCCGCGAAACCATCGCCGCCGAAGACGTGCTGCACGACCTTGGCGCCATCAGCATCATGTCCAGCGACAGTCAGGCCATGGGGCGCGTGGGCGAAGTCATTCTGCGGACCTGGCAGACCGCCCACAAGATGAAGATGCAGCGCGGCTGGCTGGCGCCGGGCCCGGCGGGCGCGACGCAGGACGAGGCGCGCAACGACAACTTCCGCGCCAAACGCTATGTCGCCAAATACACCATCAACCCGGCGCTCGCGCACGGCATGGCGCATGAGGTTGGTTCTGTGCAAGCGGGAAAATGGGCCGATCTGGTGCTGTGGCGTCCGGCCTTTTTTGGCATCAAACCCAGCGTCGTGGTCAAGGGCGGTTTTATCGCCGCCGCGCTGATGGGCGACGCCAACGCATCCATTCCCACACCCCAGCCGGTGCACGCCCGTCCGATGTTCGGCGCCTTTGGCGGCGCGCTCCTTGCCACCTCGCTGACATTCGTCTCGCAGGGGGCGCTTGGGCTCGGCATTGGCGAGCGTCTTGGCCTGCGCAAGACGCTCGCGGCCGTGCGCAACTGCCGTAGCGTGAAAAAATCCGATCTGGTGCACAACGCCTACACCCCGCGCATGCAGGTCGACGCCCAGACCTACGAGGTACGCGCCGACGGGCAACTGCTGACCTGCGAGCCAGCGAGTGTGCTGCCGATGGCCCAGCGCTATTTCCTGTTTTGAATCCGGCGCGAGTGTCGAGGCCTTGACCCTATCGAAGGATGGCAGCATGATGGCCTGGCGGCGCGTATGCACATGGACACGGCAGGCCCACCTTGCGTGCGGCGGCAGCGCTGCGCCGCCCATCGAAGCCTACCGCTTCGGATATTTCCGTGCCATTCAACGCGGTGCAAGCCATACCAGAACTCAACACAAACCCTTCGCACTTGCTTCGCATGGTCAACGCCTCGGGCTCATCGCTGCGCCTTTCCTGGCGCAGGTGAGCACGTTCACGGTCAACAAGACGCAGCCAAGCCGGGCCTTGCGGAGGCCGCCAGGGCATTCCTGGCATGAACCGTCTGCGTCCATGCCCAGCTGACAGCGTCACGCACGATGCCATGCACACAATCCCCAGGATGATCGGATGCTGACCGTCAATAAATCCATTCCCCAAGGGCGTGGGCTCGCCGCCGCGCTGAAAAAACGCGCCAGCAGCGTTGCCCTGGACTGGGACACGCGCAGCAAAAGCCGCTTTGACGCGCACGACAGCGCAGGGCGGCACATTGCTGTATTCCTGCCTCGAGGCGCCGTGCTGCGCGGCGGCGATGTACTGGTGGCAGAGGACGGCTCGCTGATCCGCGTGGAGGCAGCGACTCAGCCCGTGCTGCAGGTCAGCACCTGCGCCGTGCATGGCAGGCCGACCGATTTGCTGCGCGCTGCTTACCACTTGGGCAATCGCCACGTGCAACTCGAGGTTCAAGGCGGCGGTCTGCAGTTTGAGCCTGACCCCGTGCTGGCCGACATGCTGCGCCGCATGCATCTGATCGTGACCGAAGCGCAAGCAGCGTTCGAGCCCGAAGCCGGTGCCTACGGCGAGGGCCATGGCCACACGCACGAACATGGCCATGAGCATGGGCACGCCAAGCCATGATGCAAGCGCCGCCACGAACCACGCCGATGGGGCATGACGCCGCACCATTGGCTGCAACGTCGCAGGGCCGCTCTGGGCACTCCACGCTGCTGCACATGATGTGGCTGGCGTCGCCCGCCTTGCCGGTGGGAGGCTTCAGCTATTCCGAAGGCATCGAAGCCGCGGTGGACGCAGGTCTGGTCGCTGACGAGGCGCAAACCCTTGCCTGGCTGCGCGGACAGTTGCAGCTCACCCTGGCCCGCAGCGAGCTGCCAGCGGCCTGCGCTGCGCACGCCGCGTGGCAGCTCGGCGATGGTGCCGCGCTGCAAGCGATCCAGACCTGGGTGCTCAGCACGCGCGAAACCACTGAGCTGCGCCAGCAGACCCTGCAGATGGGCCGTTCAATGCTGGAATGGCTTCGCAACCTACAGCCGGCGCACCCCGGGCTGGCGCTTTCCACGCAACTGCTGCCGGCCCCGGTTTGGCCGCTCGCGTTCGCGCTCGGTTCCCTGGCGCTCGGGCTGGACGCCGAGCACAGCGCGCATGCGCTGGCCTTTTCCTGGCTGGAGAACCAGGTGCAGGCGGCGATGCGTGTGGTGCCCCTTGGCCAGAGTAGCGGCCAACGCCTGCTTGCCGCGCTGACACCCGACATCCCCGCCGCCGTCGCCCATGCACGAAGCCTGCAACATCGCATGGAGGACTGGCAGAGTTTCGCCTGCATGCTTGCCATTCTCAGTTCCCGCCACGAAACGCAGTATTCGCGCCTGTTCCGATCATGAACCCCATCAGCTCCCCACGCACCCCATCCGCTCTGCATGCCATCCCCAACCGCACCAAGCGGCTGCCACCGCTGCGCGTGGGCATCGGCGGCCCGGTCGGCTCAGGCAAGACAACGCTCCTCGAAATGCTGTGCAAGGCCATGCGCGCAAGCTACGACCTCGTGGTCGTGACCAACGACATTTACACCAAGGAGGACCAACGTCTGCTCACTGTAGCCGGTGCGCTGGAGCCGGAACGCATCATGGGTGTAGAAACGGGCGGCTGCCCGCACACGGCGATTCGCGAGGACGCCTCCATCAATCTCGAGGCCGTGGATCGCATGCTGGAGCGATTCCCGGAAGCGGACATTGTGTTCATCGAGTCGGGTGGCGACAATCTCGCGGCCACCTTCAGCCCTGAGCTTTCGGATCTGACGATCTACGTCATCGATGTGGCTGGCGGCGAGAAGATTCCTCGCAAGGGCGGCCCCGGTATCACCAAAAGCGATCTGTTCGTGATCAACAAGACGGACCTCGCTCCTTACGTGGGCGCCAACCTCGACGTCATGCGCGCTGACACGGAACGCATGCGCACCGGACCCCAAGGCCTTCGCCCTTACACCATGACCAATCTGAAAACCCTGGATGGACTTGATGCGGTCGTGCGCTTCATTGAAACCAAGGGGCTTTTGCAGCAGGCATGATCACGGCGCCGCTCGAACACGTGCAGGCCAAATTGACAAGCGGTACCCTACAGCTATGGCACCTCCGATGCTCCAGCGCGCCGTACCGCCGCGTGTCCTCCTTCTCCTTGCCCATGGCTCGCGGCAAACGGATTGGGCGCGCCCCTTCGAGGCTGTGCTCGCGAGCTTGCGCCGCGCCCGCCCCGACCTCAGCGTGGATTTGGCATACCTTGAATTCATGCAACCGACGCTGCGGGCGGCGCTGGACAAGGCTGGGGCTAGCGGCTGCCTCCGCCTTGATATCGTCCCGTTGTTTCTTGGTGCGGGCGGCCATCTGCAACGCGACATCCCGCGCGTGATTCAGGAGGCGGAGACCCACCACCCCCAAATGGACGTGCGCATGGCACCAGCGGCCGGCGCAAGCGCAACTGTCATCGAAGCGCTCGCGGCCTATGCGCTGCAATGTGCTCAGAATCGGTAACGCCAGCGCCCGCCGACGCGCAATCGAGCCCTGTCACGCCGGCATGGAACTTGGCCCACGACGGCGAGGCCCTTTGCGACCTTTCGCGGCTCGAGTCTTTTGAGGGTATCGGGTCTCAAGAGAGCGTGAGCTGACACCACAACGCACGGAGAGCGCCACGCGCATCGCTTCCGATACGAAAACGCCCGCGGTTCGGCTGCCCAGTTCTTGGGCAATCAGACACACCATGGGCGCGCGCAGTCCCTTCCAGGAGATCTCATGACTCGCAATGACGTAACCGAACCCATTATCGCCACCAAAATCGCCAAGGGCCTGAGCTGGTCCGACGTGGCCAAGGTCGTGGGGCTGAGCAAGGAATGGGTCACCGCCGGCTGCCTCGGCCAAATGACATTTAATGCTGAGCAGGCCGGCATCATTGGAAAACTGTTGGACCTGCCCGCCGATGCCGTGCAACGCCTGCAGCTCGTCCCATACAAAGGTTCATTGCCGACACGCATACCCACGGACCCCTTGATCTACCGCTTCTATGAACATCTGCCCGCGCAGACTGCGCGGCTCGAGGCGTGGACGCGGCTGCACTGCGAGTTGACCAACGCAGCGCTCGAAGAGCGCATCGATGCCTGGCGCAAAGCGGGCAAGTCGATCAGTTACTTTGATCAGCAAAACGCGCTGCCCGAGATCAAGGCCGATCGGCCTGAGTTCGTGGATCTCGGCAGCCATGCCTTGCAACAGACGCTGCGCCGGCTCGATCTGGCCTTCACCGCGTTCTTCCGTCGCGTCAAGGCCGGGCAGACGCCCGGCTTTCCGCGATTCAAGGCGGTCAGGCGTTTCTCGGGCTTCGCCTATCCCGATCCGGCTGGCTGGAAGCTGATGCAGCATGGCGGCAGCGGCGCCACGCTGCGCATCGGCAGTGGCAAAGAAGCGATGTCCATCCGCGCACGCGGCCGGCACCGCTTCGGGCCGGATGCCAAGCCCAATGACATCACCCTCACGCGCAGGAACGGGCAGTGGTTCGTGTCGGTGACGCTGCGCGTCCCTGATGATGCCTGTGCGCGCGAGCGCACCGATGATCAGCGCCGTGGCGTGGATTTCGGCATCACGGACTGGGCGACGTTCGACGACGG
>JAKBCY010000149.1 GCA_021807445.1 Pseudomonadota bacterium
AACACAGCGCCGCTGTCTTACCACCCCGAACAAAGGCGCTTGGATTGGCGGGGCCTGTCACCACGGCAGCGATGGTGATGCCAGAAAAAGCGCCGACCATCGGGGAACTTTTTGTCGCATCCAAGGCGCCTATTGATGCTCGCGTGGCGAGTGGCATTTTGAGCATGCACATGCGCGATCTCATCGCCTTGTTGCCCAACAACTGGTATGTGGTGCAAGGCGCTGGCGTCCATCTCGGCGGGGGCGTCTCCGTTTACTTGAGCCAAACAGCACCTGAAGCCTTGAAGTCCGCATGTGGGCAGATCCATACCACCTGCGTCATTGACGCCTCGAGCGACACCCTTTCCATGGAGATGCCAAAGTGAAACGCATCGCAGTCATCTTGTTGCCCGTGTTGTTCAATCTGCACGCCAATGCGGCGGTGTTGTGCGCCCAAAATCCAAGCGGCATCTGGTCGGCGTCGACCGACGGCGGCGTTCCGAGCCACTCCGAAAATCTGGCTTGTCAAGCAAGAGGCAGTCGCCTCGAAGCCGCTGCTCGTGCTGCGGATGAAGTGATCGCCCAGAAGCAGCAAGCCGAGGTTAAGAAAGCCGCACAAGTTGCTGAGGCGCAAAAACTGGCTGCCACGCCAGTCTGGGTGCTGGCGAAGGGGGACTCCATCGATAGTGCCTTGCGCGCTTGGGCGCTCAAGGCTGGATGGACCGTCATCTGGGATGCGCCGAAAGATTGGGTTGTCCCCAATGGCGTTCAGTTTCAGGGTGATTTTCCGTCTGCGGCTGCACAAGTGGTCGAGTCGCTTTCGCGTAATGGGGCAGACATCCGCGCAGACGTCTACAGCGCCAATAAGACATTCGTCATTCACCAGGCAGGGAGTTCCAACTAATGTCCCCACTCAAAAATTACCGCGCGATTCATCGCGCGATCGCGTTGTCGGTCTCCGCCGCTCTACTGGGTGGGTGCGCATCTGTTCAGCAGTCGCGCCATGAGGCCATCGGGATTGCCGCGACAGCAACTTCGAAGCTGGCTCAAGCGCCAAAGTCGCGTCCTGTTGTCGAGGTGCATCGCTACGGCGCCTGGCTTATGGGTGAATCGGTCCTTCCTACCCTCGCGCAACCTCAAATCCTCGACAAAAGTGTTGTGTTCAAGGAAGACATTGCCGGATGGTCCATCAACGACTACGCCTCGTGGATCCTCAATCATGCTGGCGTGCAAGTGCAGATCGATCCCACGGCAACTGCGCTGGGCGGGAACATGGCCGCCGCGCAACCGGCGATCCAGATCGCATCGCCAAGTCCTGCGCCAGGCCCACTCGTGAAGCCGGCGACGGCTTTGGGCGGGTTGCCCAAGTTCATGGGAGAAAACCCGGCCACGCTCCAAGCCCCCTCAATGGGCTTCGGACCACCCATCAACGCGCCGGACATCATGGCGTATACAGGCGACATGCGTGGATTCCTGGACCGCATTGCGATGCGCTACGGGATTTATTGGCACTATCGCAACGGAGTAGTGACGCTTTTCAAGACCGAGACGCGCACCTGGTCGATCCCCGCTCTCCCAAGTTCATCGAAATCCAGCGGGTCCATCTCGACGTCGAGTGGATCGAGCGGGTCGAGTGGATCGAGTGGAGGCACCGCGGCGACCGCAGACTCGGCGTCGACCATGTCGTCTGGCAGTGGGTCCGGGAGCAACGGCGGGTCAACAGCAATGTCCACATCCTCCTCCGTGGATTACTGGGGGGCTTTGCAAAAAACTGCGCAGGGCATTGCCGGGTCCGGCGTGCAAGTTGTTGTCGATAAATCCTTTGGGACCCTGTCGGCCACTGGGACCCCACCACAACTCGATCGTTTGAACGAGTGGGTGCGCGAGATGTCGGCGATGATGGGCAAACAAGTGGCCATCGATGTGCACGTTTACAACGTCCAAGTCAGCCGCGAAGACAACTATGGGCTCAATCTGGGGCTGGCTTACAAGTCAGCCACAGGGCATACCGGCGTCTCCTTCGCCAGCGCATCCATTCCGACGGTGACCAGCACGAGCACGCCGATGACATTCGGGGCCAATATCCTCGGGGGGTCGCTTTCAGGGACGAGCGTCGCGGTGCAAGCGCTGTCGACGCTAGGCAATGTCTCGCAGGTGGTCTCTCGTAGTGGTGTCACCCTCAACGGGCAGATGATGGCGCTTCAAGCGGCGCGCGTGCAGCATTACCTGGCTTCGAGCCAGACCACGCTCGCATCATCGGCCGGGTCAACGACGGCGCTCCAGCCTGGTGCCGTAACCATCGGGTTCACCGGGACGTTTCTGCCACGCGTGGTTGACGGCCGCATTCTGATCGACCTGAACATGACCCTGTCGGATTTGCTGGGCATTACAAGCGCTACCAGCGGGGGCAGCACCATTCAGTTGCCTGACGTGCAAAGCACGACATTCGAGCAAAGCATTTCTCTCAAGCCAGGCGAAACCCTCGTGCTGACGGGGTATCGTCAGCACACCGCCTCTGTGACGAACAACGGGGTCGGGGCGCCCGATTTTGCGGCATTGGGCGGCGGTGTAGACGCGCAGCGCGGGGACACCGTCATGGCCGTTGTGATTTCCGCGAGGCTGCTGTGAACCAAGCCGGATTCGTGCAGATTCCAGGCGACAAGCGCCAATTCGTCGTCGGCTTGTCCTGGAAGGTTGAAGACAAGAATCCATCGGCAAAGCGCGTGCGCGCTCTTGCCGCAGAGCGCGGGCGTTGGATTTGTCGCCGGAAAACGATGCACGGCAGCTTCCAGGTCGGCTTTTGCGACATCGAACATCCGGCTAAGCGTGGCAGCATGACGTCTCTTGCGGCAGCGATGGCGAACGCCAAGCCAGAGCCATGGCTGGGGATCTTCCGTCTCGGCGAGGACCTGTATTGGTATATCGCCGTGCGCGACAACCAGTCCATTCTCCCGGACGGCGATCTGCTCGGCAGTCAAGAGCAAATCAAGGAGGCGCGAGCACGCCACACCGGGCTTGGCGACTGGAATTTCTGCGACGGCGACATCGACACCATCGTCGAAATGCTGGGAGGAAACAAGGCCTCCTGGCTTGTGACCGACAGCCATCATCGCCCATGGGTCAAGCCCACAGTGGCCGCCACATGCGTTTTGGTGATCGGCGGAGGTGGCCTGCTGGCCGCCAAAAAGCATGAACACGATGTTCTCGTGCAGCGGCAAATCGCGATACAGCGCCAAGCCGCGCTGGATGCGGCGATGGCTGCGAAACAACCCAAGCCGACGCCGATTCTCCCGTGGACGCAACTGGCGTCGTCGACGTCCTTTTTCCAGGCCTGTGCTGCGGCATTTTCGAATACTCCTCTGAGTGATGCTGGCTGGATTCTGACGCGCTGGGAGTGTGATCAAAGCCCGGGCGGCTCGGTTGCCGTCAAGACCGCATGGGAGCGCGCTGGTGGAGACACGCTGGATACGCCAAGCGGCATGTTGAGCAACCACGGGAACACCATTCAGGGCGGTGCCAGCGCTGTCACGCGCCTGGCGGCGTTTGCTGGGCCGCCACTCTTGCAAGGCAACGTCGCCGAGCGTGTGATCCGTGCGATTGGGCAAAACCTGGATATGCCCATGCAACTGGCGGTGCCACGCCCTCAGGCGGCGCCGGCCGTACAGACTAGCGGAAGCAAGCCTCCGCCGCCTCCGCCGTGGTTGCAAGGCAGTGTCGTATTGAAAATTCCGGCGCCACCATGGTCTCTCGGCATTGGCCCGTATTTGGACCTTGTGCCGGGTTTGCGCATGACTTCGGTTGCATGGGACGGGCAATTCTGGGCGCTGTCAGGACAATCTTATACGGCGAACCAGATTCGACTCCAGCCACCGCCACAGCCTGATGGCCCGCATGCCATCACGCCGATCACCAATCTCTCTGCCATCAACCCGCCAGGAGTTGTCCATGTCGACTAAACAGCACATTCTTTTGATCTCCATCCTTGCGGCGTGTGGAACGGCCGTTGCAGCGCCGAATGCGATGCCGCTGATCAATCCGCAGGCGATCGAATCTGCCGCGCCGCCGCATGGAACGACCGCTTCGCATCAGCCGATGGACATCGCTCCTGCGATGATCCGTCCGATTGCGATTCGGCACGCACCTTCAGCCACCGTTGCCAACGTGCCCCATCGAGATGCCCAGGCCATCCTGGCGCCGGCACCCGCATCGACAACAGCGGCGCCACAGATCGCGAATTCCATTCCGGCGATCGATCCGAACTCGCCTGCCGCACAGTTGAGCGCGTTGCAGGCGCAGATTGCAGTCCTCAAGGCGAAATCAGAAGTGGCCAAGTTGCAGCAGTCCATCGCGAAGGTGTCAGAGACTCCAACCTCCCAGGCTCCATCCGCTTTTCTGGGAACATCGTTCGAACGATCGATGTCACCGGTCTCGCCATACAGGCTTCTGGGTGTGAGCGGTTTTGATGGGAAACTCAGCGCCAGAATCACCAGCGCCGAGCGTGGCGTCCAAACCGTCACGATGGGGCAAACACTCGCCCATGGATGGGAGGTTGTCTCCATCACATCCCGGCAGATCGTCTTGCGCCATGCGCGCACTGAGCGCATTTTGGAGGTGCGCTGATGCTTGGCTCCATGCTTCCGCGTCAGTCGGTCAAGCCTGCCGCGGCAAAATCGCTCGCGCAGTATTTGCTCGATTCTGGCGCGGTGGACCGCGATGCCATTGATCGTGCGAGATCTGACCCCTCAGTCAAAGGGCTGCGTCTGGACAAGGCGCTGATTGCGATGCAGGCCCTGCCGGTCGCAAAGGCTCAAACCCTCGTCGATGAGTTTGTCGAACAATCCGGCATCCCCGATCTGCCAGCATCGATCAGGCCATTCGCGCATCGCGATGGGCTCAAGCTCAACATTTTGACGGGGCGCCTGGGGTTGGCTGCCGTGCAATCCTGGCTCGACGACGTTAGGCGCGCCGCTGGCTTGGACGTTGAGATTCAAGAATGCTCGATCACGGAATTTCACGAATTGCGCGAAGGCGTGAGCCAAAACAGCACCGCCGATCTCAGCGCCGTGCGCAAGGTGCGGCAGATCATCAGCGAAGCGGTCGGTCGTGGGGCATCGGATGTCCACATGACGTTGCAGACGTCCGAAGTCGGGAAGGGCGGTCTCAGGATTCAGTACCGTGTCAATGGGTCTCTCGAGCCCGGCCCCGAATTTCTCGCCGATGAAGGCGATCAGATGCTGCGCTCGATGTTCCAGGGCATGGCGGCGGTCGCAGACTCCACGACAAGGGATCTTGAGGACCAGCACGCCATCATTATCGACCCGGCTTTCCTGCGTGGGCTCGATGGCAAAGACCTTGGGCTTTCCGGTATCCGCCTGGCCAGAGCGCCGCTCTACAGCGGGATGAATCTCGCCGCCCGACTGCTTTACGCTCAGAAAAGCAATGCCGTCGGGCAAGATCGGCTGGGCCGCCTCGGTTATTCCGAGCGTCAACTGAGTCTTTTGCAAACGCTCGCGCGAAAAACAGAAGGGATCAACCCCATCACAGGTCCAACAGGATCTGGGAAATCGACGACGCTCTCTCAGGAAATATGGACCATTCTCGAAGTGCGCGATGGCGTGCGGATCATCACCATTGAAGACCCGGTGGAATACGAATTCATTCACCCAAATGTTTGGCAGTACAAGATCGCCAATGCCAACACCGACGCTGAAAAAGCCGCAGCTTTCGCCGGGAAGCTCAAGACGGCCCTGAGGCAGGACCCGGACATCATCATGGTGGGAGAAATCCGTGGGCTGGAAACAGCCAAAGAGGCGATCAACGCAGCACTGACTGGGCACCAGGTCTGGACAACGTTGCACGTCTCGGATCCATTCATGATCCCGCAGCGGCTGGTGGCCATGGGAATCGACCCGTTTTTTTTGCTCGACCCGAAACTGCTGTCTTCCCTGATCGCGCAACGCCTGGCCAAGACGCTTTGCCCTGCGTGCAGCACGGTATGGAATCGGAAGGATCCGATTGAGCACTTGCCATCCCAGGACATGTTGGCGCTGACCAAGTGGCGAGAACTTGCGCCATTTGCCCGTGGTATACGCCTGCGGGGATGCGGTTGCGACCAGTGCGATCGCGGCTACAAAGGGAGGTCAGTCGTAGCCCAGGTCGTCGTGACCGATGAAGATCTGTTGAATGACATTGTCAACAACGGACCGATGAAGGGGAGGGCGAATTACATGCGACGACCGGATTCGGAGTTGGATATGGTCGCACACGGCATGCTCAAGGTCCTGGATGGGCAAATCGATCCTAGGGCGCTGGTGGAGGTTCTGGGCCCGATTCAAGACCCGCCAACGCATGTGCGGACCTTGACTGAAAACGACATTTGAACCGCGATTCGCGGGCATTGAGGGGCGGACGATGGGGATGCAGGACTTTTTTTTCAAAATGGCGCGTTATACGTGGGGCGCCAAAAAACGTGAGGCGTTTTATCGACGCACCGCCGCCATGGTCGAAAACGGCATGCCGCTTGCCGA
>JAKBCY010000150.1:0-2048 GCA_021807445.1 Pseudomonadota bacterium
AGGCCAGACGCACCAGGGCCATCGAGAGTCCAGCGGCGCCAAGGCACTTTCCCGCGGTCTCCAGGCTCCGAAACGCATCGGCGCTGGTGTTGGCCGAGCTCACGAACTCGACCAGGGTCATGTTGTAGCAAAGTTCTCCCACGCAATAGAGGACGGCAACGGTGATGGCGGCGATGGCCCAGGCCAAGGCAAAGGAGCCTTCCTGGCGCAACCCGGCCGGAGGGCGCGGCAAGGCTTGCGCGGGGCCAGGACCCCGGTCTTCGGTGCCCGAAAAGCCCTCTCGGGTGATGGCAGCGTCGTGCTCTTGCTGAGTGACAGGCGCCGTCATGATCAGCCCTCCACGTCCGGCTCGTCTCGCAGCATGAGCTCCAGTGGAGCGATGGGTTGCATGTTCCTGCAACGGGCCCGTTTGCGATCACCCGACGCGCCCGCTGCGATGCCAGCAGACCTGGACGCCAAAAGAAGGGCGCGCGCCAGGACGCAAGACATGGAGGCCATCGGAAAAGACTGGAGATCCGTCATGAGGGCTTGGCCGGTCAACCAAACAGGAACAGGGCTGTGAAACCCATGCCCGGCAGCGCGAAATAGGAAGTCCGGGAATCTCCCGGCATAGGTCTCTGGCATACCAACCGAGCGGGGGAACAGGTCCTCCCGGACTTGCATGGCGGCGATCATCGAGTACTCCACCTCATTTCGGTGATATCGACTCCGGTTACGCTCGAGGCTCCTCGAACGCGCGGCACGGCGGTTTTCATGGCTTTCGCCCTTGTCATACCGCCGGCTGACGCGATACGGCCGAGGAGCGCAACCGGTCGACCTTCCCCAGGCCCCGCACCGCGAAGCCCCCGTGTCGCGTCGTGCTGCGATCCATGGCACTGTCCGTGCTGCGCCCGGTGTTCTGCGCAACGCCGTGCGCAGCCTGCATCGCCCACCTCCTTCATTGCGACGGCGGGCATCCTGCGTCCGAGTAGTCTTTTTTCAGGAAAGCCTGGCTGAACCACTGATGGAAGCTGTCTGCGTTTCCAACCGCGATATCCGCAGCCGTTTTTCCATCCGGCCCCAAAAGACCCGGGTTGACCCCCGCGTTGAGCAGCGCGCGCACTAAGGCGGGAGAGCCCAGGGTTCCATTGTTGGCACGGAGCATCCAGATCAGCGGTGGCTCTCCGCCCGGCACGGTCGTCTTGTTATTGAGCGCCTCGATCACATCTTTCCTCGAAAGCAGCGTTGCCACCCAATAGCGGTCGATATAAAGACGCTCCGCGTTGGCAAGAACAGGAGCCAATGCTCCAATGCGCACGTGCTGCGCGTCCACTTTGTCAACCACCTCTTCCTGAAACTTTTTCTCGAACTCCGAAAAGGGCTGCTGGGACAACCCCTCCAACGTCAGCATTCTGGCGTTATCAGAGAGGTATTTTCCCTCAAGCTTTGCGAGCTCGGCCTCCTGTATGAGGAAAAAAGCGCCCGGGTTGGAGCTCGAAGTATTTTCTCCCTTATCGCGCTGGTGCTGCGCCTCGGTGCTGCACACGGCCGCGCTTTCTTGGGTAAGAAAACTCGCATTAGAAAACTCCAAACCGTTGAGAGCAGTCGCCGCGTAGCCTTTGATCGTCACGCTGTCATCGCCCCCTGGCAGAGAGGCGGGGTCGAAAAGCCCCGCCTCGAAAGGTCTCGGATCCGTCGGGACCATGCCTTTGTCCACCTTCAGTCGAAACGCATCCCAAGCCATATGCGCAGGCTCATGCAACGCCCTGGCTCTTTGAATCTGTGGCAAGGCTTGATCGTATTGATGGAGCATCCAGAGATCGATCAGCGCGCTCGAGGAATCACCCGCGGGTTTGATATCCATCATCTCTGGATAAAAGGCCTTGTCGGCCACCGGGATGTTGGCATCAAGCAGCGCCAGAATTTCAAAGGATTCCTTCTGCTTTTTCGCCAAGTCGTCGAGCTTCTGCCCCAATGACCCGACATTCGACGGATCCGCGGGATTTTGCGCCTTCAAGAGTTCGGCACGATCCAAAAGCGTGGCCGCCTTCGGCAGAGATTCCATACCG
>JAKBCY010000150.1:2058-6464 GCA_021807445.1 Pseudomonadota bacterium
CCCGGGCCTTCGAAGTCTCCGCCCCAGTACTTGGAGGCCACCAGATAGGCATGCAGCAGATGCTGTTTCGCGCAATGCCCCGGCAAATCGCCTGAAGACATCGCCGCTCGGGGGCTTTGGATCCTGTAGAACTGATCCTCGGCCATGGGATCGGTTTGAAAGTCATCGGTGTTGGCCAGCGCGTTGCAAGCATAGCCATAGTCCTGTTTCAGGCTGATGCCGTCCTGCAAGAGCTGCTTGACTTCCTGCACATTGCTTGAATCGATGGCGGCCCACATCAGCTTGTCCAGCGCGCCCTGCCCGGCCGCAAGCTGGTTGGCTTGAATGCCGCCCTTTTCAATGGCATGGGCATTGGGCGCATTGGACAGGGATGGCCCGTTTGTGGGCACGCCTCCAACCGGCACCGACGAGGGTGCCTGGCCTTGAGACGCAAAGGCCGGTCCCAGTGAGCACAAGGCGATGGCAGCGGCCAGCAGCGTGACCTTGAATGCGCTTTTCATGGAGTCTCCTTGGAAATCATTTCGACGAGGGCGCCGGACCCAGCGAAGCGGTATAGGGGCTTGACATGGGCCGTTTCGCCTGAGGGCTGGAGAGCAGGGCGAGGGTTGCGCAGGCAACGCAGGCGTTGGAAGGAGCGCCTCGCGCGCCGGCGGATCGGAAAATGGGACGAGCCCCTCACCGTCATGCACGGCGAGATGCTGTCGCGATCGATGGCGACAAGCGACGGCGAGAGACTCTGGAGTGCCGACAAGGTGACTTGGCGAAGGATGCCTGCAAGCCGGAGCCCGCGCGGGTCCAGAGGCGGCAACCGATCCCGACAAGGCCATGCAGCTCGCGTTATTTCAGTGCCGCCGCCGCGATGGCGCTCAATTGTTTTTCGCTCGCCGAAACGTCAAGCACGGGCTTGCGCGGCATGTTGAAAACCGGATCCGAGCTTGCCGCGGGGTTTGCCGCTGCTGACGCAAGAGGCCCCGTCTTCGCGCCCGGCGACGCGGAAGGCCTGGCTCCCGCAACACCCGACGTGGCCGGCGAGGCCGGCATGGCCGTTGCGGACGGCGCAGCTGCCTTGGGGGGAGGCCCCGGCGGCTGAGAGGGCTTCTTGCTGCATCCGGTGAACGCGAAAAGTGCGGCCATCGACAAGGCCGTGGCCAGGGGTTCGATTCGTCTTTTATGCATGACTCCTCCCGTTAACATGCTGCATATATCGAAAGCCAGATCAAAAAGCGAGTCAGGTTGCCCGAAATCGGCTGGCCGCCGCCGCTGCGGATCGATGAGGGCAACGGGATGATCTTCGTCCCGGGTTTTGGGCGATTTCGCGGCCCGATGCGCTGACCGAGGGTTGCTTCGATCCCGCCGGGGGGCGCCTGATCACGCGGAACGGATGCGCGACCTTGGCGCGAATGCTCGCGTTCACCTGCTCCATCGGCCCGGCGAGCGCGCCCGTCGGCTTGGTCGCGTCGAGCAGCCTGCGCAGTCTCGGCCGCAGCGCGACATGCCTGTGCGCTCGGATGTTTCGCGCGTCGTCTCGATGGTTGCCACCTCGGTATCCGGCATCGGTGAATACGTCGGATTCCTCGCCATGCACGGGCGCATACGCCCGGGTCACGTCGTCGAGGTCGGCCGAAGTTGGGACCACCCTGCGCATCCGGCGGCTCCCGGCGTCGACACCGATGGGGTACTTCATCCCGAAGTACCCCCGATTGCCCTTCTTGGTCTGGTGCAACTCCGGGTCGCGCGTGCCGGTGGTGTTCTTCGTCGAGCTGGGCGTTGCAAGCAGCGACGCGTCCACAGCCGTGCCCTCCTCGAGCATCAGGCCCTTGGCCGCCGACGTGGCCTCGGCGCTGAACGATGGACGTCCTCGCTCCTTACGCGGCGCGTGCGACTCGATCAACGCGAACAACTGGGCCCACGGCGCCACCCGATCCGTCTCGTCGAGAAGATTGCCCTTGCAGGTCTTGCGGGTGCGCAGATCCACCCCGAGATCGGCTTCCCGCAGTCCTGCACCCTGCCGCCAGCGTCGTCGAGGCGATTTCTGAACACCATTCCCAGGATCTTCATCGTAGACGCCGTAGGGGATCACCATGGGCAAGCCATCCACATTCGTTGTTCACCGCAATCGCAGCTTGGCCGTTCTCGCCGCATGCCTGGCCTCCGCGCTCCTGGCCGACTGCGCCTCCGCGCCGCATAAAGTTCAGCAGATGCTGTCCAACGTGCGGCAAAAATAGGCACGATCGTACGCCAGGTGCCGGTAGTGGCAAATCTCATTCATCCGATCGCGCTGCAGCGGCCGACGCTGGCGATGCTCCCGACGCTTTTGCAGGCGCCGGCCGGCGCTGCCAACGTCGCGGCTCCGATGGAAAGGCCGACTCGCGCCCTTGCACTGCGGCGCCAGCCGCGAGCGCTTCGACTCGGGCTGTTTGACCCTGTCTTCCCGGTGCGTCGACCCGGACTGCGAGCCAGCCCGGACGCGCCCGGGCATCGATCGCCGGAACCAGCGCCCCACGCTGCGCGGGCTTGCCGATGCCCGAGGTTCGAGCCGGAGCCGATCGAGCCAAAAAACAGTAAAAATGAGACTTTTGAATTCAAAACAACCAATTATTTGACTTTGCTACCCGGCCCCCGTAGATTTCCAGCGATGCGCCGCAAGCGCGGCGCCAGGCGATCCGGAGGACCCGATGAACACTGCGTCCAGACCTGCACCGACCGTGGCCCCGCTGCGCAGGGCGCGCGCCTACGGTGCCTACTACAGCCGCGAGGAGCCGGCGCCCGACGCCGAGTTGACCCAGACCGGACCGGGCACGCCGCTGGGCGAGTACATGCGCAGGTTCTGGCAACCGGTGTGCCTGTCGTCGCAGCTCACCGACGTTCCGCACGCGCTGACCATCCTGGGGGAGAAGCTGGTCGCGTTCCGCGACAAGCGCGGGCGCGTGGGGGTGTTGCAGCGCCACTGCTGCCACCGCGGCGCGTCGCTGGAATACGGCATCATCCAGGAATGCGGAATCAGGTGCTGCTACCACGCCTTCCACTTCGATGTCGACGGAACGATCCTCGAAGTCCCCGGCGAGCCCGACAAGGGAGCGCGGCTGAAGCAGATGGTCTCCCAGGGTGCCTACCCGGCATTCGAGCGCTCCGGCCTGGTGTTCGCCTACATGGGGCCGCCCGAGGACAAGCCGCCGTTTCCCGAGTACGACGCCTTCACCGCCTACCCCGACCTGCGGCTGGTCGCGTTCTCCAACGTCTTTCCCTGCAACTGGCTGCAGTCGATGGACAACATCGCCGACCAGCTGCACACCGCGTTCCTGCACAACAACATGACGGTCGACGGCAAGGACGAAGCCGGGACCTCGCTGTCCACGGCATTCGGCTCGTTTCCGGTGATGGACTACATGGAAGTGCGGGACGGGACCGGCATGGTGTTCATCGCCAACCGCCGTGTCGACGAGAACCGGGTGTGGATCCGCATCAACGACCTGATCGTCCCCAACATCAGCCAGCATGCCTATCTGTTCGAGGACGGAAGCCAGCGCCGGCTGTTCCACCGGGTCCACATGTCGCGCTGGTACGTCCCGGTCGACGACACCCACAGCATCATCTTCGGCTGGCGCATGTTCGGCGACAGCATCGACCCGCTGCACATGGGCCGCGAGGACCGGCTGGGATGGGACGACATGGACTTCCTCGAGGGCCAGGTGGGCAACCGCAGCTATGCGCAGGGGCAGCGCGCCCCGGGCGACTACGAGGCGATCTCCAGCCAGCGGGACATCGCGGTGCACGCTCTGGAGCATCCGATGGCCGGCGACATCGGGGTCTACATGAACCGCAAGCTGATCAAGGCCGCGCTGCGCGGCAGGAACCCCGCGGCGCAGCCCGAGGCCATGCACGCGCGCGCCGTCCAGGGCCTGCCCACGCACTGCTACACCCAGAACACCCTGCTGGACATTCCCCGCCGCGGCGACGAGGCCCAGGACCAGGACATGCTGCGTGCGCTCGGGCGGGCGATCGTCGAGCTGAGCGCGCAGGCCGATGCCTACACCGGCGCGCAGCGCGACGCCTTCGTGCGCCAGCGCCTGGAGGAACTCGAGCGCGCCCACCGGTGAAGCGTGGCGCCAGCGGGGCCGACACCGGGCCGGCACGGACACCATCGTGGGACTGATCGACCTGCTCGGCGTCGCGCCGGTGGTGTTCTTCGCAGGCTTCGTGCGCGGAGTCACCGGCTTCGGCGGCCCGCTGATCCTCGTCCCGACGCTGAGCTTTTTCTTCGGGCCGCTGTCGGCCATCGCGATTTCCGCGCTGGTCGACCTGTCGTGCAACGTCAGCCTGCTGCGCGACGCACTGCGCAGCGGCTCGCTGGCGACCTTCGGCTGCCTGGCCGGCGGGGCGCTGCTGACCATTCCGCTGGGCGGCTA
>JAKBCY010000151.1 GCA_021807445.1 Pseudomonadota bacterium
GGCATCGACCGTGCCAGCGACGAATCAGCGCACGTACGGCCCTGGCGCCGGTTCCAGGTGCGGGATGTGGCCCGACGCGCGCAGTGCCGCTTGTGCCCATGATCCCGGGGTGGCGCATGCATTGGCGCGACGCTGGTCTGGATGCTGGCTCGGCGCTGCGCGCCGTCCGGGATGACATCAAGAGAGGCGGCGCGTCGTAAGGCGCGGCGTTTGTTTTCTGGTGTCATCCTAGGGCCGCCGCAGGCGGAACCCGGGATGCAGTGACTTGGCTGTAACGGCCTGCTCGCATCCACCGGTCGGCAGCCTCGCGTACTTCCTCCAGTCGTGCGAACGGTTGATCCAGCATCTTCTCGCGGAATTCTAGATCGCTACGTCCTCATCTACGTGCACGAGGTCCGGCGCGTCGCCGAGGACTGACGCAACCGCATACAACCATCAACGACCCAATCGTGCACTTGACGGGCTCTCGCCCGTAGCCTACGCCATGACATCATCAACCACCTCCCCACGTCCGCGTGACTAGGAAAAGCGAGGGCGCTTCATGACTGCCACGTCATTACGGCAAACCACTATCGACATTGATAGCCGAGAAGTACGAGTATTTCTGTCGTCGACCTTCGCGGATATGCAGACAGAGCGCGACTATCTCCTCGCCAAGGTCTTCCCCGAACTGCGCCGCATCTGCCGCGAACGCGAGGTGACCCTCACCGAGATCGACTTGCGCTGGGGCGTACGGGAAGAAGACAGCCGCAATGGCCTGACCGTCGAAATCTGTTTGCAGGAAATAGACCGCTGCCGTACGCATCCACCATTCTTCATCGGCATGATGGGCGAACGCTATGGATGGATTCCCAAACGGGAAGAACTCCACGAGTACTGGCAGCAACATAAGGATTCGCCCTACGCTCTGCGCATCGATCGGGCGCTCGATCAAGGCATCAGCGTCACCGAGCTGGAAATCCGCTACGCATTTCTGGAAAACCCCGACGCTAGCAATCACGCGCGCATGTTCCTGCGCAGCCCACTGTTGACCGATGCCTTACGTGCAAGGGCGACAGCCCCGGCCGACAAGGAATTCGTGGATCCTGCAGAAGGCAAACTCGATACCCTCAAAGCCTGCCTGCGTCAAAGCCCTGCGATGGGTATCGATGGCTATGACAGCATCGAAATGTTCGGCCAGGCGGTGCGGGCGTTCCTCCTGGAACAGATCGATGCCCTCCACCCCGCCAGCGAGACCCCATCGCCCCAAGAGTTACGCGATCACGCCCATGCGGTGTTCGCCCATTTCCGCCGCCAGGGTTACGTGCCTTTATCCGACATGCGCACGGCGGCGAGGGATGCCATCGCCAGCACTCCCGCGCGAGTGCTGATCAGCGGCGCCTCGGGCCTCGGCAAGAGCGCTCTCATGGCCGACCTGGCCGTCTGGCTGCCACAGGAAGCCCATGCTTGTGTGCATGCGCACTATGTCGGCGCCGATGGCGTGCGCTCGCTCGATGGCTGGGTGCAGCGCGTGTTCGACTTTTTGCAGGCCTGCCACTCGCTGAGCAATGCACCGCCGCAAAACGCGAAGGACCGCTGGGACGCTTTGCCCACAGCGTTGCTTGAGGTGCAGCGCGCGCTGGGGCAGCCCTTGGTTTTGCTGCTTGATGCGCTCGATCAACTCGACGATGTCAACGCCACCCTGCAGCAACTTTCCAGCCTGCTACTGCCGCGCCAGGTCGCACTGGTGGCCAGCGCCACGCCCGAACTGGCCCACAAAGCCAGGCAGGGACCGAACTGGCAGCATCTCGCGATGCAGCCGCTGGATGAGCTGACCCGTCGCGATGCGATGGATGCCTTCCTGCGGCGCTACGACAAGCAACTTTCGGAGCCCTTGTGTGACCACATCGCACGCGATGAGGCCACGGCTGTGCCACTGTTCTTGCGGCTGCTGCTCGAAGAATTGCGGCTGCATGCGCTGAACGAGACATTGCCCCAACGGGCCGAAGAACTGCTGGCCACGCGCACGGCCGACCGACTGTTCCTCCATGCCCTGAACGCGCTGGATTACGACTTCGCGCGTCCACGACAAACGGATTTGGCGACCCGGGCGGCCCAGCTCATGGCCTTGTCCTGGCGGGGGATAAAAGCCTATGACCTGGCGGGTTTGCTGGCCACCGCAACCAACTCCATCGATGCGGCCACCCAGCGCCCGCGCTTGCCCGACCGCTTGCTCAGCCCGCTGATGGCGCATCTGGAACCGTTCTGCCTGACCAGTACCGGGCGCATCGCGATCATGCACGCCATTCTGCGTCAAGTCCTAGTCGACATGCCCGGCACCCCGGTCCTGCGTCGCCAGCTCGTCGAGCATTTCGCCACGGATGAGCCCGACGCCGTGGCCGAGCGTGTGTATCAGCTCTGGCAACTCGATGATCGTCCGGCCTTGACCGAGGAACTTGGTCGCAACACCGTCTTGTCCGTCTACCGCACCGAGTCCCGGTTGCTGCGCAGCGTGCTGGAGGCCTTGGGAGCAGGACGCAACACACCCCCTGCAGAAATCCACGACATCGCCGCGTCCTGGCAGATCAACATCTCTGCCGACGAGTCCGTGCTGTCCTTCGGGCGGTGGCTCACGGATTCTGCCTTCTTTGGGCTGGCACAGACATGGATCGAGGCGGTGCTGGCCTGGCAGCGCTCACAAGGCGCGCAGAGTACGGACATCGCCACCAACCTCAGCAACCTGGGGATGCTCTACCAGGCCCAGGGCAAGCTCGAGGCGGCCGAGCCGCTCTGCCGGGAAGCGCTGGCGCTGCGGCGTCAAGCCCTGCCGGCCGGGCATCCCGACATCGCCAAAAGCCTCAACAACCTGGCGACGCTGTACCAGGGCCAGGGCAAGTTCGACGCGGCCGAACCGCTCTACCAGGAAGCGCTGGCGATGCGGAGTCAGGCCCTGACGGACGGGCATCAATCCATCGCTACCAACCTCAGCAACTTGGCGGTGCTCTACCAGGCCCAGGGCAAGCTCGACGCGGCCGAGCCGCTCTGCCGGGAAGCGCTGGCGCTGCGGCGTCAAGCCCTGCCGGCCGGGCATCCCGACATCGCCAAAAGCCTCAACAACCTGGCGATGCTGTACCAAGCCCAGGGCAAGCTCAACGCGGCCGAGCCGCTCTGCCGGGAAGCACTGGCGATGCGGCGTCAGGCTCTGCCGGCCGGCCATCCCGGCATCGCCATCGGCCTCAACAATTTGGCGATGCTGTACCAAGCCCAGGGCAAGCTCGACGCGGCCGAGCCGCTCTTGCGGGAAGCGCTGGCGATGCGGCGTCAAGCCCTGCCGGCCGGGCATCCCGACATCGCCATCGGCCTCAACAATTTGGCGATGCTGTACCAAGCCCAGGGCAAGCTCGACGCGGCCGAGCCGCTCTACCAGGAAGCGCTGGCGATCAATCGTCAAGCTCTGCCGGCCGGCCATCCCGACATCGCCAAAAGCCTCAGCAACCTGGCGGTGCTCTACCAGGCCCAGGGCAAGCTCGAGGCGGCCGAGCCGCTCTACCAGGAAGCGCTCGAGTTGTGCCGCAGAGCCCTTCCGGCCGGGCATCCAGACATCGCCTTCAGCCTCTACAACCTGGCGGGGCTGTACCAAGCCCAGGGCAAGTTCGACGCGGCCGAGCCGCTTATGCAGGAAGCGCTGGCGATGCGGCGTCAAGCCCTGCCGGCCGGGCATCCCGACATCGCCACCGGCCTCAACAATCTGGCGGCGCTGTACCAAGCCCAGGGCAAGCTCGACGCGGCCGAGCCGCTTATGCAGGAAGCGCTGGCGATGCGGCGTCAAGCCCTGCCGGCCGGGCATCCCGACATCGCCACCGGCCTCAACAATCTGGCGGCGCTGTATTACGCCAAAGGCAAGCTCGACGCGGCCGAGCCGCTCATGCAGGAAGCGTTGGCGATACAGCGTCAGACCCTGCCGGCCGGGCATCCCGACATCGCCACCAGTCTCAATAACCTAGCGGGGCTCTACTATGCCCAAGGCAAGCTCGACGCGGCCGAGCCGCTCTGCCGGGAAGCGCTGGCGATCCGCCGTCAGGCTTTTCCGGGAGGACATCCTTTCATTGTCCAAAGCCTCAATGGTTTGGCAGCGTTGTATCAGGCCCAGGGCAAGCGCGAGAGAGCCGAGCCACTGTTGCAGGAAGTGAAACGTATTCAATCGTCTGCGACAGGTGGCGGTGCGACGTGAGCCTTCAACTTACGCCATGACGACCCCCTCGAACGAGGGGATTGTCTGCCACGAAAGACGGACGTAGCTTGGTCTGCATGCAGCACAGGGAAGCTGTGGCCCCTGTTGATCCATCGGTGACTCGAACAGGGTCTGCATCACGAACCGTGATCAGGCTCCAGACCGCCTGCACGGGAGGACCATGCGAGACCAGACTGCTATTCCTTTCACGATTTGAGCTTTCAGCGTTTCACCTTGTCGGCATTGACCTGCGCACAGGAGAATCTCTTCATGAAAAAAATCACCACACTCGTCGCTCTGGGCCTACTCACCTTTCCTTGCCTGTGCTGGGCTCACTCTTTTGCTCAGGAACAAGCATTAGCCAAGAACGGAAACCCAAAGGCGGAAACCGACCTCGGCCACTACTATTCCTGGAACCAAGGCCACGCGGACTATGCCAAATCCAACTACTGGTACCAAAAAGCCGCCGATCAGGGATACGCAAAGGCAGAAGGCAGACTCGGTGAACACTATGAGTTTGGTGAAGGTTTTCCGCAGAACTACGCCAAAGCCGTCCATTGGTTCCAAAAAGCCGCTGCTCAAGGATATGCACCAAGTGAAGTCGACCTTGCTAAGGCATATCATAATGGTCGTGGCATCCCACGGGACGACGTCAAAGCCGATTACTGGTACCGAAAGGACGCTCAGCAAGGAGATGCCACCGGCGCACAAGCTCTCGGCCGGGCCTATCACAGAGGCTATGGTGTCCAGAAGAATGACGCCAAAGCCATCTACTGGTATAAAAAGGCAATGGATCTAAATATAGGTGCGGGTTTTTACTATGATGACTCTCAATTCATCCAACATCATGAAAGTTCAGGCCATTAGCGCTGTTTAGAAGCCAATCGAGAGTGTGGAGCGCATCCGACTGGGTCAATGCGGACCGGCAGCAAGGCCAATATGTCTGCGCTGGAACTGAAGCGGCATCTGGGCGTGTGCTACGACACCGTGTGGAAACTCAAGCACAAGATCATGCGTTTCAACCATCGCTTTCGCCTCGCTAAGCTGCTGCCGCGACAGATTCGCGCCATGACCTCTGCAAGTTTTGGCCAGAGCCGAAATTGCGCGCCGCCGACAATTTTCATGGTTGAGCGAGGCCGCTAATCAGGGATCTATTTTGACCTGGATCGTCATCCCATTCCCCAGGAGCACCATTTGCGGGCGTTGCTCCTGCAGGTGTTCCACAGCACTCGTTCGGAACGCCATTTGATGGAGCTGAACTAGCACTGGGTGTTTCGCTGGTTCGTGGGCATGGATACCAGGCCCTCCATTCGACCGTGAAATGGGAGCCCTTGCCCGGAGCAGACCACAGATCAAGTCGCGCGCTGGTCAGCTCGCAAAGTTTGTGCACAATCGCCAAGCCCAGTCCGAAGCCTGGCTGAGCACTCAGGCTGTCGCGATCAATGCGATAAAACTCTTCGAATATGTTGTTCCGTTCATTGTCGGGGATGCCGCAGCCAGTATCCTCGACGTGCATCATGACGCTGCCTGCGTGCTCTCGTAATGCGACCCGGACATGCCCTCGGTCGGTAAACTTGATCGCGTTGTCGATGAGATTGCGCGCAATACGGGTAAATGCAGTGCGATCGATGATGCATGTCGCGGGCTCGATCGCCATCTCGAATGCGAGTCCCTTGCGCCGTACGGCGGTTTCGAAGCCGGCACATACGTCCCTCAGTAACGGAGCCAGTTCGTTAGCGGCCTGTGTGATCCTGTAGGCCCCTGATTCGAGTGCAGACCAATCCAGCAGCTCGTCGAGGATGTGTCCGAGATCGCACGCCAATTGTTCGATGTTGTGCCCGACGGTCTGTGCCACACCCTGCTCGGGTTTCATGGCAAGTACCGCGCTGTAGACCGAGAGCGCTTGCAATGGTTGACGGAGATCATGGCTCGCCGCCAGCATCACGCGGTTGCGCGCGTGCACTCCGCGCTCGATGCGTTCGTAGGCCGCGCGCAATTCGGCTTCAGTCTTTGCCAGCGACGTCAACGCCCGATCGCGTTCGTGACGGATCCGCAGGGCACGCAAGAGCAGCCGCTCGCTGTCGCGTGCCACCATCAATAGAAACGCCCAGCACACGAGCGTCAACAAGCCCACGATCCAGGCTTGCTGGGGCACGCGCAGAATCCAACTTGTCGATGCTCCAATCAGGATCGTCGAAGAGTAAGCGGAGAACATCAACGCGCTGGAAACCGTTACCGCAGTACCCGCCGCA
>JAKBCY010000012.1 GCA_021807445.1 Pseudomonadota bacterium
CGGTTGCCTTAAACGCGTCGCTCTTCAACAGCGCGCAACTGATCGGCCCGGCGATTGCCGGCCTGATGATTGCAGCCATCGGCACCGGATGGGTCTTCATGGTCAACGCGCTGTCGTTCGTCGCGGTGCTCGCATCGCTGATGAAGATGCGCGTCGGCGAACTCCGGCCCTTGCCCAGGGGTGACGACCCCAGCACGGGCATCGCCGACGGTCTTCGTTACATCCGCAGCAGACCCAACCTTGTGATCGCCCTGATCATGCTGTTCCTCGTGGGAACCTATGGGCTCAATTTTCCGATCTTCATTTCCACCATGGCGGTCACGGCGTTTCACGGCAGCGCCGACCTTTACGGCGCTCTGTCCTCGACGATGGCAGTCGGTTCCGTCCTTGGCGCCTTGCTTGCCGCAGGGCGCGGGAGGCCAAGCCTGCTCGGTCTCGCGGCCAGTGCGTTCGCCTTTGGCTTGGCCTGCGCGCTTGCAGCGGTGATGCCCAGCGTCTGGCTGTTCGGTGCGATGCTGGCAGCGCTGGGCGCAGTGGCGCAGACCTTCACAACTTCGACCAACAGCTTGGTTCAGCTCTCGACCGATCCCCCGATGCGCGGGCGCATGATGGCGATCTACATGGGCATCTTTCTGGGGTGCACGCCACTGGGCGCGCCCCTGGTGGGATGGGTCGCCGACCGATTCGGCCCACGTTGGGCCCTGGGCGTTGCGGCTGGGTCGGGGTTCACCGCCGCAATCGTCGCGACCGTTTACCTGGTCCGCCGCATCGAACCCGCAGTCCGGAACGGCTAATCGATCGCCATCACATGATGTCGCTGCCCGCCGCGCGGCAGAAAAGTGTGCCGCTCGCCTTCGGCCATACCGAGCCGCGAAATCCGGGTCAGCACATGTTCAGCGCCGCGCCGCAGCGTAGGCTCGCCAGAACGCTTCATCCTGTGCCTGCGAGAAATTGATGCGCATGCGGGTCGAGGGCTGCTGGAGCGGATCAAACAGATGGCCGGGAGCGAGCAGATAGCCGGCATCGAGCAGCCGCTGCGCCAGCATGGCGGTGTCCACGCCCGTGTCCACCCATCCCAGCAGGCCGCGCGGTGGCGTCACGAAGCGGCAGCCGGCATTTTCCGCCAGCAGCACCGTTCGCGCGCGAGCCGCGTCCAGCCGGGTGCGAATCTGCACGGCCGCGCGTCGCAACTGCCCCTGCTCCAGCGTGCGCGCCACCGCGCGCTCGGTCAACGCCGGCGTGGTCAGCACGGCCAGCAGCTTTTGGTCAATCACGCGGTCGATGATGCGCGGCGCCGCAGCGACGAAACCCACCCGCCAGCCGGGGGCGAGGATCTTCGAAAAGCCGCTGAGGTAGATGGTGTGCTCCAGTTGGTCGAGCACGCTCATGCGCGGGCTGTTGGTTTCGGCCAGCGAGGCGTACACGTCGTCTTCGACCACTTGGAAGTCATAACGCTGTGCAAGTTGCAGCACGCGGTGGGCACTGGCCGCGCTCAGGCTCTGCCCGGTCGGGTTGTGCAGCACGCTCACGCAGACGAACAATCGCGGCCCATGGGCGCGGGCGAGTTGCTCCAGGGCGTCCAGATCGGGCCCCTCGGGGCCGCGCGGCACCGGCAGCAGCTTGAGGCCGTGATACGCCATCTGCGCGAACTGCATCGCCCAGCCGGGGCTTTCCACCAGCACCGCGTCACCGGGCCGGGTGAGCGCGCGCAGCACGAGATCGAGCGCCTGAGAGGCGCCGCTCGTTGTGAGAATCTGCTGCGGCGACGCACGTAGCGACAAGCTCGCCAATTGGCGCGACAAGGCCTCGCGCAGCTCCGCATCGCCCATCGGATGACCGTAGTGCAGCGAAGCCAACTCGAGTTCACCGCCACGCGCGATGCGCCGCAGCGCCGCTCCCAGCGCCGCACCTCCCAGCCACTGCGCAGGCAGCACACCGGAGCCGGGCGCTCCATGCAAGCTCGCGCTAGAGCCGGTGCCCATCTGATGAAACATGCCGCGCACCAGCGCGGTGGCGTGGGTGGGCGCAGCGGGTGGCGCTACGGCATCGTGTGCGCCGTCGCGCACGGCTTTCGTCGCCGGATCCTCGTCCACGCTGCGCACGAAGTAGCCGCGCTGCGGGCGAGCCTCGACCAAACCGCGCGCCTGCAAGCGGTCATAGGCTGCCACGACGGTTTGCGTGCTCAGGCTGTGGTGGCGGGCGCAGTCCCGTACCGATGGCAGGCGGCTGCCTGGAGGTAGCAGGCGGTTGTGGATGCGCGCAGCAAATTGGGCACTGAGCTGCTCCGCCAAGGTGGTGGCGGCCCGGCGCTGGAGCGGGCCTGCGACGCCCTCCAGGTTTTCTGTGTTGGTCGAATCATGCATACAGTTCGGTTTTGTAGTCTTGTTCTGTATTGATACTGTAGTGATTTTGATTCTAAGCTTCAGCGCATGGCCACGTCCCCTCCAAGCGCTCCCCGCCTCCCCGTGCACACCGGGTGGGAGGCGTTGTCTCTGGGCTTGCTTGGTGTGGGGCTGTTCGCGCTTTCTCTCCCCATGACGCGCCTGGCTGTCGGGTCAGCGCAACAACCGCAACTTTCGCCCGAATTTGTGGCGCTGGGGCGTGCTGCCGTGGCCGGGGTGCTTGCAGCGATGTGGCTGCTGGTGCAGCGCGCCGCGTGGCCGCAGCGCCGCGAATGGGCGTTGCTGGCAGCGATGGCAAGCGGCGTGGTGTTCGGCTTTCCGCTTCTGACGGGAATGGCCTTGCGGCAGGTGAACGCCGTCCATGCATCACTCATCCTGGCCTTGCTGCCCCTGTTCACCGCTGCCATGGGTGCTGTGCTGGCGAGGCAGCGACCTTCGCTGGGCTTCTGGGCATGCGCGGTTCTGGGCAGTGCACTCATCATGGCCTATACGCTGCTGCACCGCGCTCCAGGCGTGCCGTTGCATGTGCACGTGGCCGACGCGCTGCTGGTTGGCGCCATGCTCGCGGCGGCGATTGGCTACGCCCTGGGCGCACACCTGACCCAATCGCGCCCCGCCGGTCAGGTCATCAGCTGGGCACTCGTGCTGAGCTTGCCGTTCACCTTGCCCGCGGCCTGTTGGTTCAGGCCAACGGTGGCGGTGCAGGCATCGGCCTGGGGTGGATTCGCCTATGTCGCTGTGGTCTCAATGTGGCTGGGCTTTCTTGCTTGGTATCGCGCTCTGGCGGTGGGCGGCACCGTGCGCATATCGCAACTGCAGCTGCTGCAGCCCTTCCTGTCGATGCTCGCTGCGGTCACGCTGCTGCACGAACGGCTCGATGTCATCACGCTGCTGTTCGCCGGCGGCGTGCTCGGCGTCGTTTTCCTCGCGCGACGCATGCCGGTGCATGCCGCGCGTAACCCCACCCCGAAGAGGAGCTGACGCGATGTCCATTACCCTGTCCCAGCGCAGCGCGCGCTACACCACCTCACCCATCCGCGAACTGCTCAAGCTCACTGAGCAGCCGGGCATGATTTCGTTGGCGGGCGGCTTGCCCGCGGCCGACAGCTTCCCGGTGAACGCTCTTCGCGCGGCCTGTGGCCAGGTGCTCGATACCCAGGCGCATGCAGCGTTGCAGTACGGGCCGAGCGAAGGCATTGCGCCCTTGCGCCAGTGGGTGGCCGCGCACCTGAGCGCGCAGGGCGTGCCCGCCATGGCCGACGAAGTGCTCATCACCAATGGCTCGCAGCAAGGGCTCGATCTGGTCGGTCGCGTGTTGATCGACCCGGGCAGCACGGTCCTGGTGGAGCGCCCGACCTACCTCGGCGCGCTGCAAGCCTTCGCGCCGTATGCGCCGCAGTTCGTCGACCTGGATGAAGATGGCGACGGCGCGCTTCCCGCGCTGCACACGCCGGCGCGCCGCGATGCGCGCATGGTCTACCTGCAACCGGACTTCCGTAATCCCACAGGGCAAACCATGACCGCTGCGCGGCGCGCGCAATGGGCGCTGGCGCTGCGAGACAGCAAGATCGCCTTGGTGGAAGACGGCCCCTACGGCGAGCTCTGGTTCGATGGCCCGCCGCCCAAGCCGCTGGCCGCCCAGCTGCCCGGCCGGAGCATCTTGCTGGGGACCTTCTCCAAAGTGCTCTCGCCCGGACTGCGTCTCGGCTATGTGCACGCACCGCAGGATGTCATCGCCAAGATGACCCTGGCGCGCCAGGCCGCAGACTTGCAGACGTCCAGCCTGACTCAAAGGCTGGTGCTTAGGGTTTTGGAAGACGGCCTGCTGGATGCGCAACTCCCCCGCATCCGCGCCCTGTACCGTGCGCAGCGCGACGCCATGCTCGCTGCGCTGTCCCGTCACATGCCCGACACCGTGCTTTGGGAGGTTCCCCAAGGCGGCATGTTCCTCTGGTTGCGCCTACCGGAAGGCGCGGACGCCACAGCGCTGCTGCCGTTGGCGCTTGAGCGCAAAGTGGCCTATGTGCCGGGGACAGCGTTTTACGCGGCAGGCGTTGCGCCGCGCAATACCTTGCGCCTGTCGTATGCAACGGCCACACCCGCGCAGATCGAGACGGCCATTGCGCATCTCGGCAAAGTCTTCTCCACGACAAGCTACGTGAGCGCACCTCGCGGCGACACCCCCGTCTTTGCCAGCTGAAGCGGCCGCCCGCCCCGCCAGCTGGGGGCAGGGTCCGCTGATGACGCAAGACGCAGCTTCAAGCATGGGCGCGGGGGGGATAAAAACGCACCACCCCTTCACGCGTCGCGCAGCCTCTCCCAAAAGCCGCCGATCGCATCAAGGCACTGACTGGGGCGCGTGGGGCTGCTCAAGGGGCCTTTCCGGAAGGTCCGCACCGTGCGCCATGTGGATGCGAGCGGTCGACGCTGTGTGCCGGCTTTGCCGTGTCCCGAAGCGTGCGGCTGCTGCTCCGGGAAGATCCTGACGAGACATATATTCGCGCAATCGTTAGGATGTGCGTATGAAGCTCCGCGAATTGAAGGACCACCTGTACGGTCAAGTCGCGCGCATTGGTGCGGCGTTGGCCAGCCCTAAGCGGCTTGAAATGCTCGAGTTGCTCGCCCAAGGAGCGAAGTCCGTCGAAGTGCTGGCCGGAGCAGCATCGATTGATGTCAAGCTTGCCAGTGCCCACCTTCGCGTGCTGCGCACCGCGCAACTTGTCGCCGTCCGGCGGGACGGCAAGAGCCGTATCTACCGACTCAGCGGCGCAGACGTGGCGTCCCTGTGGGTCGCACTGCGCGGCTTGGCCGAATCGCACTTGGCGTCACTGCAGGTCGTCATGAACCGGCTGCTCGCCGGACCGGATCGGCTCACGCTGGAGAGCGCGCATTCGCTGCTGGAGAAGGTGCGTGCGGGCGATGTCGTGCTGCTGGACGTGCGCCCCGAGAGCGAATTCCAGACAGCGCACATTCCGGGCGCGCGCTCGGTGCCGCTTGACGAACTCGAGGCACGAATCCGGGAGTTGCCGCTGGACAAGGAAGTGGTTGCCTATTGTCGAGGACCGTTTTGCGTCATGTCCGACGCTGCGGTTGCCCTGCTGGCACGGCATGGCTTGCGAGCGCGCAAAGCGAGCGAAGGCGTGCTTGAGTGGCGGGCCGCCGGGTTGCCGCTTGAATGCCCCACGGTTTGATCAAGGAGATGGTTCGTGAGCGAGATTCTGTTCATACTCAACGACGCGCCCTATGGAAGCGAGCGCACCTACAACGCGTTGCGCCTCGCCGTGACATTGGCCGCCCAGCCCGAGCAAAAGGTCCGCCTGTTCCTCATGGCTGACGCCGTGCTCGCGGCGAAGGCCGGACAGAAGGTTCCGGTCGGCTACTACAACGTGGAAACCATGCTGGGCAAGGTTGTCAGCCGAGGCGAGGTCGCGTTGTGCGGGACCTGCATGGATGCGCGTGGCCTGCGTGATGAGGAGTTGCTCGCGGGGTGCAAGCGCTCGACCATGATGCAGCTCGGCCAATGGACCGTTGCGGCCGAAAAGGTCCTCGTGTTCTGACCATCGCGGCGTGCATCGGCAAGGCGGTGGCCGTCGACGTCGTCGCCGGTGACGAGACCTGGTTTATCCAGCCAATGACGGAACAACAAGCGCAAACCGCCCGCTTGACCCCCTCCTGACCGGACGGCGTTGCCTAGGCGACACTGCGTGTCGGGCCGGACGAGGAAGGGGAATGCGCGGGCATATGTTCATCGAGCAGGCGGCCCAGGCCAGTGTGACCATCACCCACGTCATCGACACCCATGTCCATGCCGATCATCTGAGCGGCGGCCGTTGCCTGGCGCGGATGAGCGGCGCTCCCTATTGCCTGCACGAATCAGCGCGACTTTGTGCAGTTCGACTTTGCGCCCCTGCGCGACCACCATTGCATCCATGTCGGCAAAGTCAAAGTCAAAGTCGAAGTCCTGCACACTCCTGGGCACACCGTGGACAGCATGTGCCTGCTTGTCACCGACACACGCCGCGGCGAGGCCCCTTGGTTCGTGCTCACCGGCGACACGCTGTTCGTCGGAGCCATTGGGCGTCCGGACCTCGCCGGACGCGAGCGCGAGATGGCGAACATCCTGTACGACACATTGCATGGCAAGCTGTTGACGCTTCCCGACGCGATCGAGATCTATCCGGGCCATCAGGCCGGCAGTGTGTGCGGAGCGGGCCTGTCGGGCAAGCCTTCATCGACGCTGGCGTTCGAGAAGCGCTGGAACCCGGCTCTAAGCCAACCGCGTGAGGCCTTCATCGATGCCTTGCTGGCGCAGATTCCGCCGCGCCCGGCCGAGATGGAGCGTATCGACGCCGAGAATGTCGCAGCGTGATTGAGGCATCCGCCCGGGACGGTGCCGGTCACGCGCGCTACACACAGGGCATTCGCGCCAATCTGCACCAGTTCGTCTGGCAGGCGGTGCAGGTGTTCTTCGTCGGCCTGCTCATCGGCATGGAGCGCACCGTCCTGCCCGTGGTGGCCGCTCGCGATTTCGGCGTTCCCAGATCATCTTTCCTGTATTTGCTGGCATTCGTCATCTCGTTCGGCCTAGTCAAGGGGGCGCTGAATTTCATCGCTGGCCGACTCTCCGAGCGCATCGGGCGCAAGAGGGTGCTCGTGCTGGGCTGGGTCGCAGCCATCCCGATTCCGTTTTTGATCTATTTCGCCCAGTCATGGTGGTGGATCGTCGCGGCGAATGGTTTCCTTGGGATCAACCAGGGCTTGGCGTGGAGTATGACCGTCACCAGCAAGGTCGACATCACCCGACCCGAGCAGCGTGGCCTGGCCACCGGAATCAACGAGTTCGCTGGTTATGCCGCTGTAGGGCTCGCGGGTCTGGTCACCGCCTATCTGGCCGAGGTGTATGGTCCGCGGCTGGCCCTGCTTGGCTTTGCCGTCGTGGTCATCGTGTTCGCCCTGCTGACCGCACTGCTGTTCATCCGTGAAACCTTGCCGTGGGCCCGCGCCGAGCGCCACCGCCATACCAGCGGGACCCACACCGGGCTGCGCCCGCGATTTGCCGAGGGGTTGCCTGAACATCCGACCTCAAGGCAGGTTTTTGGCTATGTGTCATTCCAGCACCCGACATTCTCGGCACTGTGCCAAGCCGGCGTGGCCAACAAGGTGGCCGACACCCTGCTGTGGGTGCTGCTCCCCCTGTACCTCCATGCGAGGGGTCTGAGCCTTGTGCAGGTCAGCTGGGTCACCGGTATCTACGGACTGAGCTGGGGCGCCTCGCAGTTGTGGACCGGGCCGCTGTCGGACCGCTGTCGGACCGCATCGGCCGACGCACGCCAGTGGTGACCGGATTGTGGCTGCTTGCCGCAGGGGTCGCCGCGGTGGTGCTCGTTAAGGGAATTGTGGCCTGGGCCATCACGGCCGCGGTGATGGGTGTGGGCATGGCCCTGCTGTATCCCAACCTGATCGCTGCGGTTGCTGACATCGCCTACCCGACCTGGCGCAGCTCGGCGCTGGGCGCCTACCGCTATTGGCGCGACACCGGCTACGCCATCGGCGCGCTCGTGCGGGGGCTGATCGCCCAGGCGCGCGGCAATGTCGTGCCGGCCTTATGGTTCACCGCTGTGTGGCTCGCGGCCTCCGGCGCCTGGGTGCTGTGGCGCGCGCAGGAAACCCATCCAGGCCACCGCCCGGAATCGAGACGCCCATGACCCAGCCAAGCTAACAGATGGAGCTCGGCCGATAATCCCAATCGGCCCGAGGCAATCTGTTGAGCGGGCATCGTGCGCTTCTAACCCCATCCCGGAGATCTCTGCATGACCGACACGTCCCCTTACACGCCACCCGACATTTGGTCATGGAACAAAGCGAACGGGGGCAAATTTGCGAACATCAACCGCCCCATCGCGGGGGCCACGCACGACAAGCCGCTGCCGGTCGGGCGTCATCCCCTCCAGCTGTATTCGCTAGCGACTCCAAATGGTGTGAAGGTCACCGTGATGCTCGAAGAATTGCTCGCACTCGGGCACCGCGGAGCGGAGTACGACGCGTGGCTGATTCGTATCAACGAGGGCGATCAATTTGGCAGCGGCTTCGTCGCGGTGAACCCGAACTCCAAAATCCCGGCCCTGCTTGACCGCAGCGGCCCGGAGCCGATTCGCGTGTTCGAGTCCGGCGCGATCTTGCTGTATCTCGCGGAAAAGTTTGGCGCCTTGTTGCCGACCGAGCAGCCCACCCGCGCCGAATGCCTGTCCTGGTTGTTTTGGCAGATGGGTAGCGCGCCTTTTCTCGGAGGCGGGTTTGGGCATTTCTATGCCTATGCGCCGACGAAGATCGAATACGCCATCGACCGATACGCAATGGAGGTTAAACGTCAACTCGACGTGCTTGACCGCCACCTCGCCGAAAACGCGTACCTCGCTGGGGACGAGTATTCAATTGCCGACATTGCCACCTGGCCCTGGTACGGCGCCCTGGTTAAAGGCTTGCTCTACGGCGCGGGGCAGTTTCTGCAGGTCCAGACCTACGCAAACGTGGTGCGTTGGGCCGACCTGATTGCCCAACGCCCTGCCGTGCAGCGCGGCCGTATGGTCAACCGCACGTCGGGCGAGCCGTCCGGTCAACTGCACGAGCGCCATGACGTCAACGACTTCGATACCCGGACTGAGGACAAACTGGCCTCGCAGCGTTGATTCCGCGGATGTCGTCGGGCGCCGGCCCAGGGAGCGGAACTTGCCACGGCTTGCGCGCGAAAGATGAATCGACGGCGCCTGGCGAACCAAGAGCAAGCCGGTGCCTGCGACATCCTCGCGAGTCTTCCCGGCCTTGAAGGATGGCTTGCCGCGTAACCAAGGCCATGTCGAAGCAGGGAGGTGGCTCGCCGTGTCGGGGTTGAGTCGATGCTAGGGGCTCTGCGGGGGCTCAGTGCCTGTCTGGACGCAGCGCTGAGACCAAGAAATCGGACGACAGATCCAAATCAAGTGCCGGCAAAGAGCTGGTTCCGCGATCTGATCCGGACCCTTGGTGAGCGATGGACTCGGCGCCCTTGGGCGAATCCGGCGGGATGCCCCTGGCTGCGGTTGGACCTGCGAGGCGGGCTTGCAGCATTTGAATCTTTGATGCAATTCCTGGCCCAAAGCGGTCTCCAACATTTCTCGCATAGTCCTCGAACCCGATGCGATCGTGAATGCCGGCCAAGATTTCCAAGATCTTCAGGTGTACAGGCACATGATCCGGGTGCCGTGCGGCAGCGTCCCGCAACAGCTCGAGCGCCTGATGTGGGCGGTCATGCAAGACATAGAAATCCGCCTCCGTCAAAGGATCCGGTTCATCATCAATCGGCACTATGGACGAGGCCTGGGGTTGCCAAACGTCGCTCGGGTGCGGCCCCTGCAGACCAGATGACGTCTGAAGTTGGGCAAGGCTTCTCTCGGTCTCGAGCATGCGTGTTGGTGAGATCGGTGAGCTGAATGGCTTTCGTGGGTTTGCATTGAAGGTGCGAGCCACTTGTTGCGTCAGGGCCCAGGGCGGGGGCTGGTTGCGCGCACGCCGACGCCGGTAAAGCCAGAGCGCCACGATCGCCGCGGCAACGAGCGCTGCTCCAACCGACCACGTCCACAGCGAAGATCGCGGTTGCCGAGGTGTTCGCGGCTGGGGTCGTGGCACATCAATGCTGCGCTGCTCGCGTGCACCATCCTGGGCGAGCGTCGCCGTGGCGCCGCTTGCAGTCATCGCCGTTGCGGCTACTGGTCTTGACTCGTGCCGCAGCGCCCTGAGCGATCGGAGCTGGGCTTGGGCTTGATCGTATGCGATCTGGGCTTGTTGGAGCTGCGCCTTGGCGAGGGCGAGGCGCCGCGCAAGGTCGGAGGCTGAAGCCGTGGTTGCGGTCAAGGCGGGGCTTGGTGCGGAAGCATGGGCGCCGAGAATTGCATCACCCATGCGCAGAACCGGCGCATCGCTCCCCACTTGAACATCGACCACCGGATTGGGCGCGGTGGGTTTGACGGGGCGGTCCGGAAGTGGCGTGGCCGCAAGAACCCTGGCTGCGTCAGGAATGCGCAGGCGGCTGCCAACGCGCAACAAGTTGGGGTTGTGCGCGACAAAAGCATGCGGGTTTGAACGCCAGATCGCATCGGCCATCTTGGGCATTGACTCGCCTGAGCGAGTGACGCTGTGCGCAATTCCCCAAAGGGTGTCTCCGCGCCGAACGATGTGCAGGTGAGTGGATCCAGATCTCGCCTTGGCTGGCCCAGCCGCCACGGGGTGCGCAGGCAAGACCGGTGCAGAAGATGCAGCCCCGGCTTGGCGTGCCGTGTTTGCGGCCGGGGCAGGGGCCTGCTGCGTGGCTGCCATGGGCTGCAGCAAAGGCGCGGCGCCTTCTGCCGGGGGATCGAGCAATATGGTGTAGTCGTGGCTTGAGTGCAGCGTTGCTCCCTGCGGAAGGGTGTCCTGCCAGGCAAGCGTGACCATCAAGTCCAGATACGGCGACCACACAGGGCGGTCCGTTGCAAGATGGATATACGGATCGCCCTGTCGGTCATTCGCGAGCGTGACGCGTATGAAGGGCAACACCGGATCCACATGCAGTCCCGCCTGGTGGTAGGCGTAAGGCGACGCCATCTGAGCCATTAATGTTTGGCCCTCTGCGGAACTGAGAGCCAGCAGGGGAATGCGTGCTGACAAGGGCTGGCCAAGATGGGAAATGACTCGGATAGGCCCTAGAGTGAGCGCATGCGCGGGCCCAAGGGCCACGCTCAGTAGCGCAGCGACCAAGCTGCGCCGAAATGGATGCGCGCCGGTATTCATCCGTTGCTCCGGAAATCCTCGTCGCTTAGGGCGGGGAGGAAAGGCGCGCCGAGCGACGCTCGGTAGTGGATCAACGTGTTACACGAATTGGGCATGGTTATGGTCTGTGAGCGATGGATATCAAGCGCGCCTAAGCGGTCCGCTTCGACACAGTGCTCAGTCTGGTCGAGGCTCTTGGGCGCACGTTCGGGTGCGCGCTTTGCGTACGACCCCAAGCTGCGTCTGGGCGGCGGCGCACACGAGCGCGACATCAACGCTGCGCGCAACGTCTTGGCCGCATAACTTGCGGTGTCAGCCCATTGAGAAGCTGGAAGTCCTGTGCTGCTGTCAGGCTGCATGACCTGGGTTCCGTGAAGTGGGCGTCACCGTCTGTCAGTTCGGTGAGCATTCAAGCTGCCGTCTTTGCCCAATAGGGACCTTCCGCGCACGGTGCGTCCACTTCTTGCAACGTGATGCCCGATAGCGAATTCGATGATTGAACGTTCATCGAGAGCAAATTGCGCTGAGCGCGAACATGGCCTTGTTCCTCGGCGCGCGCCCACCACTCAGCCGCCTTGTCGGTGTCTTGCAACAGGCCTTGGCCTTTGTAGTACAGCACGCCAAGGGCAAATTGCGCATCAGCATGCCCGGCGGATGCTGCGTGCTGTAGCCATTGCGCCGCGACCTGTGCATCCTGAGGCAGGGCGCCTCCCTCCAGATAGATGAGGCCCAGGCTATATTGCGATGCGGCGTGTCCATGGTCTGCTGCTTTCTTGAGCCACGCTGTCGCCTCCTGCACCGTCGCTTGCGTGCCCATCTCAAGCAGTGCCACAGCCAGGCTGTACTGAGCTGACCGATGCGATCGCTCGGCGGCGTATCGGAAATGCGCAATGGCTTGAGCGCGGTCGATCGCCACGCCGTGCCCCTGTGCATAAAGACGCCCAAGAAACCAATGGCTGGGAACGTCCCCGCGATCGCAACCCGCCTGATACCACTGCGCGGCTTGCGCAAAGCTTTGCACGACGCCATGGCCGTGTTCGAACAAACGTCCGATTGCCCCAAGCGCGCGTGGCAAGCCCTGCTCTGCTGCACGCCGCCACCATTCAAGGGCCTGGGCGTAATCACGCGTCACCCCGCGGGCATGAAAATAAGCCCATCCCAAGTTGTACTGCGCTGTGGCCGACCCTTGACGGGCGGCCTGGGTATACCACTGCGCTGATTCCGAGTGCTGCTCCACATTGCGCAGGAAGTCGGCCAGCCATTCCTGGGCGGCGACGTCTCCCGATGCAGCAAGCTGCTGAATGTCTTCGGGCATCGCGAATGTGGAGGTCATGATGGGGCCAGGACTGGAGATGATGGGGCAGATGAATTGAGAACGCGCCGCGGTCTTCGCAGTTTAAGGATGGATGTCGCGCCGAGCTGTGAAAGAAATCACGATTTTGGGCGCGGCGATGGCGCTGCCTCGGCAGGGTGCAGGCCCCAATGGCCCCCATACCGCACCATGCGAAAAAGTCCAGGCATCGTCGATGCCTGGACTTGGGTTCCGCGCCGGGGTCCGACGCAGGATCAGGGACCGAGCTGATCGCCGGGCACCTTCCTACCTGGGGCGTGCGAGGTCGCTGCGTGCCTCAGGGCATGGCTCACAATCGCAGGTCATAGCTGATGGATAGCGGGGCGTGGTCGGAAAAGCGCGCAGCCGTATAGATCGACTCACTGCCGCGCTCCGCCAATGCCGCGACGCCCCGCGTGGCGAGCTGGTAGTCAATACGCCAGCCCACGTTCTTGGCCCGAGCTTGGCCGCGGTTGCTCCACCATGTGTACTGATCTGGCCGTGGATTGAGCGCGCGAAAAACGTCCACCCATCCCAAATCGTCCAGTACATGGCTCATCCAGGCGCGCTCTTCGGGCAGGAAACCACTGTTCTTGAGATTGCCTTTCCAGTTTTTCAGGTCAATTTCCTTGTGTGCGATGTTCACGTCGCCGCACAAAATCACCTCGCCTTGGCTTTGCAGCGCACGCATGTGATCTTCAAAGGCGGCGAGGAAGCGGAATTTGGCTTGCTGGCGTGCATCCGAACTCGAACCCGAGGGGAAATACGCCGAGACAACGGTCAAGCGCATGCCGTCCGCCAATCGGTAGCGCGCCTCGACATAGCGGCCTTCCGCATCGAATTCGGCATTTCCAAACCCGACGCGCAGTTCATCCGGTTCGTGCCGGAAGTACAGGCCGACGCCGCTGTAACCGGGTTTCTCCGCGTGGTGAAAGGCGCCACGCAGCCCGCCCAGCGTGCGCAAGTCGGGATTCATGTCGGACTCCAGCGCCTTGAGCTCCTGCACGCAAAGCCAGTCAGGTCGCGCCTGTTCGCGTAGCCAGGCATCCACGCCCTTGTTTGCTGCGGAGCGAATGCCATTGAGGTTCAGGGATGTAACACGCAGGGGAGTTGAGTTCATGATGGGGGCTGCAAGCGGCACGCGAGGATAGACTATCGAACTGGGCGGGGACGGAGACGGGGTCTTCCTGGGCGTTGCGTGCGTGCGCTTCGGGGGTTGCCCGGCCGCCACCGCTTGTTTTGGGTTCGGTTAATCGGAGATGGAGGGCGATAGCGCAATGCGACTGCGGATGGTCCACGGCTTCATGGCACTGGCTGCAGCGTGGCCTGCGGTGGCGCAGGCCGATATTTTCGTCTGCCACACCGCAAGCGGCCCAGTCGTGACCACTGATCACCTCAGTACGGATTGTCTGCGCTACGGCGGCAAGGAGCTCAACGCGGATGGCACTGTGCGCCGCCGCATCCTGACGCCGCGGCAGCAGGCCGAGCAAAGCGCGGCATTGACACGGCAGCGCCAGGATCAGGAGCAACTGCGAAACAAGCAGCGTGAGCAGCGGGCATTGCTCACCCGCTACCCAGACCGCGCGGCGTTTAATCAGGCCGAGCGCAACGACTTGCAGACGCCACGAGGGCTCATTGCCTCGGCGCGCCAGCGCATCGCCCGCCTTGCGTCTGCACGCAAGGCCCTGCAGCAGGAGGCGCAGTTCTACCCGAGCGGCAACTATCCCATGGATCTGCGTAACCGGTTCGAGGAAAACAGGCTTCTCACGCAGCAGGAGCAGCAGCTGATTGCAGGGCAGGAAGTGGAAATGCGGCAGATTCGAGCCCAGTACATGCACTTGCTGCCCAGTCTTGAGTCGTCATGGGCGCATCAGCAAAGCGAGCAAGGCGGCAGCGCAGCCAATCCCTGAGCGCTTTCACGCTTCGATCGCCGCACGCAGCGCCTCACCAACCTGCTGGGGATTGGCAAGTCCGCCGGTGGCTTTCATCACCTGGCCGACCAAGGCGTTGAGCGCTTTGGCCTTGCCGTTCTTGTATTCCTCGACGTTTTTCGGGTTGGCTGCAAGGACCGCCGCCACCGCCTCGGCGATTGCGCTCGCGTCGCTGATCTGACGCAGACCACGCGATTCGATGACGCGATCCACATCGTGTTCACCAGACCATAGCGCCGCAAAAACCTCGCGCGCCGTTTTGCTCGAAAGCGTGCCGTCGTGCACGCGGGCCACGAGGCGGCCGAGCTGCTGCGCGCTCACAGGCGAGGCATCGAGCTCGACCTCGGCCCGGTTGAGCTGCGCCGCCAGCTCGCCCATGATCCAGTTGGCGGCCAGCTTGGGCTGACCACAGGTCCCGGCGCATGCTTCGAAATAGGCGGCATGCGTCCGGGTTTGCGTGAGGTAGGCTGCATCCACGGCAGGCAGCGCATAGTCGCGCATGAAACGCTCGGCCATCTGGCGGGGCAACTCGGGCAGGGCGCGGCGCACGTCTTCAATCCAGTGTGGCGCGATGACCAGTGGTGGCAGGTCGGGGTCGGGAAAATAGCGGTAGTCGTGTGAGTCTTCCTTGGTGCGCATCGCGCGCGTCTCATCGCGATCGGGATCGAACAGGCGGGTCTCCTGCACGACGGTGCCTCCGTCTTCGATCAGCTCCATTTGTCGTTGCGCCTCGACGGTGATGGCACGTTCGAGAAAACGAAAGCTGTTGAGGTTCTTGATCTCGCAGCGGGTGCCCAGCGGCTTGCCTGTGCGGCGCACCGAGACATTGGCGTCACAGCGGAACGATCCCTCTTGCAGGTTGCCGTCGCAGATGTCCAGCCAGACCACGAGTGCGTGCAGCGCACGAGCGTAAGCCGCTGCTTCGGCCGCAGAGCGCATGACCGGCTCGGTTACCACCTCCAGCAGTGGTGTGCCGGCGCGGTTCAGGTCGATGCCTGTGGCGTCCTGGCCCTCATAGTTGATTCCGTGCATGGACTTTCCCGCATCCTCCTCCAGGTGTGCACGGGTGAGCTGCACGCGACGGAGTTCCCCGTCAAACAAGAACGGCACCATGCCGCCTTGCACGACAGGAATCTCGAACTGGCTGATTTGGTAGCCCTTGGGAAGATCGGGGTAAAAGTAGTTTTTGCGCGCGAAAATCGATACAGGTGCGATGCTCGCGTCCACAGCCAGTCCCAGGCGAATCGCGCGCTCAACAGCGGCGCGGTTGGCCACGGGCAGCGCTCCAGGCAGGGCCAGGTCCACGACGCTGGCCTGGGTGTTGGATGCCGCACCGAATGCCGTGGGTGCATTGGAGAACATCTTGGAAGCCGTGGACAACTGCACGTGCGTTTCCAGACCGATGACGATTTCCCAGGTTTTGGACATGGTGCTTGCGTGGAACTCAGAGGGTGGGCGCGCGCGTGTGCCAGTCGGTGGCTTGCTGGAACTGGTGCGCGACATGCAAGAGGCGCTGTTCGCCAAAATGCGGGCCGATAAGCTGCAGGCCCACCGGGCGGCTGGCGTGCGCGCCGAGGCCGAACCCCGCCGGAATGGCCATGGCGGGCAGCCCAGCCAGACTCGCAGGAAGCGTGTAGATGTCGGCGAGATAGTTGGCTAGTGGGTCGGCCTTTTCGCCCAGATTCCACGCCACGGTAGGCGATACGGGCCCGGCGATCACATCGCAGTGCGTAAACGCAGCGAGAAAATCCTCGGCAATGAGACGGCGGATTTTTTGCGCCTGCAGATAGTAAGCGTCGTAATAGCCGTGCGAGAGCACGTAGGTTCCGATGAGGATGCGCCGCTTGACCTCGGGGCCGAAGCCCTCGGCACGGCTGGCAGCGTAAAGCTCCGTCAGATCGCGGTAGTCGCGGGCGCGGTGGCCATAGCGTACGCCGTCAAAGCGTGAGAGATTGCTCGAGGCCTCGGCCGGAGCAACGATGTAGTAAGCGGGGATGGCCAGTTCGGTGCGTGGCAGCGTGATATCCAGCAGCACGGCGCCGAGCTTTTCCAACTCGGCCAAGGCCCCGCGCACGGCTTGAGCTACCTCCTCGGCCAGGCCCTCGGCGAACCACTCGCGTGGCAGGCCGATGCGAAGTCCCGCTAGGGGGCGCCTCGAATCGGCATCCGGTGACGGCGCGTCAAGCGCCTGCGTATAGCACGGGATGTCGCGTTTCACACTCGTGGAATCCTGCGCGTCGAACCCGGCCATGGCCTCCAGCAATGCCGCGCAGTCCCATGCCGTCTGTGCGATGGGTCCGGCTTGGTCGAGGCTGGAGGCAAAGGCGATCATGCCAAAGCGCGAGCACAACCCATAGGTCGGCTTGATGCCCGTGACACCACACATGGCGGCCGGCTGCCGGATCGAGCCGCCCGTGTCGGTTCCGGTGGCGGCAGCAACGAGGCGAGCTGCCACCGCTGCGGCCGAGCCTCCCGAGGACCCGCCAGGTATGGCCCGTACATCCCACGGGTTGCGCACGGGGCCGAAGGCGGAATTCTCGTTGGACGAACCCATGGCGAACTCATCCATGTTCGTCTTGCCGAGCGCCACCATGCCCGCAGCCTGAAGCCTTTGCACGACGGTGGCGTCAAAGGGGCTCATATAGCCGGCGAGCATCTTGCTGCCGGCCGTGGATGGCATCCCCCGCGTGACGAACACATCTTTATGGGCGATCGGCAGTCCAAACAGCGGGCCCAGCGTTGCTTGCGCCCCGCGATGAGCGCGCTCCGCGTCCGAATCCCGGGCCTGTTGCCGTACGCTGTCCTCGGCCACGTGCAGAAAGGCGCCGAGTTGCGCGTGCTCCGCAATGCGAGCGCATTGCTCGTGCACAAGTTCTGCGCTGGAAATGGTGCGCGCCTGCAGCGCGGCGGCCTGCTCGCGCAGGCTTGCCGTGGCGATGTCGATCTTGCTGCCCATCATTCCACCACCCTGGGTACGATAAACAGGCCATCCTGTGCGGCTGGAGCATTGGCCAGCACCGCGTCCCGGATGTCGGGCATCTGGGGCGCGTCGTCACGCAGTCGCAGAGGCAAATCCATGGCGGCCGAAAGCGGGTGAGCCAACGGCATCACGCCGGCCGTGTCCACCGCGCGCATGCGCTCGACGATGGCGAAAAATTCATTGATCTGAGCCAGCATCGACGTTTGCTCTGCGCCACTCAGGCGCAGGCGGGCGAGGTGGGCAATGCGGTCGATATCGCTCGGTTGCAGGGGCATGGTGAAATCAGGGCGAAATTGTGCGTGGGGACTGCACCCCATCGTGGCGCGACGTGCGCCTATACATGCAAAAACGCACATTCTACGGGGCACTATCCGGTAACATGGCACGATTATCCGTGGCAAGAATCCAGCACCTTTGCGGTGCTTTCAATGATTTTTGTTGCCTTTCCCACACATCCAAAATCCAAGCCACGCCATGTTCGGACTTTTTCGACGGTATTTTTCCACCGACCTGGCCATCGATCTCGGAACGGCCAATACCCTCATCTATGTGCGGGGCAAGGGCATTGTGCTCGACGAGCCATCGGTGGTTGCCATTCGTCACGAAGGCGGCCCCAACGGCAAGAAGACCATTCAGGCGGTCGGCCGCGAGGCCAAGGCCATGCTGGGCCGCGTGCCCGGCAACATCGAGGCGATTCGCCCCATGAAGGATGGCGTGATCGCCGACTTTACGGTGACCGAGCAGATGCTCAAGCAGTTCATCAAGATGGTGCACGAGACAACGCTCTTCAAGCCGTCGCCGCGCATCATCATCTGTGTGCCGTGTGGCTCCACCCAGGTTGAGCGCCGTGCCATTCGTGAATCGGCGCTCGGTGCCGGCGCCAGCGAGGTATACCTGATCGAGGAGCCAATGGCCGCAGCGATCGGAGCGGGTCTGCCGGTGAGCGAGGCGAGTGGCTCGATGGTGGTTGACGTCGGCGGAGGTACCACGGAGGTGGGCGTGATCTCGCTGGGAGGGATGGTCTACAAGGGCAGCGTGCGCGTGGGTGGCGACAAGTTTGACGAGGCAATCCTCAACTACATCCGCCGCAACTATGGCATGCTCATCGGCGAGCCCACGGCCGAGGCCATCAAGAAGGAAATTGGCTCGGCCTTTCCCGGCTCCGAGGTCAAGGAGATGGAGGTCAAGGGCCGCAATCTTTCTGAAGGTGTCCCGCGCAGTTTCACGATCTCCAGCAATGAAATCCTGGAGGCGCTTACCGATCCGATCAACCAAATCGTCTCCTCGGTGAAGAACGCGCTGGAGCAGACCCCGCCCGAGCTCGGTGCCGACATTGCTGAGCGGGGCATGATGCTCACTGGCGGGGGTGCGCTGCTGCGTGACCTCGACCGATTGCTGGCCGAGGAGACCGGGCTGCCGGTGCTCGTGGCTGAAGACCCGCTGACATGCGTGGCACGAGGCTGCGGCATGGCGTTAGAGCGGATGGACCGTCTCGGAACCATCTTCACCTCGGAGTAATTGGCCACACGGCGGCGCACCAAGCGCTTGATGCGCTGACCTTCAACCGCTTCGAGCCGGCAACGTCCCTGCCATGGCCTTTGACACCCTCGATCGCAGTCCGCCACCGTTTTTCCGGCAAGGACCATCGGCGTTCACGCGCCTGGTGTTTTATGGCGCGCTGTCGCTTCTGCTCATGGCCATGGATGCGCGCTGGCACATGGTGACGCCGCTGCGTACGATTATCGCCACCGTCATCGAGCCTGTGATGCAAGTGGCGCGCGCCCCGATCGAAGCCCTGACAGACATGGCGGGACATTTCGAATCGCTTCACACCGCCCAGCAGGATGCCAAGGCTTTGCGCCAATCCAATGTGCAGCTCGCATTGAAGGCACGAATGGCCAGTGAACTGCAGGCGGAGAACGCCAGCCTTCGGGCGCTTCTGCAGCTCAAGCGAAGGGTGCCCATCCAGTCCATCGCAGCCAAAATCGTGGCGCAGGCCAGCGATCCGTTCGCGCGCAAGCTGCTGCTCGACAAGGGGACGCTCTCGGGCATCGCGCTGGGCTCGCCGGTCATGGACGAGACTGGGCTGCTGGGGCAGGTGACCCAGGTCGATCCGCTTGGCGCGCAGGTGACGCTTGTGACCGACCGCGACTCAGCAGTGCCGGTGGAGGTGGTCCGCAACGGCGAACGCGGCGTGCTTGCGGGTGATGCCGATGCGACGTCAGGCGGATTGGAATTGCGCTGGCAGGCGGCCGATACTGACCTGCGCGTGGGAGACCTCCTGGTCACGAGCGGGCTGGACGGGATTTATCCGGTAGGACTTGCTGTGGCGCGTGTAACGGCCGTTGAGCGCAGGCCTGACGCCGCATTCGCACGGGTTCTGTGCGCGCCGCTGGCACATGTGAACGGGGGTGGGCGCTATGTACTGGTGCTCAGGCCGCTGGCGCCATTGGCGCTGGCGCCCGCCGTGCCAGGAGCCGCCGCGGCGACGCGCCGCAAGCAGGGCGCCCCCGCGCGCCCGTGAAGACGGCCACGATGCGCATTGATCTGCCTTTTCGACGCCGGCCCGACTCGCTGGCCGCTGAGCGTGCGGCGCGCGGGCAGGTGTTGCTGTTGGCTGCGCGTCCTTGGTTTATTTGGACCACGTTGGCGGTGGCTCTGCTGATCGACTTCCTTCCGCTGGGCCGGCTGCCGTGGCTGCCCGATGTGCTTGCCGTGGCGCTTGTGTTCTGGGCGGTGCACCAGCCTCGCCGCGTTGGCATTGGCGTGGGTTTCATTCTTGGCCTTGTGATCGATGTGCAGCACACAGGACTTCTGGGTGCTCATGCCCTGGCCTACACCCTGCTGGCGTTCTTCGCGGTGGCGCTGCATCGGCGTCTGCTGTGGTTCTCGCTGCCAATGCAGGCGCTCCAGGTGCTGCCGTTGTTTCTGGCAGCGCAATTCATCGAGTTTTTCGTGCGCATGGTCGCTGGGGGAAGCTTTCCGGGTTGGAGCTTTTTCCTTGGCCCGGTCCTGCAGGCGCTGCTGTGGCCTGTCGTGAGCTGGTTGTTGTTGGCGCCTCAGCGCCGCGCGCCCGATGCGGACGAAAACAGGCCCCTTTAAACGCGCCAGGGCAGCGACGATGGCGAAACAGATCCAACTGATGAGAGCGCGCCGCGCGAATCGCAGTCGTCACGACCGCGGGGGATGGCATGGCTGAGCTGAAGAACGTTGAGCGCGAGCTGCTGCGGTTCCGCCGCCGCCTTGTAGTGGCCGCGCTGGTGGTGGTGCTGAGCTTTGCACTGCTCGTCGGGCGATGGTTGTGGCTTCAGGTGATCCGCCATCGGCGGTATTCGCTGCAGGCGCAGGACAACCGTATTGCAATCGTGCCCGTGGCGCCATCACGGGGGCTCATCCTCGATCGCAATGGGATCGTGCTTGCCAATGACTACGCTGCGTACACGTTGGAGATTACGCCAAGCAAGACGCGCGGGCTGGACGCGACGATCGCCGCGCTGCGCACGATTCTGCCGATCTCCGCGTTCGACGAGAAGCGTTTTCGGAACCTTCTCGAGCAAAACCGCAGTTTTGAGTCCACGCCCATTCGCAACAAGCTGACGGATGCGGAGGTGGCCCGATTCATCGCGCAGCGCTTTCGCTTTCCGGGTGTGGCCGTGCAGGCCCGCTTATTTCGCAACTATCCGCTTGGTTCTCTGGGCTGCCATGCCATTGGCTACATCGGGCGCATCGGTCCCGCCGAGCAGGCCAAAATTGCCGAAGGGGACCAGGCGTCCAATTACCAAGGCACCGACCACATCGGCAAGACCGGTGTGGAGCGGGCATACGAAGAACGGTTGCATGGCGTGACGGGTTTTGACGAGGTCGAAGTCAATGCGGTGGGCAAACCGGTCCGCAAGCTGCGCAATTTCCCGGCCGTTCCCGGCAGCGCCTTGGTGCTGTCGCTCGACGCGCGGCTCCAGAAGCTTGGCGAAGACCTGTACGGTGACCGTACCGGCGCTTGCGTCGCCATGGATCCCCGCAACGGCGAGATCCTGGCGTTCGTCTCCATGCCGACCTACGACCCCAATCTGTTTGTGGATGGCATTGACACCCAGAACTGGAATGCCCTCAACACCGACCCTCGCAAGCCCCTGCTGAACCGCGTCCTGCGAGGAACATTCCCGCCCGGCTCCACCTACAAGCCTTATCTGGCGCTGGGTGCCCTCACGCTGGGGCTGCGCACGCCAAGCTACACCCTCGACGACCCAGGCTACTTCATGCTGGGCAAGCACAAGTTCCGCGACGATGTGCCCGGCGGCCATGGCCGCGTCGATATGCACAAGGCCCTCACCGTGTCATGCGACACCTACTTTTACATGGTGGCCAACGACTGGGGCGTGGACGGCATGCACGACTACACCAGGAAGTTCGGGTTCGGCCAGCCCACGGGCATTGATCTGCCGGATGAGGCCAAAGGCATCCTGCCATCGAAGGCGTGGAAGAAGAAAGCCTACAAATTGCCCGCCCAGCAGGAGTGGTTCCGGGGCGAAACGATCAGCCTCGGCATCGGTCAGGGCTATAACAGCTTCACGCCCATGCAGATGGCCAATGCATTGGCCACGATGGCTAACCGTGGCACGCGTCTCAAGCCGCGTGTGGTCAAGCTCGTCGAGAATATGCAGAGTCGCCGCTTCGAGCCCACACCCATGGAGGTGGCCGAGCGCATCGCGCCGCCTGATGCCATGTGGCAGGTGGTGCACGACGGCATGGTTGGCGTCAATACCGAGCCCGATGGCACGGCCTATGCGGTCTTCAAGGACGCGCCGTATACCAGTGCGGGAAAGACGGGCACGGCACAGGTGTTTACGGTTGGGCAAAACCAGAAATACGTCGCGGGGGACCTGGCGCGGCATCTTCTCGATCATGCGCTGTATGTCGTCTATGCGCCTGCGGAGAACCCGACGATGTGCGTGGCGCTGATTGTCGAGCATGCGGGCTGGGGGGCTGAGGCTGCAGCCCCCATCGCGCGCAAGCTGTTGGACTATCACCTGCTCGGCGTGTACCCGAGCGAAGCCGAAGTCCAGAAGATCTCGGGTGTGAAACCGCAAGCTGTGCAGTTCCAATATGCGGGGGGCAAGAATGGCGTGCCTGCAGTTCCCGGGGCCAAGCCGCCGCCCGCATCGCGGGCGGCAGTGACCGGTGCAAAGGAAACGACCCAGTCCCCATTGCCAGGTCGCGATGGCAGCGAGCCTGCGGGTGCTGAGCGAGCCCAGGCACCGAACCCCGCCGTCGAGCCATGGCCGGCCCCGGCTGCGTCAACTCCGCGAGGCCCAACCACATCCAGCGCTCCCCGCGCCGAGCGCACGGCGCTGGACGGTCGCTACACGCCCGCTCGCTGCCAGCCCGGGCCTCTTTTCACGCGATTCGGTGCGCAGCACGACCATACCGATCCAGACGAGGGAGTCCGCCTGTGACAACGCCAATGCTGGGAGCGCTGAGCGCGCGGTATCCGTGCGGCACTCAATGCTCGGCGCGCCGAGCGGGGGTTGGGCGATGAACGCTGTCATCAACCGCCCGCCTTTGTGGCGCCGGCTGCAGCCCTACGTCAGTGGCTTTGACGGCCCCTTGCTAGCGGGCTTGCTCACACTGGTGGCCATCGGCTGCCTGGTGCTGTTTTCCGCACTGCAGGGGCAGAACATCAGCTTTGGCGACCAGTTGCGCAATCTGGGCGTGGCCTTCGTCGTGTTGTTCGTGGTGGCGCAGATTCCGCCCCAGCGGCTCATGCAAATCGCCGTTCCCCTCTATGCCTTCGGCGTGGCGCTGCTCCTGGCCACTGCCATGTTTGGCTTGGTTCGCAAGGGTGCGAGGCGGTGGCTGAATGTCGGCGTGGTGATTCAGCCATCGGAGATTATGAAAATCGCCATGCCTCTGATGCTGGCCTGGTATTTTCAAAAGCGCGAGGGCTTTATCCGGCTGCGCGATTACGCTGTCGCAGGTCTATTGCTGGCCGTGCCGGTGGCCTTGATCATGAAGCAACCCGATTTGGGCACGGCCATGCTGGTGCTGTCGACGGGGTTTTTCGTGATTTTTTTCGCCGGGCTGTCGTGGCGCGTGCTCATACTCTTGATGCTCGCTGCAGCCAGTGCTGCGCCCGTGTTGTGGCACTTCATGCACGACTACCAGCGTCAGCGCGTGCTGATGCTTCTCGACCCGCAGAAGGACCCGCTGGGCACGGGCTTCAACATTATTCAATCGATGATTGCCATCGGCTCCGGCGGGGTGTGGGGTCAGGGTTATCTGCACGGCACGCAGGCGCACCTGAATTTTGTGCCCGAGTCGCACACCGACTTTGTGTTCGCCGTGCTCGCTGAAGAATGGGGCCTGGCGGGCAACATCGTGCTGGTGCTTGCCTATCTGTTCTTCATAGGACGCGGCATGATGATCGCGGCAGGGGCGCCGACGCTGTTTTCGCGCCTTCTAGCGGGCTCCATCAGCATGATTTTCTTCACCTACGCGTTCGTCAATATGGGCATGGTGTCGGGGATCCTGCCCGTGGTGGGCGTGCCGCTGCCCTTCATCAGCTATGGGGGCACGGCGCTGGTCACGCTGATGCTGGGAACGGGCATTCTGCTGTCCATTGCCAAGGCCAAGCGGTTGGTGCAAAGCTGAGGCGTGATTCACGCAGCCCGAAGGTGATCTCGACTGGTGCCGATCGGAGTCGGTGAGATGGCGTGTGCGTGCGGACACGGTTGCGATGATCACGGGCGGTGCGACGGCGCCGTGGGCTGCCCAAGGCTTTTGGAGTTGGCAGCTCGACTTCCATCTGCAGTTGGCGCGCCCGCGGGTTGAGGTGCGGCAGGCCAGAGCCTGCCCGCGATTAACCCAAAAAGCCGGTAACTCTCACGCAAACAAATCGTTGGACTCATCGCAAATTCTGAGCAAAATGCGCGGACAACATGCGAGGAGCAGGGAGACAATGAGAAGAGGCGCGCGGCGTTTGCGCATTTGGATCGGAGCATTGGGCTGCGGGGCTTGGTCCTGGGCGCAAGCTGTGGCGCTGCCGGGGTCTCGTGTAGTGCCACAAGGGCTTGACGACTATGCCAAGGTGGCGCAGATCGTTGACATGCGCGACAACCTTAACCCCCTCGCGGACGATCCGAAATTCAGCAAGACAGGCGACAAAAACGTCCTGGATCGAGTCGGTGGTGATATCGCCGGTGCGCTGTCGGCGAACCTCTGGGCGTTGCGACAGAAGCGCGCCATCAACGGCAAACGGGTGGATTTCCTGCTGCAGACGGCCGAGCACTTCCAGGGCGTCACGCAGGCGTCGCTTCCGGAGCCGGGCAACCCCGTCGTGTTGACACCAACGGGTGACGATGCCTTATCGCTTCAAGAGGCGGCCCCCCCGGCTTGGGAATCGCAGCTGTTCGGCCAGCCAGCGGACAAGGCGGCGCTCGCGCGCGATGGCGCCTCGCGCCCAGCGCCGGGGTTCATGTATTGCAATAGCGGTCAATACGCAGCGGGTGCGCGGTTTGTGCTCGATCGCATCATGGATATCAAAGGCTTGTTGCGCGAAGATCCAGGCGGAATGACCGAATGGGCGCGGCGTGGACTGCGGACAGTCTGGGTTTGAAGGCTGTAGTCGGGTAAGGGCCGATGCCAATTCCTTCACGGCCGGTGTATCTTCAGACGGTCCACGCCGCGGCCCCTGGCGTGTGAGTCGTCGCATCTTGACAGGGGCCGGCCTACGTTCATTACAAAGGAGACATACAGACATGACCCTCAACCCCTGGATGCGCGCGGCGCGCGGTGCACTTCTTGCGCTGAGCATGGCATGTGGTGCGATGTCCTTCGCACAGGCGGCGAACCCGTCGATGCTGAATGACTTCAACTTCGACAAGCCAATCTTTATTCACAGCGTGCCGTTTGCGCAAGAAAAGCTGGTGCTGCAAATGAGCTCGGGTAATCCGGCGCGGTGGCACTTCGTGCTGAACAATGCCCAGAACGTCCTCGAGCATTTTGGCCAGGACAAGGTGCAAATTGTGGTCGTGGCCTTTGGGCCGGGCCTGAAGATGTTGCTCAAGAACAGCCCCGTGGGCAAATTGATCGAGGCGCAGGATGCCGAAGGCATCGAGTTCGACGCGTGCCACAACACCATGAAGGCCATGGCGAAGGAGTTAGGCCACATGCCTGAGTTGGTGCCACAAGCCGTGATCGTGCCTGCGGGCGTTGTGCGCATCATGCAGCTTGAAAAAGCGGGTTTCGCCTACATCAGGCCCTGAGCGCGCATCCCGCTGCTTTGTCGGGGGCTGCCCGGGCGCGTGGTGTCAACCAAGCCCAGGCAGCCTTTGAACTCAAGCGAGGCTCAAGGCGTCAAGCGCATCGCCGAAGGCGTCGAGCAGCGCCTGTGCATCCGCGTCACGGTCCACGGCAAGCCCCGGCTGGCAATGGCCGTTCGCAGCCCGTCGGCTAGGCGGCGGGATGTGGCAAACATGCGGGTGTAGGCAGCGTCGGTCATGACCTCGCTGAGCATGGCGCGGATCAGGCGCAGCGTGAGGAGCCCGGTCGATAGCGTCGTGTCGATGCCCGAATGGCCTGGGGCAGCTGCCTGCGTGGCCCTTTGCATGCGCTCGCCCACCTCGGCGGTGAATCCGTACACCGCACCAGGCATGCCCCCTGCAATGGGTTTGCCGAGAACCAGGATGTCCGGATCCAGGCCGAAGGCGCGGGTGTACCTGCCTGGGCCGGAGGATATGGTGTGGGTTTCGTCGATGACGAGCAACGTTCCGTGTTCGTGCGTCACCGCGCGAAGGCTCTGCAGGAAGTCAGGCTCGGGCAGGACCGCGCCGCTATTGGTGAGCACCGGCTCTGTGATCACGCAGGCCACGTCGTTTGGAGCCAAGGCCTTTTCGAGTGCAGCCAGATCGTTGAACTCCACTACGCGTGTGAACATATGCCCGCGCATTCCCCTTCCTCGTCCGGCCCGACACGCAGTGTCGCCCAGGCAACGCCGTCCGGTCAGG